>JBILPR010000127.1:0-11157 GCA_044373795.1 Algoriphagus sp. | reverse complement strand
TCCTGCCGCGTTTGAAACCCAAATGATTTCCCTATTGGGAAAGGAAGAATTTGAAAAATTCAAACTGGGAATAGAAAAACCTGCCCGAACATCCATCCGGTTAAACGAGGCAAAGGGTTTTATTCCCCACTGGGAGAAAAGTGCCATTCCCTGGTCAGGACAAGGATATTTTTTGGACGAGCGACCAAGCTTTACACTCGATCCTGCCTTCCACGCCGGAGCGTATTACGTGCAGGAAGCTTCTTCCATGTTTATCGAGCATATTCTCAAAAGTATAGAAGCACCCAAAGGAGTTTACCTGGATTTGGCAGCAGCCCCCGGAGGGAAAAGCACCTTACTTTCCTCGTATCTTGGAAATGATGGGTTGTTGGTGGCCAATGAAGTAATCCATGCCCGAGCTCAGATTCTGAAAGAAAACTCAGTTAAATGGGGACTGGGGAATATTGTAGTGACCAATAATGACCCAGACCATTTCGCACCTTTAGAAGGGTTTTTTGATCTTGTTTTGGTAGATGCACCTTGCTCGGGAGAGGGGATGTTTAGGAAAGACCCACAAGCGAGAGAGGAATGGTCCCCGGATCACGTACAGCTTTGCTCTTCCCGCCAAAGGCGAATCATGGACCAGGCAGGTGGATTAGTCAAAGCTGACGGTTATCTGATTTATAGCACTTGCACATTCAACGAACTTGAAAACGAGGATATGATTAGTTTTTTGACATCAGAGTTTTCTTACGAACCTGTTCGAATCCCGCTCGATCCAAGTTGGGGAATTCGGGAAACTGAAGTGAAGACGGAAGAGGGAACGTTCTACGGGTATCGCTTTTTCCCCCATTTGGTGGAGGGAGAAGGGTTTTTTATCACCGTCCTGAAGCGGCCGGATGATGCATTTATTTTGGAACCTGGGAGAATTAAAGATTTCAAGCACCCCGTCTTAAAGTCAGTGCAAGACAGAGAATCCGCGGTGCTGGATAATGAATTGGGATTGGATGGGTCGGGGAAATATTACATGCTGAACGAATCATTTTTTAGAATAAACCGAGAGTGGAGCCGATATTTTGAGCGGTTAAGCCAGCATTTAAGTTTGCGGTATTTTGGAGTGGAGCTTGGCAAAAAGCAAAAAGAGGATTGGATTCCTTCACATGAATGGGCGTTGTCGATTTTGCCAAAAAATGGATTTTCAACCAAAGAACTTGACCTCACTCAAGCGCTGGATTTTTTGAGGAAAAACGAATCTGAAATGTCAGACCTTCCCATTGGTTGGGTGCTAATGACCTATCAAAGCCTTCCACTTGGCTGGATCAAAAACCTGGGTAACCGGATCAATAACTATTATCCGAAGGAGTGGAGGATTAGATTGAATTAATCCAGGAAATTCTTTTCAAAGAACAGTATAGTCACAAGATTTAATTAATTTAGTAATAACCTGTTGCATGTTTTAAGACATTATGGGCGGGGCCGTTTATTTATTTCTCGATACTATAATTAATTTCGTTTTCATTATTTTAAACACCTGAAATCATGATTAGAAATTTTCTTTTCGCCCTCCTGATCTTTTTGGCAGCATCTTGTAGCAGTACTGTAAAGGTGACTTCCGATTACGATAAGCAAGCTGATTTTGCAAAGTACAAAACGTATGCATTCAGTCAGGAATCTTTGAATTTACCAGTTGGTGACTTGAACAGGACCCGTGTTATTGCAGCTGTGGAGAATGAAATGGCAGCCAAAGGATTTACTAAATCGGAAAATCCCGACATTATTGTGGATATTCTGGTAAGAGCCGAAGAAAAAGTGGATGCGACAGTCACTACTACCGGATCTCCCTATTATGGAGGAATGAGATACGGCTATGGAGGAGGATTTACTTCCTCTTCAATCAATTACGATGAATACATCGAGGGAACCATGTTTATCAACTTTGTGGACGTTTCTACTCAAAAGATTGTTTGGCAGGGTCGTGGCACTAAGACAATTGATGAAGATGCCAATGCAGAAAAACGCGAGGCAAATATTAATGCAGCAATAAAGGCGATAATTGCTGAATATCCCCCTCAGCAGAAATAAACAATCTTCAAAAGAAAAGCCCGCCCAGAAAGCGGGTTTTCTTTTGAAGGATATTTTGCAAAATCCGACAGCTGAAGAAGCTGACCTTATACCCCTTTTTTATATATTTATTTTGCAATAATTCGGTCGATTGACCATTCGAAATGATTCAAATTTCTGCTTTTGATACCCTTCCCCCTTACGTCATTGGGCTTGTCTTGTTTATCCTGGTTCTTGCTTCATTTTTAGTAGGAGTTCGGATTAGAAAGAATGTTTTAAAAAAGCATCCGGATCTTGCGAATGATGATTTCGGCGCTTTAAGTTCTTCCCTTTTGGGATTATTGGCGCTCTTACTTGCTTTTACTTTTGGAATGGCAAATTCCAGATTTGATGACAGAAGAAAACTTGCGATCGAGGAAGCAAATGCAATTGGCACGGTTGTCCTTCGTGCGGAAGTCCTTCCGGATAGTATGAAAAATATTCTCAAAAGCCAATTAGAAGAATATCTCGAAACCAGAATTGCATTTAACCAGGCGGGTATGGACTTTGACAAAATGGTGGATTACTATTACAAAGCCGACGGGATAAGTAGTGACATTTGGATGACAGTGGCAGAATATGCCAAAACAAACACTGAGATCACCCGAACTTCAGAAATAATCCCTGCATTAAATGCCATGATAGATATTACCACCAGTCGGAGAGCGGCTGGAGAAGCCAATATTCCGGATTCTATTCAATTCTTACTGATTTTTCTTTGTGTCTGCTCCACCTTCCTGATGGGATATGAGAGGAAGAATAGGATTGATATGTTAGTGGTGGTTGGATTCTCTTTGATGCTTGCCCTCACGGTATTTACCATTATAGATTTGGACAGACCCCGTAGCGGACTCGTTAATTTGGATGAGGCCAATTCAAAAATTGTTGAATTAAGATCTTTGTTCAACAAGTAAAGCGAATTTTCTGAGAGACAGCTTTTGATTTCAATGGTCTTTTGCTAATGAAGTTTAAGCAGCCCTATTGGCAAGGTTTTCAGTAGCTCCACTCTGTCAAATTCAGGAATTTCAAATTTTACCTGCCAAAAATCTCCTCCAACTCGTATCTTGGAGTTTTTAATATTGCTATTTCTGATGATGAACCGACTTCTTCTTATTCTTCTTATAATTTTGGCAGGTACCCAAGTGCAAGCTCAGATTTCTCCGAAGGCTCTGACTTTTACCCGCGAGGACACGCTGAGAGGAAGTATTACTCCTGAGAGAGCTTGGTGGGATTTGCAGCATTATCATTTGGATATTGTGGTAGATCCGGTTACTCAAACTATCTCTGGTAAAAACACTGTTCGATACGAGGTGATAGGTCCTCAGAACCGGCTTCAGATAGACCTGCAGGCTCCGATGGTTCTGGAAAAAGCAATACAAAAAGGGAAAGAACTGAAAATAGAGAAGGAAGGAAGTGCTCATTTTATCACAGTACCCTCACCTCAAAAAACGACCGAAATCAATGAATTGGTTTTGTTTTTTAGTGGAAAACCGGTGGTGGCAGTGAGACCGCCTTGGGATGGAGGGCTGACCTGGAAAAAGGATAGCAATGGGCTGCCTTTTATTGCAAATTCCAACCAGGGAATAGGTTCAAGCATCTGGTGGCCCAATAAAGACCATCCTGCAGATGAGCCCGATCAGGGAGTTTTGATAAGTGTGAAGGTTCCTGAAAACCTGATGGATGTCTCCAACGGAAGATTGCTAAGGACCGAACATAATAATAAGGAGAAGACCAAAACCTACCATTGGGAAGTAAAAAACCCGATCAATAACTACGGAGTCAACATCAACATCGGTGATTACGTCCATTTTGGAGAAAAGTATCTGGGCGAAAAAGGGGATCTCGATATGGACTATTATGTCCTTCGGGAAAATCTGCAAAAAGCCATCAAACAATTTGCCGAGGCTTCGCGAATGATGCGCGCTTTTGAGCATTGGTTTGGTCCGTATCCTTTTTACGAAGATGGATTTAAACTCGTCGAAGCGCCTTATCTCGGCATGGAGCATCAGAGCTCAGTGACTTATGGAAATGGCTACGCAAATGGCTATTTGGGACGCGATCTTAGCGAAACAGGTTGGGGGATGAAGTTTGACTTTATCATAGTCCACGAGTCCGGTCATGAGTGGTTTGCCAATAATATCACCAATAGAGACGTGGCGGATATGTGGATTCATGAGGGATTTACAGCTTATTCCGAAAATCTTTTCATCGATTATCATTTTGGGAAAGAAGCCAGCAGCGCTTATGTGCTCGGAACCCGGAAGAATATCCAAAATGACAAACCGCTGATTGGTCCCTACAATGTCAATAAAAATGGTTCTTCAGACATGTATTACAAAGGGGCCAATCTACTTCATACCATTCGCCAGGTCATCAATGATGATGAGAAATGGAGACTTATCCTGAGAGGAATGAATTCCAAGTTTTACCATCAGACTGTCACCTCCGCAGATATTGAACAATACATCTCTTCCAAATCCGGGTTCGATCTCAGTGGAGTTTTTGACCAATATCTCCGGGATATTCGAATACCTGTTCTCAGCTATGTGGTCAAAGGAAAAACGCTTCAATTCCGTTGGGAAAATGTAGTTCCAAACTTTGCCATGCCGGTAAAAATCTCGGTGAATGGAGCAGAACCGATCTGGATCTCACCCACTCAAAAATGGAATTTTGTGGAGTTGGACACAGAGAAAGCCCAGATCAAAGTCGACCCTAATTTCTATGTGGCCACGCTGAATATATCAGGTGATTAGTAAGATAATGTCTGTGAAACCAAATAAATTGTCCACGGCAGTAGCCTTCAGCTAAAATTTTAAACCCCTTTAATTTTATAAATTTTTCCGTCTGCTTTGGTCATCAGATAGAGTTGGCCGGACTTATCCTGACCGAATTTCAAATCGACACGAGGGCTGCCGCAAAGTTCAACCAAGCCCATTTCCCTGCCTTGGAATTTGATTCCCCAGGTTTCTACTTTGATATTTTTCCAATCACTCAGATCGGCTATAAAAAGTCTTCCGGATGGGACATCGCCAAAAAGAAACTTACCGGCATGTGGACCAGACTTCACAAAATATCCTCCGATGATCGCTGCTATTTCATCATGGTCAATCTGGATCAAAGGAAATATAGAACCAAGGCTGCTGTCGTCATCGGGAAGCGAAAATACCTTCGCCATGTTGCCATAAGGATTGATGATGAAAGTCCCTTCACGGACAGGCCAACCATAGAATTTTCCGGGCTCGATTCCGTTTAATTCCTCGACATTCTTGTGGCCGATTTCTGTTGCAAGCAATCTACCCTTCGGATCCCAGAATACACGATTGGGATTTCGGAACCCATATGCATAAACTTCTCCCTGCTTTCCAGGTTTTCCTGCAAATGGATTGTCGGCAGGAATTCCATATTTTCCATTCTTACTGTTATTCCCTGATGGATCAATTCTCAAAATGCTGCTCCAGATATCTGTGCCTTGGTGATCTGCGATAAAAGCATAGCCATTTTCGGCACTTCCTCCATCACCGATCCCGATGAATAGTTTTCCGAAGTCGGAGTCTCCTGGTTTTGCAAATGGATTAAAAGCGATTTCCTGCATGCCATGGATTTGGGTGACAAAGTCAATTCGCAAAAGTTCCCGGCTGGTTCCCTCGAAAGTTTCTGAAGCTGGATTATCGGTTTTCCATTCTGTCAGAACCCACTGAAGAGTCACTTTGATGCTGTCTGCATATGCAAAATCTGGTGTCTGGGCTTTCCCTTTTTCAGAATGTGCAGTGTAAAGAAGTCCGTTTTTCTGGAATTCAGGGTGAAAAGCATAGCTGCCAAATCCTGTTGCCAATCCTGGTTTAAACATCAAATCAGGTCTTAGGTCCCGAAGCGGGAAATAGACCTGATGCTTCCCGTTTTTCAATTCATACAAGACTCCGCGCTGATCCTGCACAAAAGTGCGGCCTGAAACAGTCTCGCTTTCCAGCTTTGTGATTTTTGCAAGAGGAGGAACCGTGTCTGAGGGAGGAATTTGAGTTAGTAGTTCCAGGTCGAAGCGAATTCCTGAATCTGTAACACCTTCCGGCAGCGGGTTATCAAGTCCGGCGGCTCCGCCTTCCTGAGGTTCTTCCGAAAAAGTATGCAGATAGCTCAGTAAAGCATCAAAATCCTTTTCCTGAAGCTGAGGTGAAGCGGGCATATAGGCCTTGAATTGGGCATAAAGCTCAGTTGCACGTATGTCACCTTTTTCGATCATTGCCTGTGGATTTTTGATAAATTCACGAATCCATTTGGAGTCAACCCTGCGGGTTAGACCGCTTAGGTTAGGACCGATAGTGGCTTGTTGGAAGTTATGGCAAGAGCTGCAATACTGATTGAAAATGGCTTTTCCGGCTACGATTTGTTCCGGATTTGTGCTGATATCTGAGCCAAATTTTTCATTTTCACCCTTCTTACAGGAAAAAAGAAAAACCAAAAGGAGGGAAAGGAGAAGTGCCGAATTTTTCATCGATACTAAATAGTTGCTTTTATCTGGAGAAGGCAAATTTTATAGGGGAAACCAAGCAGCTTTTTCATACAATGAGTTGCTTGACGGTTGAAATTGAAGAATTTATTTTTTGAAGGTGATCAAAAAAGTGGTTCCCTCGTTCACTGCGCTTTCAACTTCTATTTGACCTCCGAGATTAGTGATATGGCTATGCACTAAGTACAGGCCGATCCCTTTGCTGTCGGTTAGCTCGTGAAACCTCTGATGAAGTCCAAAAATTCTGTCTTTCACTTTCTCCAAATCAAAACCCAATCCATTGTCTCTAAAGATCAACTGAGTTTTTCCGTTATGGATTTCTGAATGAATAGAAATCTCGGGATATCTATCCGGGCGGGAATATTTGATGGAATTTGTGATCAGATTGAGAAGCACGCTATCCATGTATATTTTATTGAATTTTACTTTTGCAACTTTAGAAAAGTCGTAATGAATTTTCGCCTTCGAAGATTGAACAAGTGAGCTAATTGACTTAAGGATTTCTTGAAGAGTGTGGTTAAGGTCCAATACCTCTAAAGGTGCATGAGAGTCGTGTTTGCCGCTCAAAATATCCATATATCTGCTAAGAATATCTCTGAGGTTTTCCCCTGAGAATTTTAAAAGCTGCAGGATTTTTAAAGTCGGCTGATCAGTAATTTTGGATTCGTTCAAAAGACTAATCACCGACAGTAGATTGTTTACCGGGGATCTCAAATCGTGTGAAGTAGTGTATGTCAACTGCTTCAGATCGTCATTTGCTTTGGTAAGATTGGTGAGGAAAACATTTCGCTCAGCTTCCAGCTTTTTTTTGTGAGTAATATTTTTTGCAATTGCAAAGACGATCTGTTCGCTTTCTACAGGCATTGAGGTCCATGAAAGCCAGATGATTTCTCCTGATTTAGTGATGTATCGGTTTTCAAAGTTGGAAAGTGGTTTTGCTTTTATAAGCTCGTTTCTGACTTTGAAAGTGATCTCCCGATCTTCCTGAAACACAAAGTCATTTATAGGCCTGGAATAGAGTTCTTCCATACTGTATCCCAGTAATTTTGATACTGCGGGGTTGATTTTTCTGAAATATCCGTCAAAACCAGCTATGCAGAGTAAATCTGGTGATAACTCAAAAAAAAGCTCATAGTAAAAGCTTGGGGATTTATGATTTTTGGGGTTCATGATACAGTAAGTTGAGGTTTTCCCCCCCCACTTGCCATACTCAACGATTTTTTTATGTGAAAGGATTTTGATTTCAAAGTTCCAAATCCTTGCTTTCCCAAGTTACCACTTCGTCTTCCAGGTAATGAGGATAGATTTTTCGATGTTGTTTTTTCACTTCAGCAATAAGGGCCTGGCGGAATCCTTCCACATTTTGTCCGCTTGCTGCTGCCATGAATACCGGTTTGATACCGTTTTTCTTTTCATAAAAATCTGACAAGGCTTTAAAATCCACATACCGGTTCTCCGTCAACTCAATCTCAGTCATCTTCATGCTCTCCTCTTCGGAAGGCATGGTTTCGACAAGGTCTATTTTGTTGAAAACAAGAAGGATTGGCTTGTCACCTGCTTTGATTTCATTCAGGGTCTGAGTGACTACGGCGATGTGATCTTCAAAATGTGGATGCGAAATATCAACCACATGAACCAGCAAATCTGCTTCGCGAATCTCGTCCAAGGTTGATTTGAAAGACTCGATCAGGTGAGTCGGGAGCTTGCGGATGAAACCAACCGTGTCTGAAAGCAGGAAGGGCACATTTTCGAGCACCACTTTTCTGACCGTTGAGTCCACGGTCGCAAACAATTTGTTTTCGGCGAGAATATCCGTCTTGGTGATCAGGTTCATCAAGGTGCTTTTTCCCACGTTGGTGTAGCCGACCAGAGCCACACGAACAACGCCTTTTCTGCTTTTCCGCTGGGTTTCTCCTTGTATGTCAATTTCTTTTAGCCGTTCCTTAAGCAGTGATATTTTGGTTCGAATGTCCCGCTTATCCGTTTCAATTTCTTTTTCACCGGAACCACCTCTTGTTCCGGTTCCGCCTCGCTGGCGCTCGAGGTGTGTCCACATTCGGGTTAGTCGGGGTAGTAAATATTGGAATCTTGCCAGTTCTACCTGAGTTTTAGCTTGGGCAGATTGAGCACGCTTTAGGAATATATCTAAGATTAGTAGGGAGCGATCGTAAATTTTCACTTTAAGCTCATCTTCCAGATTTCTCATTTGAGAAGGAGAAAGGTCATCATCGAAGATCACCATATCCACTTCGAAATGAGTGATGTAAGCCAGTATTTCCTCTAGTTTTCCTTTCCCCACGAAGGTTCGGATATCAGGTCGCTCCATTTTTTGGGTGAAGCGATAGACTGCCTTGGCGCCGAGAGTTTCAGCCAGAAAGGCTAACTCCTCGAGATGTTCTTCCGTTTCTAGGGTACTCTGATTTTGTCGGATGACAGACACTAAAACTGCGGTTTCCTCTTTTGGGGAAGTATCGTGAAGTTTCTGAAGTTTTCTGGAAAATTTATTCATATCAATTCCGGGCTATTTTTGTTTAATGAATCAGAAAGGAAATAAGTTTCCATTCTGACTTGAAACGGAGAATATAGAAAGATCAGACTTCCATATTCTCCCTTAACTTTGCCTAAAGTTCGAGATATTTCCTTAGAATTGATCAGGATACCCTGACCCGCTCTGGTTATTTTACGTAGAGGTAAGGTCAGGTATTTCGCTTTATGAACTTATTGATTAAGTCCTTTCCACCCAAAATTGAAAAAGCTTCTTTCAGTCCCCATTCAGAAATCTCAAGACTGCACTTGACTTCTTTCGATCACTCCGCCAAAATTGAAGTATCGGTCAATACAGACACGTATCATTTTTGGCAACCTATATGATTTTATGGCAAATAGTAACACCCTTTTGTAATGGGCCTTTTAGACATTTTCAAAAGAAAACCCGAGGAAATAGCAAAACTTGACCTTAGTTGGTTACAGGTAGACATGCACTCGCATCTGATTCCCGGAATTGATGATGGCTCCAAGACTATGGAGGAGTCCCTTGAGTTGGTCAGGAGATTAGCCGGATATGGGCTTCGCAAAATCATCACGACTCCGCACATCATGTATGAGTATTATCGGAACACTCCGGAAATCATTGGCTTGGGGTTGGAAGATCTGCGAAAAGCGGTCAGAAATGAAGGCATTGGGATCGAAATCGAAGCAGCAGCTGAATATTACATGGACGAGATTTTTCTTGAAAAGATCGTTGCCGGAGATAAGATCCTCTCATTTGGGGATAATTATGTTTTGGTAGAAACAGGCTTTATCAACAAGCCGCAGATGCTTTTCGATATTATGTTTCAACTGGAAATGGCCGGCTATAAACCAATACTGGCGCATCCGGAACGATATCAATACCTTATAGGGGACAAAAAACTGTTTGAGGAGCTGGTTGATCGCAATATTCTTTTACAAGTCAATTTACTTTCGCTCACTGGTTTCTATTCCAAACAGGTGAAGGATTTTGCAGATATGATGCTGGAGAGAGGGGTGATCCGGTTTTTAGGAACGGATTGTCACAATGTTCGATATCTGGATATGCTGGAAACTTTACCAAAGCATAAGCATTTCGAAAAAATTAAAAATCTGGCGTTATTAAATTCCAGTCTGTAAAAGACGCCCCTATGAAAATTCTTATTACAGGTATTACCGGATTGCTGGGGAGCTATATCGCCAGGGAATTTGCCGGGAAAGCTGAGATCCACGGTTTCAAAAGGCCCGGTTCTTCGCTTAGACTGCTTGAAGGGATTCATCAGGATATCCACTGGCACGAAGGAGATATCTCAGATGTGGAGGAGTTGGAAGAGGCAGTCACCGGACAAGATCTTGTCATTCATGCCGCAGGGATGGTCTCATTTGACGCTCGGGATGAAGATTTGATTTACAAAATAAATAACGTTGGCACTACGAATCTGGTCAATGCAATGCTCACCGCCGGAACCAAAAAGCTGGTTTATATAAGTTCTGTAGCCGCAATCGGGAGAAGTCCGGAACTTTCCATGATCGATGAAAATCATAAATGGGCAGAATCTCCGCTCAATACTGTCTATGCCACGTCGAAATATTTTGGGGAGTTGGAAGCCTGGAGAGGTGAGCAGGAGGGACTTGATCTGATTGTCGTAAACCCTTCAATTTTGTTGGGAAAAGTGAGTGATGATCGAAGTAGCACAGAGATCTATCATTATGTTCTGGACGAAAATTCGTACTATCCGAAAGGGGATTTGAATTATTTGGATGTGCGCGATGCTGCCCTGATTATTCGTATGCTCGTGGAAAAAGAAGCGTGGGGAGAGCGCTTTATTCTCAATAAAGAGAGCATATCCTATCAGGATTTTTTCAAAATAATGGCAGAAGTTTTTGGCAAAAAGGCGCCATTAAAAATTGCTGAGCCCTACTTGATACGTATTGCAGTTCTCTACAATGGAATCCTGAGAAGACTCAGGCTGAGTAAAAATCCACTGAATATGCAGACAGCTATGATTGCCCAGCAGAAAATGTTTTACGAAAACAAGAAGATTCTGGAATTTCTTGATTTTGAG
>JBILPR010000008.1:0-34349 GCA_044373795.1 Algoriphagus sp. | reverse complement strand
CTTGCTTATGCCGAAAATGGTGACTATTTATTTTGTCAAATTACTTCCAAAAACATAAAAAATAGCTGGGCTTTGCAATTGCCACAGGAAGAAATCATTGAAGGCGAATTATTCAAATCAAGCAACATTCGACCAAACATGCTCTTTATTGCTGATCAGTCAATCATACTTTACAAGGCAGGACAGATCACTTTTTCGATGAGAAAAAAGGTGGTAGAGTCTGTTGTTGCTTTAATTTCTTAACCTTAATTTTCAATTTTTTTCAGAATAAAGTCGAATTCGAGAGCCCCTGAATCGATTGAAACCAAATTTATTTTGTTTTTAGACCAATAATTTTTAAGAATATTCTAAAAACATTGGAATACAGTTTGGATATCAAAATATCTTTACCTACTTTTGCACCGTCAATAAGACATAGAACATTTTTCTAGCCGTGAATTTCCTTACTGTCGCTTGTCTGGGATATTCATTGGGAGACATGGCAAGAAAAGTAAGGAAACATCATGGATCAAATACAAAAATTCTCAGACCTGGGGATTTCGGAAGAAATCATTCGGGCAGTGGAAGAAATGGGTTACACCCAACCTTCCCCAATTCAATCACAAGCAATTCCTTTCCTGCTACAAGGTAGAGATGTCATCGGACAGGCTCAAACCGGCACAGGTAAGACTGCAGCTTTCGCTATTCCTATTATTGATCTGGTAGATCCGGACTTCAATAGACCTCAAGCGATCATCCTTTGCCCAACCCGCGAACTTGCAGTGCAGGTAGAAGGGGAAATTCAAAAACTAGCCAAGTATCATAGAGCGATCAACTCAGTAGCAATCTACGGTGGTGAGTCAATCGACAGACAAATTAGAGTCCTGAAAAAAGGCGTTCAGATTGTCGTAGGTACTCCAGGTCGTGTGCAAGATCACATGAGCAGAGGTACTTTGAAGCTAGACAACGTTGGAATCATCGTTTTGGATGAGGCAGACGAAATGCTGGACATGGGTTTCAGAGACGATATCGAAGCAATTCTTCAGGAAATGCCGGAAGAAAGACAGACTGTCTTCTTTTCTGCAACAATGGCTAAGCCAATCCTGGACTTGACCAGAAAATATCAGAAAAACCCTGAAATTCTGAAAGTTGCTAAAAACGAATTGACAGTTTCAAACATCGAGCAGGTTTACTATGAAGTAAAACCTTCTTTGAAAATGGAATTGATGACTCGTTTGATGAACGTAAATCAGTATCAATTGAGCGTGGTATTCTGTAATACCAAAAGAATGACAGACGAAGTGACCGAGCAGTTAGGCGCCAGAGGCGTGCTTGCAGAAGCTCTTCATGGAGATCTATCTCAGGCCCAAAGAGATAAAGTAATGGGCAAATTCCGCAAGGGTTTGTGCTCAGTATTGGTAGCTACTGACGTGGCAGCTCGTGGTATCGACGTAGATAATGTAGAGGCAGTATTCAATTTCGACCTTCCATTGGACGAAGAATACTACGTACACAGAATCGGTCGTACCGGTCGTGCTGGTAAATCAGGAACTGCAATCAGCTTCGTAACCGGAAGAAGAGAGACTATGAAGCTTAGAGATCTTGAGAGATACACGAAAGCGACTATTGCAAAAATGACTCCTCCTTCAGTTTCTGAACTGCTTGACTTGAAAAAGACTCAATTGGTGAAAGATGTTTACAGAGTATTGGCTAAAGAAGAAGACAACGCATTTTTCGAAGGGACAATCGGACAGATGCTTGCAGAAGGTTTGACAATGGATCAAATCGCTCTTGGCCTGATCAAAATGAACATGGGCGATGCCGTGAAGGAAATGAGAGATCAGGACTTCGCCATCGATCAATATGCAAGCCGTGAAGGTGGAAGAAGAGAAGGCGGAAGCAGCTACGGTGGCCGTGATGGCGGGCGTGGTGGTGAAAGAGGCGGAGATCGTTTCGGACGTGGCGGCGAAAGAGGCGGAGAACGTTTCGGACGTAGCGAAAGAGGAAGTGACCGTGGTGGCGAAAGAGCTCCAAGAAGAGAATTCGGAAGCAGAGACGGCGGAGCTGCACCAAGAGAATTTGGAAGCAGAGATGCTAGTGGCGCTCCAAGACCCTACGTAAGCAGAGAAGCTGGAAGCAGCAGATTCGGTGATAGCAGAGATGGCGGTAACAGGGAATTCGGAGGAAATAAGACCGAAAGAGAACGCGAGCCAAACATGACTCGTCTATTCCTGAACTTAGGTAAAAAAGACAGAATCAGACCAAATGATATCGTGGGTGCTATTGCCGGCGAAACTGGTGTGCCAGGACGCAGCATCGGAGGAATCGATATCTATGACAACTTCTCTTTCGTGGATGTTCCTTCTAAAGACGCAGATCAGGTGATACGTGTCATGAAGACTAACACCATCAAAGGCAAGGCAGTCAACATGGAAATCTCCAAAGGTTAATTGTTATAAGGTTAATATTATTTAAGGCACATTTTCTTCGGGAAATGTGCTTTTTTTGTGCCTTAGAATTTTAGCCATGCAACTTTTCTTCCAGGAAAATATCACCCCTCCCCTAGTCACGCTTGATCCGGATGAGTCCAAGCATCTCACTCGTGTGCTACGCAAAAAGCAGGGCGATCTGATCTCTTTGACCAACGGACAAGGAAAACTTTTTGAATGCGTTATCCTTGAGGCAAATCCCGCAAAGACCACTTTGAAAGTGATGGATACTACTGAAGTTCCTGAGGAAGAATTTTACATCCATCTGGCTATCGCTCCTACCAAAAGTCCTGATCGAATGGAATGGATGGTCGAAAAAATCACCGAAATAGGTTTCCATGAATTGACACTTTTGGAAACCATGAATTCGGAAAGAAGCTTCTTGAAAACAGATCGACTGGAAAAGAAAATTATTTCAGCCTGCAAGCAGAGCTTGAAATATCGAATCCCAGCACTGAATCCTATCAGCCGGCTGGATTCAATTTTAGAGGCAAAGAAATTTGAAGGCTATCAGAAATTCATCGCGTATGTGGATGAACACCATGATCATCATTTATTTGACATCGCCGAGCCAAAAGGAAAATACCTTGTTCTGATCGGTCCTGAGGGGGATTTTGATCCTGCAGAAATCAAAAAAGCACTTGCCAATGGATTCCAACCTGTCTCATTAGGTAAGAGCCGACTAAGAACAGAGACTGCGGGATTGGCCGCTGTGGAAATGCTTCAGTTAATAAACCGTTGATTTTTTAGTTTTTTTCCTGTTTACCCAAAGCCTTATTTGAAGTTCAGCGGGTAATTTTGCTAAATTAGGGTCTAAGCCATTTTTGCTGTGCCGTACAAAGAGAAAGAAATAGAGAAGAAATATCATTCCATCGGAGAAGTTGCTACGATGTTCAAAGTTGCTCCTTCACTTATCCGCTATTGGGAAGGTGAATTTGATATTATCCATCCTAAAAAAGACAAAAAAGGGAATCGTCGCTATACCAAGGACGATATCCAGAAAATCCGGTACATCTATCACCTGGTCAAAGAAAAAGGATATACGCTTCAAGGTGCCCAGGATGTGATCAAGCAAGGAAAAGAGCAAGGATTCGATAAAGTAGCGGCTATTCAGAAACTCCAGGAACTTAAAGACTTTTTAATCAACATTCGGGACGAATTCAATGCACGATCCAACTCATGAGGAACTAAGACATTTTTTAGCTCTTTCGCTCGCGCCTAAAGTCGGACCGGGAATTTTTAAAGCCATACTGGCATATGCAGGTTCTCCACAGCGATTTTTTCAAATCAGCAAAGGAAAAGCATCCAAAATTCCAAAGGTCGGTGACAAACTCCTGGAAATCCAGAAACAAGAATCTCAACTCCTGCGACTCGCAGACGGCCTGATTAATCAGGCTGAAAAGAAAGGATTTCAGATTCTGACCTATTTAAATCCAAATTTTCCAAAAAGACTCAAGGCTCAGGATGATTCCCCTGTCGTCTTATTTACAAAAGGAAAATCCGATCTCAATTTCGAGCGAACAATAGGAATCGTGGGGACAAGAAGTGCCACTTCCTACGGAAAAGCTGCCACACATAAAATCATTGAAGATCTGGCAATCTACCAACCGGCCATCATCTCGGGATTAGCTTACGGAATCGACATTGAAGCGCATAGAATGGCACTTCAGGCGGGACTTCCAACAGTCGCCGTGATGGGTTCTCCAATCGACCAAATCTATCCGCCATCTCATAAAAAGACTGCTGAGCAGATTCAGGATACAGGTTCTTTAATTTCAGAATATCCTCCGGAAAGCAAAATGACTCCTGGGAATTTTCCTGCCAGAAATCGGATTATAGCAGGACTTTCTGATGCTCTTATTGTCGTCGAAGCTGCTGTGAAAGGCGGGGCATTGATCACAGCAGAGATTGCTTTTTCTTACAATAAAGAAGTTTTTGCTGTGCCTGGAAACTTACAATCTCCATTCAGCGAAGGCTGCAATCTGCTCATCAAGAGGATGAAGGCAAATATTTATACGGGTCCGGGAGACGTCGCCGAGGCACTTTTCTGGACCAAACCAGGAGAAATAAGTCAAAAAAAACCAGCTCTTGATCTGAGCAATCGGGATCAAGAAGAGTGCTTAATTCTGAATCTTTTGCTTGAAAAAGGAGAATCTGAAATTGACCAGATGAGCTATCAATCGGAGATTCCCCTAGGGATGCTCTCCTCCAAACTTCTCGCTTTGGAATTTGAAGGCATCGTAAAATCCCTTCCCGGAAAGAAGTATAAGTTGATGGTTTGATCAAGGGACGGTCATTTTAAAATCACCTTTTAAATCCTCCCCATCAATTTCATCTTCTTTTGAATCATATTGACAGCCATCAGCGGATTCAATCGAAACAGGAAAATTAATTTTTCTCCATTCCCCGAAGTATTTGTCCGGCGGCATCGGAGGCGGAAAGGATCTTCATTGCTATCCATTCCCTTAGTTTCCAGTCCTGAATTGGACATAATGTTGATTTTGACAGCTCCGGGAAAAACCACCGAAACCCAAACTTTGGTATCCTTCAATTCGGAATATAGTCCTTCGGTTATCAGTTTGACAGCAGCTTTTGCTGCTCCGTAAATCGTCTTACCGGGTACCGGAACAAATCCTCCCATTCTGGAAACATTCACGATATGAGCTTCAGGTCTGAATAGAAAATGTGGCAAAATGCCTTGACCATGTGAAGTGAGCCATAAAAATTCACATCCATTACCCTCTTGATTCTCCAGTGAAAGATCATTGACCAAAATGGAATTTTGGATAAAATTCCATATCGATTTTTGAGTGGATTCAAGATTATAAAAGATGCTTTACTTGACCACTACCCTCACTCTTCCAAGGTTTTTGATTCTTGCATACGGAGATTCGCGATCTCCTTCTCGCTGGGATGTGGCACGAAGTGTTGGGAAATAAATCCCTGGCTTTGAAAAAATATAGGTTCGCTCAACTTTCAAAATTCCTCCTTCCGATTTGCCAGGACTTAATTGTTCAGAGATTGGGAAGTCTCCGGCTCCTTCAAAATCCCATTCCAAAGAAACTATCTCTCCTGTATTTTCAGGCAACTCAATATTGGCTAAAAAGGTCACCAGTTGATTGGTTGAAACTTCCGCTCTTTCTCCTCCATTTGTCTTCACCGAAACCACTGGTTGAATTCCTTTTCTTTCAATAGCAGAGGAAGGTACGACTACCTGACCGTCAACTACTTGGTAACTGGTACTTGGTGGTGGTGCAATTCCCTTTTCCACCCAAAGACTCAAATCCCGAAGAGCTTGCTGCAATACTCCAAGATAGCTGACGATATGAGTTGGATCACCTGGAAGGGCAAAATCGGCATGATTAGCGTGGTCCGTAAACCAAACTCTGAAACAATCATCGGTACTTTCTCCGAGATTTTCTTTCACTTTTGAGCGATACCAATCCGCCTGCCATGGAAAAGCCTCGCTGTCCCAAAGTGATTCAACCAAAATCATCTTTCCCTTAAACTTACCCGTTTGGACAGTTCCTGAGGCTCCACGTGTAAATAATGGCCCTAAATTCATCGGTCGTTGAGGGTAAATTGAGTTTCCTGTGGCGTCTCTGAATTGATCCCATACGGAATATTCTTTCCCTGGAACCTGATGACGGTGATAGGTCTGGGCTGCTAGAAAATTGGAATTATCCACTTGAACAGTGTCGCCAGTTGTAATCTGACCAATTAAGTTTGAATCCGCGGCGCCAAGAACCACCACATCACCTTCGATTTGTCTTAAGGCTAATTTTTTTCCAGTTGCTTTTCCGCTTTTGACAATCAGATCCCCTCCCAGAAAATAGACTTCCGGCATCTTGTTGTTTAATTGAAACCCGACCGGAATTGTTGCTTCCTTTTCGTCCAAACTCTGCCATGCAGCATCTGCTGTTCCTTTTGCCTGACCGGGCATATTCTGAATATCAAGTCCCATTTTCAGAGCTTCCACCATGGTGATAACTTTTGTTATTGTGCCAACATGCTGAATTCGGTCTCCCTCAAAAGATTCCGGGTTATCAAAACCATAGTAGCCCGGAGTGGTCCAGAATTCCTCAAAATACTTTGAATCTGCAATCGCCATTCCCTGATAAAGGACTGCAAAAGCATGGATGCCCATCGTTTCGTGGGCATACCAGGCACTTGGAGGAAAGCCCATTTTTGTTGCTTCGGTTAACGCCTGACGTTGTTCCTCGTTCAAGCCAGCAAACATATCTCCGCTTCCTCCCGGCTCGATAGCATCCATGATCTGAGGGAATTTATCTCTCAAAACCCGCATGGCATGCATACGAACAGAAAAGACATTTGGAATCGCCATCGGCGAACCAACTACATAGGGAACGGCTCCATCCCAGACTCCTTCGGTATTTTCTAATCCTCCTATCGTCCGGAAAGCTCCTCCGCTCCCGCCAAAGGAATACCCAAATGGGCGGTGATCTCCGTACATCTCTTCTGCCACTTTTCGGGAATACTGTGCTGAAGCAGCATTTGCCCGATAAGCACCAACAGAAGGATCTCCCATTCCTGGCATTGTCGGGCCAGCATTTCCTCCCCCGTTTGTTTCCACAAAATAAGCTCCGCTGGCAATCGAAAAGCCGATTTTATCCGATTCACCTGTTGCCCCTTGAGACAGCGTTTCGCTATCCGGGACAGGAGTGATATATTGGTAGAATCTACCCTGGTAGTTATCCTTTGCAGGAAAATAAAAGGAAAAGCGTGTATCCGTTCCTTTAAATCCACCATGAACATATCTGTGCATGACGGGACTTTCTCTCCACTCATCAAGATCCACGTAAGGTTCCAAGAACATCGAATCCACCTTAGTAGGCACGACTCCTTGGGTAAATCCTAGTCCAGATTTAAAAACTAAGATCAGAAATAGGAGGACTTTTAGGCTTGTTGGCTTCATGATTTAAGTGTTTTAAAGAATTAGGAAATTAGGATGACCCAGAGGTTTGCTGATTCAATTTCTCCAATTAACCAGGGATAATTGAAGAATGAACACAGGCGATTGAATCCAACCGCCTGTGCGAATGATTTTCTTTAAATAGGAAAATCAGTTTTTAGGCTTGGGGACACGTTTTGCTGTTGCATTAAACATTCCCAATAAAGTGCCATCCAAATTGTGGATTTTCCCTCCAACGTAGCTGCTTTCGTCCACAGTCATCAGGACATTGATTTTTGGTGAAATATTTAGAAAGCTGTAAAATTCATCCGGCCAAAGGAATTCATCCAGCATTTTTGAGGTAGCCAAATGGTCTTTTTCCATCAACGTGAATTTTCCTTCTTGAACATTGCCGGGGTCTGAAGGATGATCTAGGAAATATGCTCCTGCCAACTCTTCGCACCAAGGCCACTGATGAAGGGCTAGTGCCATGCCGAAAATCAAGAGGGTAAAATAGGTTTGAAAGTGTTTTTCCATTTTTCAATTTCAAAATACAGCACAAACATGGAAAAAATAATTATTATTGTCTAATAAAAAGACATTAAATTTTATAGCTTTTGACAGAATAAACATTTTATTAGGTTTGTATGAATCAAATAATATTTCTCTCAAAAACCAGATTGTAAAATTTTATTTGGAAAGCAAATTTAAGGAATTAAAGTCCTGCAACCTGAACCAGTTTTCGGCACCTAAACCAAATCACCAAAGCCATCATTATTATCTTCTAAAAAAATTCCTTTCAATAAAAACTGGTTATGATTTAAGTTTGACCTTTGACCACTACTTCAACCCATTTTCATGGACATTTCCAAAATGAATTCCCTCAAGGATCAGAACTTTATACAGCAACTTTCCATTGACTGCGTGATTTTTGGATACGAGGAAAAAAAGCTGAAAGTCTTGGTGCCAAAGCTTTATTTCGAAGGAGATTTTTGGGCTCTTCCAAGTGGGTTTATTTTTCAAAACGAAGGAATCGATCAGGCCGCGAGAAGAATAATAGAACAAAGAACCGGGATTGATGAAATGTACCTAGAGCAGTTTAGAGTATTTGGCGATGCGTCTCGCTCCAATAAGGAATTTTTAGATCGGTTGCAGACATTAAATGATGAAAAACTTGGAAACCTGCTGGGCATGAAGGCTGAATATGACTGGATTACTAACCGCTTTGTATCCATCGGTTATCTTGCTCTGGTGGATATCAGAAAAGTAGTTCCGCGAAAAAGTGAAATTGACCAATCAATTGATTGGTTTGATATTAAAGAAATCCCTCGACTGGTGATTGATCTTAGTTTGATGGTGAGCAAGGCGGTGGAATCATTGAGATTAAAATTTGATGAAAACCTGATTGGTTGCCACCTTCTTCCAGAAACCTTCACTATGAAAGAGCTTCAGGAACTCTATGAAACGGTTTTTAATAAACCTTTTGCAAGAAATAACTTTCAAAAGAAAATCCTGGACATGAATATTCTGGAGAGATTGGAGAAAAAGTTTACCGGTGCGGCCAATAAGGCTCCTTTCCTTTATCGATTAAAAAAGGAAAAGTAGGCACCGTCGGAAGTATTAGTGGAGGTTCGGGCTCCGATATTATATTTTAGGATTTAACGAGAGACTTTTGGCTTACTGCTTTTTCAATTTCCTGATCACCTTCGGAAAATACCAGAGATAAAATCCGCTCACGCTCATGAAAATAAGTCCCAAAGCAGTCAGTGTGGAATAAACCAATTTGGTGGCTTCATCTCCGCCAAGGTAAAAATCAACGATGCTTCCGTCGTGCACTTTTTCTATCCAGTCCGAATGTCTGGTTCCAATAGACAAAACTTCACCCGAAAACCCATCCAATTGCACTTCTGTGAAATGAGTTTTGAAGGTCACTTTAGCAATACCTTTATCGGGTCTGATGTCAATTCGATCTACCTCGGCTGACATCTCCAAGCTGTCCATTTTCAGTTGGGCAACCGATACCATTTCGGCTGGGGAAATCCAATCCTGAGCATTTGCAACCTTTGTTTCCAAAGTCGATGGTAGCAACTCAGCTTTCTTTTTCCAAGCCAAAAGAATGGAAGTAATCCCTATGATCAGAAAAAATATCACCAACGGAATTCCCAGCCAATGATGCAAAAACCTGAGCAATCTGAGTGATTTTACTTTGCTCTGAATATTCTTATTTGACATTTATCCTACGGATTAAAAACAAAATTGGCCAGTTTCATCGCTTCTATAAATTCTGTTTTGTTGAGTTTGAGGTCATGACCAGCCTTTTCGAGGGTTGCGATCATCACCTCTGTTGCCATATTTCCGACAAGTTTGTCTACTGCCATGGGGCAACCTCCAATGCCTTTTAAGGCTCCATCAAATCTCCTGCAACCTCCTTTAAGTCCTGCGAGCACTTTCTCCTCAATCCCTTCGGGTCTGCTGTGCAGATGAGCACCAAACTCAATCTGTGGAAACGCCTGAATCTGAATCTCAAAAAGTGTGGAAATCAGTTCAGCATCAGCTACTCCAATTGTATCAGATAACGAGATTGTTTCGATTCCCAACAAAGCCAATTTCTCTACAAACTCAGCGACTATCTCAGGGGAATAAGGATCTCCGTATGGATTTCCAAAACCCATACTTAGGTATACAACTTGCTTTTTTCGGTTGGCTTCGCAAAGATTCTGAATGGTCTCTACTGTTTGCAATGCTTCACCAATGGAAGCATTTGTATTTCGCTTTTGAAAAGTTTCGGAAACAGAAAGTGGAAAACCCAGAAAATCAATTTCTTCAAAATGTAGTGCTTCCTCCGCTCCTCTCACATTGGCTACAATCGCCAAAAGCTTGCTTTTTGCCTGATGCAAATCCAGCAAACTCAAAACCTCCGCCGTGTCTCTCATCTGTGGAATAGCCTTTGGACTCACAAAACTTCCAAAATCAATCGTCTCAAAACCGACTTCCAGCAATTGGTTGATATAAGCAGCCTTGATCGCTGTATCGATAAATTCCGGGATTCCCTGCATGGCATCCCGGGGACATTCGATCAATTTAATCATGGCACAAGATACCAAAGATCGATTGATGGAGAGGTGAAAATATGGCTGAAAGCAAAAAATCGGGGTGAACGGATCAGAATCCTCAACTTGAAAAAGAATCCAATCATTCTCTTTTCGGCTTGCAGGGAATAAATGGACCAAAAAAAACCTTTCAATCACACCATCGGAAATGGACAAATCGGGGATTAATTTCCAGTATGTGCGAACTAAACTTATAGAAATAAAGGATTAAAATATCCTGCCATTTTATCCAAAAGGGGTTTAGCATCATTTTGATGCTACTTGTTGCATATTCAGCATCAAAAAAAATGGCGTTGGCAGAGGCATTGCAGGCAGATTGGTATACCATCTTAAAACCGATACCACTATGAAAATTAAAATAATCCTATTAGCAGGCGCTTCAATGCTCACAATTCTCTCTTGTGAATCAAATAAGTACAGCGATGTCGATCAAGTGAAAGCAACTTCAGATTTGGAGAGCTTCGTAGACAGCGTGGAAACTGTCGCGCAAATGCGTCCATTGCCAGATTGGAGTATTACTGACAAGAGATTTGACGAGTTGAAATCAACTGCCAAAGAAATAAACAAAGACCTTGAAGTGGAAGATACCGCTGTCATAGCCTTGGAAGAGCGATACCAAGACGCAGTGGCTGACGCAAAACAAGAAGCTGAAAATTTCGACAGAAGCGCTGATTTGCACATGAAAAATGTCGAGGCCTGGTGGGATAACAAAAGTAAAGAAATGAAAACGGGGACTAAAATTGCCTCAAATGAAATTGAAGCTTCTACCAAAGAAAGTATGGATTGGTTGACTGCTAACTTTGACAATCTGAGCGATGCTTCTAAAGAAAAATTCACTAAAATCAGAACAGACGTAAGCCTTAACTAATTCCGGGAACTCACTAAAGCGCTTCAATTTTCCGCCGAAAACTTTAGCGGGTTGATCAAAGATCCCCTCGTTTACAATAAGCAAACTCCGGAAATGTGAGTTGAAAAAGCTAGCTCTTGATTTTCGATTGCACTTTTAAGTTCACCTTAGAATTCAAAATCCGTGGAAAAAAATATAAATTCTAAGTCATTCGGGGAGATGATTCAACCTAAGTCTTTACGAGAAGCTTCGATTCTGTTTGCAGAAGACAATGTTGTGAATCAACTTTTGATCCGAAAATTCCTGACCAAATGGAGTGTAGGAAATTTGGTCATTGCCTCAGATGGTCAGGAAGCCCTGGACCAGTTTGACTCCTGTCACTTCAATATCGTGTTGTTGGATTTGCAGATGCCAAGACTTAATGGATTTGCCGTCGCTAAAGCGATTCGAAACCATCAGGATTCAGAGAAACGAAAAGTACCTATTCTGGCACACACAGCTTCCCTTTTATTCGAGGTCAAAAAAGAAATGGAAGATTCGGGTTTCGATGATTTTATACCAAAACCATTTTCCTCAGAAGAACTTTACGAAAAGCTTAAAAGTTACCTAAAACCCAAGGTTCAGGAGTAGATTTCTAAATAGCACAAATTTTTTCGGCCGGTTTAAAGGAGTGCAGAAGCCTATCCCAATTTCTTAATTACAAAAAAAGAATTCCGGCTGGCCGGAATTCTTTTTGATTTCAGGATAAAGAGTAAATTTTTTAAAACACCTCTTTAGCGATCTTAAAAGTCGTATCTGCCTTACTCATCGTATAGAAGTGGAGTGAAGGTGCATTGCTGGCGATCAACTCTTTGCATTGTTGAATCGACCATTCGATTCCAACTTCTCTCACTTCAGTATTTGTCTTACATTTTTCGAGTTCGTCCATCAGAGCATCAGGAAGATCGAGGAAGAAGGTTCTTGGAAGCATCGTGATCTGACCAAGAGTCGTGATGGGTTTGATCCCTGGAATAATCGGAACAGTGATCCCCGCTTCTCTTACTTTCTCAACAAAATCAAAGTATTTCTGATTATCGAAAAACATCTGAGTTACGATGTATTCTGCTCCATTATCTACCTTCTCCCTCAGGTATTTCAAGTCAAATTTCATATTTGGCGCCTCAAAATGCTTTTCAGGATATCCGGCTACTCCTATGCAAAAATCAGTCTGAAATCCAGTTTCGGTCTCATCATGCAGATAGCGTCCGTGATTCATTCTGATTATTTGTTCGACTAACTCACTGGCAAAGCTATGGCCATTGGGTTCTGGCATAAACTTCCCTTCTGATTTTGGGGCATCTCCCCGAAGTGCAAGAACATTCTCCACTCCTATAAAATTGAGATCGATTAAAGCATTTTCGGTTTCCTCTTTGGTAAATCCTCCACAAAGCAAATGAGGCACTGCATCGATGTGGAATTTGTTCATGATTGCAGCGCAAATTCCTACCGTTCCGGGACGCTTTTTAGTGCTCACTTTTTCCAAAAGTCCGTTGGGATGTTTCTTGTAAATAAATTCCTCCCGATGATAAGTGACGTCCACAAAAGGTGGCTTAAACTCCATCAAAGGCGAAATTCCTTCCAATAATTCTTTTAGACTTTGGCCTTTCAGAGGTGGCAAAATTTCGAATGAAAAAAGCGTTGATTTCGCGTTTTCCAAGTGTTTAGTTATTTTCATGGAGTTGGAATTGCAAGAGATAAATTAGGTTGGTAGGCAAGATTCGGAGAAAGTAAACGCTCGGCATCTTTGAGAGAAACACCTTTTCGCTCTGCGTAACTTGCGACTTGATCCTCTCCTATTTTTCCTAAACCAAAGTATTTACTTTCCGGGTTTCCAAAATAAAACCCGGAAACTGATGAGGTCGGGTACATCGCATAACTGGACGTCAATGAGATTCCGATAGCATCCTCCATATCGAGCAATCTGGAAATGGTTTCTTTTTCTGAATGCTCTGGGCAAGCGGGATATCCCGGCGCAGGTCTGATACCAGGATATTCTTCTCTTATCAGAAAATCATTATCGTGAGATTCATCGGTCGAGTAGGCCCAATAATTGGTACGAACTTGCTGGTGCAAATATTCCGCTCCAGCTTCAGCCAATCGATCCGCCAAAGCCTTTAGCAAAATATCATTGTAGTCATCCCCATCCTTTTGGAATTCAGCTAATTTGGCTTCCATCCCGGTGCCGGCTGTCACTGCGAAGCAACCTATGTAATCGGTTTGGTCAGGATGTAAATAATCAGCCAAAGAGCGATTAGGAATACCTTTTCCTTTTTTTCCTTGCTGTCGCACAAAGTGAAATTTTGCGATTTGCTTTCCATTCAGATCATAAACCAAAGCATCATCTGCTACTCTTTGGACCGGATAAAGTCCAAAGACAGCATTTGCACTTAGCCATTTTCCGACTATCAATTGATCCAGCATTTCATTGGCATCTTTGAAAAGCTTCTTGGCTTCCTCACCCACAATCGGATCTTCGAGAATTTTTGGATACTTCCCACTTAGCATCCAGGTGCTGAAGAACGGGGTCCAGTCAATGTATTTTCTCAGAACTTCCAAGTCCAGATTCTTCAAAATCGTATTCCCAAGTTTTGCAGGTCTTACCGGAGGGAAAGCAGCCCAATCAATTACCACCGGATTTGCTTTGGCTTCTTCGTAGGTAACCAATTGCTTGAGTGACTGTTTGGATTCATGATCGATTCTGAGAAGGCGATACGTTTCCTTGATCTTCAGGCGATATTCCTCTTTCGTTTCTTCAGATATGGATTCACCCGCAATCGGAACTGATTTACTTGCATCCGTCACATGAATTACTGTTCCCGAATAAACCGGATCAATCTTCACCGCGGTGTGGATTCTTGAAGTAGTTGCACCTCCGATCAGCAAGGGAAGCGTGAGTCCCTGGCGCTCCATCTCGGAAGCCACATTCACCATCTCGTCCAGAGAAGGTGTAATCAACCCACTCAATCCGATGATATCAACTTTATTTTTGATTGCCTCGTCGATAATTTTCTGCGCATCCACCATTACACCAAGATCGATGATTTGGTAACTGTTACAGGCCAAAACCACTCCAACGATGTTTTTCCCAATATCGTGAACGTCACCTTTTACTGTAGCCAGTAAGATTTTTTTCAGTGAGGAGGCTTCTTGTCCTTCTTCAGGCAAGGGCATGAACGGTTCCAGATAAGCAACTGCTCTTTTCATTACTCGAGCAGATTTCACTACCTGAGGAAGGAACATTTTGCCTTCTCCAAAGAGATCTCCCACCACGTTCATCCCGTCCATTAACGGACCTTCGATGACTTTCAATGGGTTGACCAGCTCCAATCTCGCAGCTTCGGTATCCTCTACTATGTAATCCAAAATACCTTTTATAAGTGCGTGTTCGATTCTTTTCGAAACAGGATCTGTTCTCCAGGCCTCGTTTGCCACTTCTTTCTTTCCGGAGGATTTTACCGTCTCGGCAAATTCAAGCAATCGCTCGGTTGCGTCTTCCCTTCGGTCGAAAAGCACATCTTCCACCCGGTCGAGTAAGTCTTTCGGGATGTCTGCGTAAACCTCGAGCATGGTTGGGTTCACGATCCCCATGTCCATTCCATGCTGGATGGCATGGTAAAGGAAAGCGGCGTGCATCGCTTCTCTTACCGGGTCATTTCCACGGAAAGAGAAACTTACATTGCTTACACCTCCGCTTACTTTGGCTCCGGGTAGATTTTTTTTGATCCATTTGGTCGCCATGAAAAAGTCTAAAGCATTCCGTTTATGCTCATCCATTCCGGTTGCAACCGGGAAAATATTCGGATCAAAAATGATATCCTGCGGGTTAAACTTCACACGATCCACCAGGATTCTATAGCTTCTTTCGCAGATTTCAATTCTTCTTTCATAAGAATCTGCCTGACCTCTTTCGTCAAAAGCCATCACAACAACTGCTGCTCCAAACTTTCTAATCGTTCTGGCCTGATTTATAAACTCCTCTTCCCCATTTTTCATGGAAATTGAATTCACTATTCCTTTGCCTTGTACACATTTCAAACCAGCCAGGATAATGCTCCATTTGGAGCTGTCAATCATGATTGGAATTCGGCTGATTTCGGGTTCAGATGCGATCAAATTTAAAAACTTGACCATCGCTGCCTCGCCGTCGAGCATACCTTCATCCATGCAGACGTCAAGTACTTGTGCTCCACCCCGAACCTGATCGAGGGCAACTTCCAGCGCTTCGTCGTAGTTTCCGTTCAGGATCAGACGCGCAAATTTCTTTGATCCAGTGATATTTGTTCGCTCACCGATGTTGACAAAATTGATTTCAGGTGTAAGGATCAAAGGCTCCAGTCCCGATAGTTTCATGTAATTATCCATCTCCTCAGTCCAGTGATTCTTCTTTTTGTTCGACTTGCAATTTTCTTGGTTGAAATTTTTCCGCCATATGTGCCAAAGCACGGATGTGTTCAGGCGTTGTGCCGCAGCAGCCTCCCAGAATGTTAAGCATTCCTTCTTTCAGAAAATCCCTGACCTGATCTGCCATTTCATTGGCGCCCTGATCGTATTGACCAAACTCGTTTGGCAAGCCTGCATTTGGATAGGCACTCACGAAGAAAGGAGCTTTTTGCGCCAACACTTTCAGATATGGTCTCAATTCTTTGGCACCAAGAGCACAATTCAATCCAACAGAAAGCAAAGGGACATGAGAAATGGAAATCAGGAAAGCCTCGGTTGTCTGACCGGAAAGCGTGCGGCCGGATGCATCGGTGATGGTACCTGAAACCATGATCGGAACTCCTCCTTCTTTTGGATCTAGGGGAATACCCCGTTGCTCATACACATCCTGGATTGCATAAAGTGCTGCTTTTGCATTCAGTGTATCAAAAATTGTCTCCACGAGAATAATGTCTGAACCTCCATCAAGCAATCCTCTCACTTGCTCTGAATATGCCGCAGCGAGTTGGTCAAACGTGATTGCACGATAACCGGGATCATTTACATCGGGAGATAAAGAAGCTGTTTTGTTGGTCGGACCGATTGCACCGGCTACGAATCGAGGTTTGGAAGGCTCTTTTGCTGTGAATTCGTCTGCTATTTCCCGGGCCAGTTTTGCTGATTCAAAGTTGATTGCATAGGCCAAATGTGACAAACCATAATCTTCCTGAGCGATGGATGTTCCTGAGAAAGTATTGGTTTCTAAGATGTCCGCACCAGCTTCCAGGTATTCCCGGTGAATTTGTCTGATGATATCCGGTCTGCTAAGTGACAATAAATCATTATTTCCTTTGAGTGATTTTGGATGATTCGCCAGTTCTGGAGTTCGAAAATCCTCCTCGGTTAATTTATAGCGCTGAATCATAGTTCCCATCGCTCCGTCGAGGATCAAAATTCTTTTAGAAAGTTGCTGAAGCAGGGTTTCCGTTCTGTTTTGCATGCTGTTATTATTAATTCAAAAAGCTAATCGAGCAAAACACGGATAAAAGTAACGAGTACTAGTCCGCTCATCTTTTTTCGGCATTTCCGAAATGGGAGTTAGCACCTTGATTCAGGTTGCTAAGACGTCGTAGGGCCCTTCCCTCGGTCTTTCTCGATAAGCAACTCAAATGTAAACATTTTGACAAAAAGTAAGTCTAAATATTAAAAAAACACCTTAAATACCTTGGATTTTTGACGAATCAAAAAATCAAGGCCTTACCCCAATTCCAAAACTAACGTACGGTCCAGCCATGTGATTGGCCATGTCGAATTCACCTAATCGATAGCCTCCAACCGGTAGTTCGTAGCCTGCAGCAGCAGTGAAAACAAGGTCAAAAAACTTTCTTTTAGTCATTGGAATGCCATACTCGGCAAATAGTTCAGGCTTGACCATCAAGCCACTTTTTTTCAGATAACCATCAAAATCCCTTTGTTCGAATAACTCCGGAAAATCAGGTTTGCTGTTTTTAGTCAATGTGTACCGCACATTTCCAAAACCAATTCCAGCCAGGCCTCCCAGTCCAAAGTTCTTGAATTGCAGAATTTTCAACCCGCCATTGGCATACACCCGAAGGCTATTCAGTGTTTGAGTAAGAGTGGTGCTGGCATCTCCACTCTGAGATAAATTGTATACTTCTGCTCCGTAAAGCAATCTTTCGGTTTCTCCCAAAATCCTCAGACCAAAATTAGAAGGACGTCCTTCCAATGGATTATACCCAGCCTGAACCAACTGCTCATTGAAATCATTCGGAGTAGTAAAATGGATTGCGTTGATAAAATGGATTCCTACTGAGGCATCTTTGTAAAAGAAATTGCGATCCGGAAGCGAAATTCCAGCACCTACTCTCACAAAAGCTCCGCTTTGTGTATTGTCAAATGAAACATCTGCCATATTCCATTTTCCTTCGAATGGGCTAAAAGAATATCCCATTTTGGCCATGACCTGGACTGCTTCTTCCCTTCCCGGCAGATCAAAATCATAGCTCAGTTGAAATCCTATTTCAGTCAGAAAATTTCCAAAGTTTGAAGTTCCTTTTTGAATGTCTTTTTTTCGAAGAATAAATCCTTCCGCAGGGTCAGCCAGAAAGTATTGTAAATTATCTGGTTGTTGTTTGGGAAGCATTTGAAAATTCAAATATCCAACGCCCAGAGACATGTAATGAATGAGCTGAAATCGGGATTCCTCCGTAAAAGCGTATCCAATATTTACCAAAGCCCTGCTTGTCCGGTAGCTCAGGTTGTAAGAATCAAACTCACTTTTCTTACCCAGATTTTGATACAATTCCAAACCCAGGACAAAGTCATTAATTCTTGCCTGATAGCCCAACCCGATCGATTGGTAGCGATTTCTCAATCCGGACAATCCTCTCTCTGCAAGCATCTTGTCAAACTGATTCAATTTAGCACCGGAAGTACCGGCGACTACGTAGAAGGAAGATCGTTTGGACACCAACTGCTGAGCGCTCAAAGAAATAGCAATTCCCTGAAAAAGGACAAGAAACGCAATTCTGAAAAATAGTGACATGAGCAAAGGATTTTGGCGGAAGGCTGGGGTAATTTCTTCAGCCTATCGGCAAAATTAATGCTAAACAGGTAATTATTCCTGAACTTTTGGATTTAGGCAATTTATCAGCTTTTCGTAAAGAGCTTCCGGTGTAAATGGTTTTGGGATAAAATCATCAATACCGGCATCTTCCATTTCTGATTTGACCTCGTGTAAAGAGGAAGCTGTGAGTGCCAAAATAGGAACATCCCTTTTTTCAGGATCCGCATGATTCCGAATGGCTTTGGCAACAGAAAAACCATCCAACCTTGGCATCTGCAAATCCAACAAAACGATGTTGAAATAGCCGGAATCAAACTGATCCAATGCTTGCTGACCATCAGAAGCAACAACCAACTTTCCAGCATTCCATTTGGTCAGGAATTTTTGAATCAGAATTTGATTTACAACATTGTCTTCAGCAACTAAGATTGAGGCTTCCCGCAATGACTTCGGCTGAACTATTACCCCAAGTGACTTAGAGTTTGTATTTTCTTCCACAAATTTAAATTCTATTGTAAATTCAAAAACACTACCGGAACCCTTACCGGTGTGAACTTTAATTTCTCCTCCGTGGAGTTCTACCAACCGCTTGACAATGGCCAATCCCAAACCCGTTCCCCCATACTTGCGAGTGGTTGAGGAGGATGCCTGTGTAAATGCTTCGAAGATTGACTCTAATTTCTCCTCAGGAATACCGATACCGGTGTCTTCAAAGGCGAACTTAATAGCGGACTTTCCATTCAGCAAAATTGTTTGCTGAAGGACAATCCGAACAGAACCCTTCTCGGTAAACTTGATTGCATTTGAAACGAGATTATTGACTATTTGCCCTAATCTTACCGAGTCTCCAATTAATTGTTCAGGGATACTTTCATCGATCTCACAACTTATTTTGAGTGACTTCTCCTGGGCCTGGAAACTATGGGAATGAACTAAACGATGAAGCAAATTTCGAAGGTCAAAAGACACTTCTTCCAACTCCACTTTCCCAGATTCTATCTTGTTGTAATCCAGAATATCATTGATCAACCCCATCAGATTCTCGGCAGAAAATTGCAGCGTTTTAAGATTCTCAAGTTGGTCGGGACGGGGATCTTCTTCCATTAGAAAATGAGCCAAACCTATCACTGCATTCATTGGAGTACGAATCTCATGACTCATGACCGAGAGGAATTGTGATTTGACCATCGAGGCTAGTTCTGCTTTCTCCTTGGCATGAAAAAGTTCTTTTTGAGCCTCTTTAAGTTTAGAAATATCCCGAGCAATTCCCGTATAAAATCTCTTCCCTTCATGCTTATCTTCAGTCATCCTACCATTAGAATTGAAAACCCTGTATTCGCCGTCCTTGTGTCTCAGGCGAAATTCCAGGAACTGATTCTTTGCCAAAAAATCCTTTGACTCTCCCAACATGGACTGAAAAACATTCAAATCTTCCGGATTTAAGAATTCAAAAATGCTAAATCCCAGAACTTCATCTGCCTGATATCCCAAAAACTGCTTGACATTTGGGGAGACGTAATGCAAATGGAAAGTGTCATTGAGCGAAAAAATAATCTCAGTGGATTCTTCCACGAGGTTTCTGTATTTTTCCTCAGACCTTTTTAAGTTTTCCTTTGCTTCATGCTCTTCATTAATGTCCCGAACGATGCTCAAAGCAAACTCTACTTCTCCATTTTCAATTATTGGCCGGATTATCCTCTGGTAATATCTTCCTTTATAGAAAAACTCATTTTCGTAGATTTCAAGATTGTGGTAGACACGATCAAGTATCCTATCTATTTCATCTAAGTCGGTAAGTGAGATTTCATGAATGGATTTGCCTTCGAAATCTTCCCGACTCATTCCCCAAAAATCAAAATTGGTACCCTCAGCAAGGATATATTTTCTTTGTTTATCGAGTAAGAAAATATTGCTTCCCGGAATATTGGCAGCAAGAATTCGATATTGCTTATCCTTTTCTTCATTGAAAAATTGAAGCTTTTTTCGGTCCGTAATATCCTGAAAAAGGCCCTCATGAAGAATCACCAAACCATTTTCATCATGCACTTCTGTGGTACGATCCTCCACCCAGAGATAAGTTCCGTCTGTTTTTTTGATCCGATATTCACCTGAGAAGGCAGGAATGCCGCTTTCAGTCTTGGATTCTTTCGAGTTAAGTAAAATCCAGTTAGCATCCTCAGGATGGAGCAAATCCAAAAATGAAGTTTCTTTTTGGATCAATTCTTTGGACTCATATCCGAATCGATTGATGTTTTCGGAGATGTAAGTGATCTTATAATCTTGATCAGGATCCACAATGAAAAGAACTGCAGGGCTGTTTTCCACGATCAATTGCCCTCGTTTGGCAATCTGCTCGTTCTCATATTTCTCAGCAAGACTATGAAGAATAAATGAATAGCCTATCCCTTCTTTTCCATCGGAATGAATGATTTGAGCAGAAATTTCAAAAGGGGAAAATTGAGTATGCAATGTTTCCAAAAAAGCAGTTCCTATCCAGGATTGGCCCATTTTCAAGTTTGAAGCAATGGACTCAAAAGAGAGATCGTCTTGGGGATTCATACTGATTAGGTTTCCGATTTTACCGACAAAAGATCTGGCAGTCTCCGGACAGCAAACTTGAATAGCAGCTTCATTGAGGTAAATCACCTCCAAATTAGGATTGGTTACCAAGATCGGATCACTTACCTGCGCCAAGATCTGAGATTGCAATCTGAGATAATTCTCAGCATCTCTTGTTTTTGTGATATCCTTGCAGAAACCAAATATTTCAATTCCTTGTGTCAAAAAGTCCATTTTTGACTCTATTTCATAGCTGAGGCTCAGTGATTCCCCTTCCTTACTGGTAATACCAAATTCTCCGGATGATTTACCCGGACTTGCAATTACCTTCTTCAAATTTTTCACAAACTCCTCGCGAAAAGGTTTGTCAATTCTATAGATCAAAGTTGTGAATTCAGTAGAAACCGGCTGATTTCCCATTCCGAACAAGCTGGACAAACCTCCAGACATGAAGAATCTGTTCCGAAAATTACTAAATGTCCAAGAGCCTGATTTTGAAAGGATTTCGGTTGTTGTCAGCAAGTTTTCATTTCGCTCAATTCTCCTAGCCATCTGGCTCCCTACATAGACCCCTGCCAAAACATCTCCAAGCTGTTTGAGGATCTGAAGCTCTTTTTCTGCAAACTGAAAATTCGCCAAGTCCAACTCAAAACTGATTACTCCCAAAATCTTGGAAGAGGAAATCATCGGAATCAAAAGTAGACCGGAAAGTCCCTCAATACCCGTTTGATGCACTAATTTTACTTTTCCTTCCTCCAGAAAAACCCTTTGATTCCTGATGTTTTCCTTACATTTTTCAAGAGATAGCCCCGACAATTCAGGGTTTTCTTTTCTTTCGCTAAGCAGTTCAAACTTCTGCTTTTCTTTATTTAGTATTAAAATTTTAGAGTTCCTGGATTTGAGAAACTCGCTAAAAAGTTTGAGTGATTCGTTGAAATGATTTTCCAGGTCCTGAAGCCTGCTGTTGATCAGTTTAGTAGATATTTTATTGATCAGGTTTTCTATTTCAAATCTCCTCTGCAACGAAAGATCGGTCTCCACATAATCGGTTATATCCCGCGCACTGAAAAGAATTCCCTGAATTTGAGGATCGTCGAGAAGGTTTTTCGCAAAACTCTCGATGTAGATTTTTTTTCCGTTTCCCTTATGAATCCAAAAATCAATATTGACTTCCATTCTGCTCTTCAAGACATCCCGCACATCACCTTTAATGATTTCAATGATCCCTCTTGCTGCAAAGTCCTGGTAATTTTTGCCAATAATATCCTCGACCTGAAAACCAAGTTTTTCGCTTACCGAAGGGCTGATAAATTTATATTTTCCTGCCTCATCCAAAATCGCGATCAGGTCGTGACTGTTACTGAGAATGCTCTGGATGTAGCCAAGTTCGTGGCTGACTACAATTTCATTATTTACAAAATCTCCATCTTGAAAATCCACGGAAAGGGATTTTATCCTGCTGCCTTTTACGACGAGAAATCTGGAATTATAACTTGAAGGGAGATTCATAAAACTCCATTCATACTTTAGGAGCTTTCCGGATTTATCCTTGATCGAATTGATGTAGTCTCCCTTTGGCAAGTCTCCGGATTCAAAAAATTTCTCCAGACTTTCAATAATTTTCTCATCAATAAAGAAACCTCTCCATTGATCATTTAGCGATTCGTAATTTTCTTTGAAATACGTGTTGAAAAAAATAATGTCTTCCGAATCAATTAAAAAGAGTGGATCCTGAATTGCATCAAAAAAATCAGAAATATCGAACTGTTTAAATTGATCCATAAAATGCTTTGGTACTCTTTTTTTAACCTTTCCTTTTGAGATTTATTATTTATTAAACTAAAAATATAACTATTAGTCTTAAATTCCTAAATGTAGAAGCTAGTAAGACACAATTTTACCTTTTAATTGCTGAAAACAAGATTTGAAATTATTCAGCTTTTTTCAAGCTTCAAAAAACAAAAGTTGGAGCTTTTTCGTCTCAAACAAAAAACTAACCTTATCTAACAAGCACCAACAGAATTTATGATTATTACCACAACCAACACTCTGGAAGGATATCAAATTGATCAGTACTTGGGCATCGTCTCAGGAGAAACCATTATCGGAGCGAATGTTTTCAAGGATTTTTTCGCAAGTATTACAGATATCGTAGGAGGAAGGTCCTCCTCTTATGAGCAAGTTCTTCGGGAGGCCAAATCCATCGCGATGGCTGAAATGGAAGCACAAGCCAGAGCCTTCGGGGCAAATGCGGTCATTGGGATTGATCTTGATTATGAGACGATCCGCGAAGGAATGCTGATGGTGACAGCATGCGGAACAGCAGTAAAAACAACCAAATTATAAATCAAAAGTCCTGATCGCTCAGGACTTTTTTATTTTTTCCAGGACCTTTTCGGTCGAAGCTTTTTTGAAAAAATGGTCCCCCGCGATGACCATAGGAGCTGATTTGCACAAATCGAGGCATTTGGTTTTGATCAATTTCAAACTGCCTTTCAAAGGTCCATGCTCACATTCCGCTTTGAGTTCTTTGAAGATTGTTTTTCCACCGGATTTTTTACAATCCGAGCCTGTGCAAATAAATATGAGTTCCCGATTAAGTTTCATTATCCTCCTGAAATAGCCTGCATCATCAAACCTGAAAGATACCCGCCATAGGTTCCTATTGCATAACCCAATACTGCCAATAATACCCCAACTGGAGCCAAAGAGGGATCAAAAGCTGAAGCAACAATTGGAGCCGAGGCAGCTCCGCCGACATTGGCCTGAGATCCAACGGCCACATAGAAAAATGGAGCCTTGATCACATAAGCCACAATAGACATGATCAAAATATGAAAAAACATCCATAAAATCCCGATCAGAAAAAAAATGGGATTATCAAACACGGCCATCAAGTCCATTTGCATTCCGATTGTAGCTACCAAAACATAGAGTAATACACTACCCATTCTCGAAGCTCCTGCTCCCTCCAATTTCCGGGCTTTTGTAAACGAAAGCAATAACCCCGCAGTCGTGGCAATCACGACAATCCAAAAGAAAACTGAATCAAGGGAATATTGCTTGAGTTGAGGATAATTTGTTCCAAAAAATGGTGCTAAAATATCCGCGGCCCAATGGGAAAACCCAGTGACTCCAAATCCAATCCCAAGAATGACCATGATGTCAGTCAGACTCGGAATCTTGATCGTACTTTCACGGACGAGGGTCATTTTGTCTCTCAGCTCATAGATTGCCTTTGTGTCAGCTTTGAAAAACCGATCAATCCTTTCAGGTTTTGCAGCCCAGTATAACAAAAATGCCATCCAGAGATTGGCAACCAACACGTCTACTGCAATCATCTGAGCAAACAAAGTTGAACTTGCTCCAAACACTTCCAGCATCGCAGTCTGATTGGCACCGCCACCGATCCAGGAACCGGCAATCGTGGATAATCCACGCCAAATCTCTTCCGGTCCGCTTCCCCCGAGCAGCTCCGGTTTGATCATTCCAACTGTGAATAGGGCTAATGGTCCTCCAAACATGATTCCGACTGTACCTGCCAAAAACATGGTCAGTGCCTTTGGTCCCAGTTTCAAAATTGCTTTCAGATCGATGCTGATTGTAAAAAGCACAAGTGAGGCTGGCAGCAAATACCTACTTGCTACTTTGTATAGTCCTGAAGATTCACCAGAAATCAATCCAAAAGAATTGAACAAAGCTGGAATGAAATAGCATAAGAGAACAGTAGGAACGAATGAATAAAATTTCTTCCAGAAAGGTTTTTCGCTGGCTGCTGTGGCAAAGACCAATGCCAACGTAGTCATCAACAAACCAAAAACTACAGCATCATTGCTTATCAGAGGGGTGTTTTCTTCCATAATTCAGGGGGTGGAACTGATTACAACAATACCAACAAAAGGTCAGAAAGGCTAGAATTTACTGCTTTCCGTTTTCCAAAAGCTGAATGAGTTCGCTCAAAATCATTGCAGTCGCACCCCAGACCATTTCCTGATCCACTTCAAAATAAGGCGTATCCAACTGGAAATCATTGGTGAATTCCAAGATTTTTCGTTTTCTCAGTTCTGGCAGATAAAGTCCGCTCAGGGCAGTGGGAATGATTCGGGAGACTTCCCGAACTTCCGGTACAAAATCAGGTCGTGATTCAGAAAATCCCAAAACCGGACTTACTAAAAAATTGCTCGTTGGAATAAACAAATCACTCATCCGGCCGATTAATCTAACATTTTCAGGGTAAATCCCAACTTCTTCTGAGGCTTCTCTAAGAGCAGTCTGGATTTCGTCTGCATCACCGGGCTCCATTTTTCCACCCGGAAAAGCAATCTGACCGCTGTGAAAACCTGGGTATTCTGGTCTCTTGATCAAAGGGAAATATGCCTTTTCATTTTCCGGATAAAATAAAATCAAAACTGCTCCTTTGCGATAGTTTTCGGGAAGTTTGGGATCAAATCTTTTCATGTCCATCGGATTTGGCGACATCTGCATATGAGCATCTTTGCCAGGCAAAGGAAGTTGCATCCCCCGCTCCAGAAAACCCAAAACCTCTTTGAAATCCATTTTAACTTAGATCTACCAGTTTGATTTTTTGGTTGATGTAGGATTCAGGATCATAATCAGGAGATGTTTTCTCCAATCGGAACTGCCGCAAAATATGATTCTCAACATCTATCAACCAGGCCATCGTCCTGAATCCGGAATCATCCTGGAAATAGCCCAGCACCAAAAATTCTTTTTCATTCAGCCACAACCCTTCCTCAAACATCCCCGAGGGACCCATAAAAAGCAAACGCTCTTTCATCCCGTCCTCCCGATACCAGATTACTTCTGAGTCAGGATTTAAAAATGGCTTTTCAATATTTTCAGAAACTTCCACCTTGTAAGAATAGATATCCATCGTTCCGTTGCCAGTCGGATGAAGAAGCTGGTAGGGGAAAAGCGGATCATTGACCAGGATTGGATTCTTCTCGGGCATTTCCATCGGATCGATCGAGTCTGTCAAAACAAGTGTGAAATCTACTCCCCCAAAAGCCCCAACTTTAGCAGACCAATGTGAAAACCAGGACTGGTTTTGCGCCAAAGCCAAATCCAGGTTGGTTATATATTTTATCTTTTCTTCCTCCGGAGTTGACACCACCGCTACATTTTCATTTGTAGATTCTGTGCTTTCACAAGAAAAAAGAGTAGTCATGGCCACTGGCATGAGGAAAAGCATTAACAATCTGGATGGAGAAATCCTCATAGGAATTTTATTTGGGAATGTAAGCTAATCGATGATGCTAAAAAAACAAAAAAGGTTGGAGTATTACCCCAACCTTTTCTAGCTCTCAAACCTATTAAACCTATTGTAGATATTCAATTCATGAATACCTTCGAAAAGTAGAAAATGTTTTCCTATCCTGCAAACAATCGATTGCGAAAGATTTTCAAAATTTTATTTCCCAATGATTATTCTGCGTAAAACCTTAAAAATCAGGGAAATCAAAAAAACACCTGTTTAAAAAATTTTTAATTCCCCGATTTTAACCTGATTTTGACCCGACTTTGATCCTTTGAAATGCATAAATACCTGAGTTTTACTATTGCATCCAAAATTCTGCAAGGTTTTCTTACCTACAGGGAGTTTTTCAATACTTATACCCGGCTGACTCCTGCCTATTTTAGCCTACGAAACTGGCAAGCTATCCAAGTCAATCATCGTCAAAGGCTCAGGCTTTACAAAGACCTGCTTTTTCCTTTGGCAAAAAACTGCATGGAAATCCTCGATGAAAAAAAATCGGATCGGGAGATTTGGAAAAACATAAAAGCTGAATATTCCGGGTTGATATCGGAGAGATCGGATATCGAATTGGCGGAGACATTTTTCAATTCAGTGATCAGAAAAACGTTCCCGGGCTTGGCCATTGACGAGGAATTGATGTTTGTGATGGAAAGCTACAACTCATGCAAAATCCAGAATAATGAGCATCTGTTCCACTCCTATCCCGCTTCCTTGGGACTAAACCGAATCATCAGGCAGATTCTGGAGGATTATGATTTTGGTGCACCTTACATGGACAAAAAGCAGGATGTAAAATTCCTGGTTGACAGCGTAAAAAAAGTGATCCTCACCCGATATAAGATCGCACCCGATACAACAACACAAATCCTGAAATCAGTTTTTTACCGAAACAAAGCAGCCTACCTGATCGGCAGAACATTCCTCGGTCACAAATGGATGCCTTTCCTGATTCCGGTAATGCATGGAGAGGAGGGAGTTTTTGTGGACACGCTCATCTTTGACCCAAATCTGATGAGCGGAATGTTCAGTTTTACCCGGTCCTATTTTATGGTCGAGACTGAGATTCCTTCTGAGATTGTGGGCTTTCTGAATTCTGTCATTCCTCAGAAAAAAATCCATGAGATCTATAATGCGCTCGGATTCAACAAACATGGAAAGACGCTCTTTTACAGAGATTTTTTACATCATTTGGACCAAAGTCAAGACGAGTTTATCGTTGCTCCCGGCATCAAAGGAATGGTTATGACGGTATTTACCTTGCCTTCTTTCAACATCGTGATCAAGCTGATCAAAGATCATTTTGAGCCGCCAAAAGAAATGACCCGTCAGGAAGTCCGGGAAAAATACAAACTCGTCTCCCTGCACGATCGAGTAGGAAGAATGGCCGATACGCATGAGTTTGAGTATTTCCGGATTCCTAAAAACCGGATCAATTCCGAACTTCTGAAGGAGTTGCGAAATACCGCAAATTCACTTCTCGAATTCACAGATACACATTTGATTATTAAACATCTATATACTGAGAGAAAAATGATTCCTCTCAATATATACCTTGAAACTTGCTCGACAGAACATGGCATAAGTGTATCGGAAGATTATGGTAGAGCTATCCTTCAGCTTGCCCAGGCTAATATTTTCCCGGGTGATATGATGACCAAAAACTTTGGCGTAACGAGGCAAAAGCGGGTGATTTTCTACGATTACGATGAAATCGAATTCCTGACGGATATGAATTTCCGAGAAAAACCAAAAGCAGAAACCTATGAGCAAATTTACTCGCCGGAGCCTTGGTACAGCATCGCCAAAAACGACGTATTTCCGGAAGATTTTAAGCGATGGATGATAGGCAGAAAAGATCTCAAAGACCATTTTCTCGAATATCATGCAGCTCTCTTTGACCCAAAACACTGGCAGAGAATACAGTATAAAATCAGGAATGGGGAACTGATTCATGCCTACCCTTATCCGGAGGAAATACGATTCAGACCCGGACAAATCATCTGAGATAATCGAAGTTTCTTCATTCTTAACATGGCAAAGCGTATTTTTGCATTTCCGGGTTTTATCCACATCGCCCTTTCCATGCAGTCTGAGATCAAGCAACATATTAGACCTATCACCCGAACCAAGAAAATCATTCTCCAAACATCGGAGGACGATGACCGCCCTGTTTATCTAGCCGGTAATTTCAACAATTGGGCGACACAGGATTTCAAGTTTCTGATGCAAAAAATCGCTCTAGGCAAGTACGAATTTGAATTCCCTGAAGGCCCTGAATTTGAACAAGAACTTGTTTACAAATTCACAAAAGGTGATTGGTCTGAAGTTGAAATTGACAAAGACGGTCAGCGAACTCCAAACAGACATTGGAACGACGAGAAATCCGTCAAAATAGAAAAGGTCGCAAAATGGAGAAAAAACTGGCTTCCCTACCGACCCAGCCAACTCCCGCAAATCCATCTGATTTCGGAAGAGTTTGAGATCCCTCAACTCAATAAAACCCGGAAGATATGGGCGCTCCTACCCCACGATTACAATACCAGCACCGAGACATACCCGGTTCTATACCTGCAGGACGCTCAGAATCTTTTCAACGAAAATGCTGAATACGGCAACTGGCAGATTGATAAAAAGCTGGCTGTAATGTCTGATTACGGGATTGGTAAGATTATCATCATTGCCATCGAGCATGCCGAATCGGAGCGTCTGCAGGAATACAATGTAGGCCAAACTCTCCTGGGATCCGGACATGGGAAGAAATACATCCGATTCATTACCGAAACGCTCAAACCATTTGTAGATATGACCTATCGGGCAAAAACCGATCGCGAAAATACCGGAATTGGAGGTAGCTCAATGGGTGCATTGGTGAGTATTTTCTCTGGTCTTATGTATCCAGAGGTTTTTGGAAAGATGATGGTATTTTCTCCTTCACTTTGGGTAATACCTAAAATCAAACTTGGTTTTTTCGATTTTTTTGAACCGCTGGAAACTCGTCTCTATCTGTATGCAGGCGGAGATGAAAGTAAGACGATGGTCTCGCATGTCACCAAACTTCGAGACCGGTTAATGAAAAAAGAAAGCCTGAAAGGTAAAATGAAAGTTAAATTAAGCATCAATAAAGAAGGCAAACACAATGAAACCTATTGGAGCGATGAGTTCCCAAAAGCGATCGAATGGTTGTTTTTCAGTGACAAAGAAGAGTAAATTCTAAAACAAAATTTTATGCAATTCAAAATCAATCCAAAGTCAGTTTCCGAGAAAGCACTTCGGGTAATACCTGTTTTAGAAAAGGAAAGAAAAGCCGTTTTGATTGAAAAGCTTGGTGAAGACACTCTTTCTGAATCACTTTTTTCTGCGAAAAAGGACAGCTCATACGCCTTTTCCCACGGAGATCAATTAGTTCTTTTAATCGGTTTGGGTGAAAATCCGGAGTACAAAAACGTTGAAAATTCGTACCGAAGAGTTTTATCAAAAAATGCAGCTTTGGTTGGAAAAGTGGCTGCCCTTGACTTTCCCACTAGTTTTCCAGAGGATTTATTAGAACCTGCGATGGTCGGATTTCAGCTTGGAGCTTATTCTCTGGGTTTTTATAAAAAAGAAAAGGACAAGAAAACTGATTTTGCAAAGCTGAAAGTTGAAGTGATTTCCAGTCAGAAAAATCTAAAAGAAATCGCCGAGAGAGCTGAGAAAATTGCGGAAGCAAAAACTGATGCCTTTGAATTGGTTGACCTTCCTCCCAATGAAATCACGCCGGAATATCTGGCTGACTGGGCCAAAAAAGCCGGTAAAAAATCAGGTTTTGAGGTCACCGTTTTTGACCGCAAAAAATCCAAATCTGAAGGCTTGGAAGCCTTTTTAGCAGTAGGAAGAGGAAGTGCCAAGACTCCTCAATTCATCATCATGGAATACCGACACCCAAAAGCAAAGTATCATTTGGGTCTGGTGGGCAAAGGAGTGACTTTCGATACCGGAGGACTGAATGTAAAAACTCACGGAATGGTCCACATGAAATCGGACATGGGCGGGGCGGCGGCAGTTTTGGCCACCACCAAACTGATCGCCGAACTTAACCTTCCAATCAACCTGACCTCCATCGTACCGGCTGTGGAGAACGCAATTGATAAAGACGCCTACTTGCCAAGTGAAGTCATTGGAAGTCATGCAGGACTAAGCATCGAGGTGATTGATACGGATGCTGAAGGCAGATTGATCCTAGCTGATGGTCTGTCGTATCTGGTAAAAAACTACAAAACGGATCAGATCATCGACCTGGCAACTTTGACCGGAAGCAGTATAGGTACGTTTGGATATGAATGCGCGGCACTCTTTTCAAATAATGATCGATTAGCGGAAGCCTTGACTAAGGCCGGAATGGCTGTTGGAGAAAAAGCATGGGCTCTTCCATTGTGGGAAAGCTATCGCTCAGAAATGGATAGTGAAGTTGCCGATATCAAAAACTATCACGGCAAACCTTTCGCAGGTGCGATCACGGCGGCGAAGTTTTTGGAAGTATTTATTCATGAACATCCTGAGTGGGCGCACTTGGATATTGCAGGAGTTGCCTTTGGCGACAGTGAATTTGCAAAAACCAAATCAGGAACCGGGTATGGTGTGAGTTTATTACTGAAATTCGTTGAAGGACATATATAACTGATTTACTGTTATTTAAAGGAAGGGACATATGAAATAATAGAAGATAAAAAAAAATTCAATTCTATTCGGTAAGAAAAAAATTTGTCCAATTGGCGTCATTGATTAAATTCAATCGAAAACCAATTTTAAGTATGGACAACCCTGGAAAAACTTTCCTCTGCATTTCCAATTTTTTTAAGGGAAACGCCTTTTTAATTGCCTTGAAAAAGCAGGGAAACAGAGTCTTTTTGATCACCTCAGAAAATCTAAAAGAAAAGCCCTGGGCCTTCGAATACATCGATGAGGTTTTCTATATGCCTGGTCAGGATCTCGATTGGGACCTGAATCTTCTGCTAAAAGGAGTCGGAGGTTTGATGAAGCATCATAAAATTGAAGCGATCATTGCCTTGGATGATTACGATGTGGAGAAAGCAACATTCCTCCGGGAAAGTCTCCGAATTCGGGGTATGGGACAGACTACGGGGAGATTTTTCCGAGACAAGCTTGCAATGCGAATCAAAGCTCAAGAGGCCGGAATCAGGGTTCCTGCTTTCTCCCCTCTTTTCAATGATGAGGAAATCAATCAGTTTGCGGATCATGTTGCAGCACCTTGGGTTTTGAAACCAAGATCTGAAGCTTCGGCCCACGGAATCATCAAAGTATACGACAAAGAATCTCTTTGGAATCATATTCACGAACTTGGTGACAACAGGATATACTATCTTGTGGAGCAGTTTAAGCCTGGCGATGTGTATCATGCGGACGGACTAATAATCGATGGAAAAACACTTTTTCTGACGGTTTCTCGCTATCTGGATACTCCGATGGAAATCTCTCAGGGTGGAGGAATCTTCAGAAGCGCAAATTTGAAATACAGTTCGGATGATGACAAGGCTATTAAAAAAGTGAACGCAGACATCATGAAAGCCTTCGGAATGAAATCCGGAGCAACCCATACTGAGTTCATAAAAAATCGTGAAGACGGAGAAATCTACTTCCTGGAGACCGCATCACGAGTTGGCGGAGCTCATCTGGCCGAAATGGTAGAGGCTGCAACTGATATCAATCTCTGGTCAGAATGGGCCAAAATCGAGGATTCGATCGTGAAAGGCTATAAATATGAACTCCCAAAAGTTGCCAAAAACTACGCCGGAATCGTGCTTACGCTTTCCAAGTTTGAGCATCCGGATTTGAGTAGCTTCAACGATCCCGAAATTTATTTCAGAGTTCCGCTTCAATACCATGCCGGCATGATTGTGAAATCGAAGGATCAAAAACGAGTGAAGCAATTATTGGATGAATACACCGAGCGACTAGAGATGCATTTTTCAACGGTAGTAGATGCTCCGGAGGTGAAGAAGTTTCATTGATTTATTTGGTCAACGGTCGACAGAACAGAGTCCACTGTTGGTTTGAATGAACCTCAATTCTCGGCACAGTCATTTGACAAAAAGTAAGTCAGAGTGAATCACTAGGGTTTGAAATCTCAGGAATCGGCTGTGGACTGCTGACCGTCGTCAGTTGACTTAAAATTTCTCCTCTATTCCCAGCCCAAAAAGCGCAAAATCATATTTGACCGGATCTTCGGGATCAAACTCCCGAAGCTTCTGCGTCAACTCCAAAGCGGTAAGCCAATCGGTTTGCTTTCGGGTAATCAAACCCAACTTCCTTCCTACCCTATCTACATGCAAGTCACAAGGACAGATCAGCTGAGAAGGATTAATTTTTTTCCAAAGGCCAAAGTCCACTCCTTTATCATCAGATCTCACCATCCATCGCAAATACATATTGATCCGCTTGCAGGCAGCTTTTCGTGCTGGTGTGGCGATATGCTTTTTAGTTCGACTTGGTGAAAACGGGAGACTGAAGAAGAATTGGTGAAAACGGGCCAATATAGATTCCATTGCATCCAATTGATTGTTTTGCCCCAATAAGAAAGCTTCTTCGAGCGAATCATGATTTCGGTAAAACCAAGTTAGAAAGTGAATAAAATAAAGGGTATCTACGTCATTGAACGTTCGATGCTTGAATTTCAAAAAGGGTTTGAGATCTGTTTCCTGATGATTCAGAAGAAAATCATGCGGTGAGCTGTCCATCATTTGGAATAATTCAATGCATTTGTTAATGATAGTTTTGCGCTGTCCCCAAGCCAGAATCGCTGCAAAAAATCCTGAAATCTCGATGTCTTCCTTTTTGGAAAATATATGAGGAATGGAAATCGGATCCAGCGTGATAAAGCCTGGCTGATTGTACTTCTCAACTTTCTCGTCTAAAAAATCCTTTAAACTCTGCATTAAAGAGCGACTTTTACTTCACCGCCCTGCGTGCCATCAAACCATTTGAAGGAAAGCTCATTATCTACTTTTTCGGAGACATGCCAGTCAAAGCACTTGATATTAGTCAGGGTTCTGAGTGAATCCTGATGCGGATCATACAGGCAAATGTCAAAATCGGGAAGGTCTTTGGATTCGGTACTGTTCCATTTTTCCAGGATGAAACCTTCCTCCATCACTCTGATCTTTTTCCCAAAAACATAATCACTCAAGACAGAAGGTACTCCATCTTTTCGGCGGAGTTTAAATCCTGACGGACCAAACATAATCTGCTTAATCAGTCTTCCTTCCAGCAAATCATTGGAATAAGGCAAAGTTTCCCATTCGGTATCTTTCAAAATAATCGCTTTCCCCTCCGGTCTGAGCCTAGTCAAAAGTCTGGAAATCAAAGAAAAAAGGTAGGTAATTCCTATGAACAACAACCCAAAACTCGCTAGAATCGGATAGGAAATGATGAAGATAGCGTTCCAGATAAACCTGAAAATATGATGAAATATGAGTTGTCCTTTATTCATGGCAGGAATGGGTTTGCAATTTACCTCCATTGTTCCACAAAGCAAAAAAGCTGACGGGAAGCCAGCTTTTTGAGATAGAATTTTGGAAATTTTAAGAATGAATCAGAACAAAAAAGATTTCTCGAAGTGGTTTTTGCTGAACTATCAATACATAATCTCTACTGGAAACCGCTGATTGACAGCTTTCAACTGGTCAAATGCTGCCTGAGAAAGCTTTATTACAAGCTTATTATTGTCGCCGGTTTCGGGAAGCGTACCAACCACTCTTGCAAAAATGGTCACATCGTTTTCCTCATTTTTGATTCTCATGATCGTGCCCACAGGAGCATTTCTGTGCAGAACCAAATATTTTTTATGCCCTCCGGTGCCTTCAATTCGCTCAGCCTGACCGGTTTCACGGATGTTTTTGTAGCCGCCCATATTTTCCGGAGTTGGCTCAACATTCATTTCTTCCACATTGGCAACGACTCTTGGAGTACCCACAACCGGAACTTTGGAAGCTTCTGCAGGTCCTCTCCCCACTTTCAGGTTCTGACCTTCACGAAGATTATTTGAAGTAAGTGCATTCCAGGTAATCAAATCCTCCACTTTGGCACCGTATTGACTGGAGATCGAAAAAAGCGTTTCGCCTGATTTTACCTTATGAG
>JBILPR010000126.1:0-11218 GCA_044373795.1 Algoriphagus sp. | reverse complement strand
GTGCTACCGACGAGCAAGGTGAAGTTTTAGAAATGGAAATGGATAAAACTGTTTCCCTTGAAAAAGGAGAAAGACACCGTTTAATTGGTCTTGATAATTGGGGAATCGTAGCCGAAATCTGGATGCATGCCGATCCTGATCACCCGTCGGATGAATCAGATATTGTACGGCTTCAGGATGATTACTCCAGAAAATAAAAATAGCCTGGATTTGAATCCGGGCTGTTTTTATGCTTACAAAAGCAGATTTCTTTTCAGAAAACTTGATTTACTTTTTAAGCTGGTCTATTTTCTTAGCGATTTCTTCTGCCTCAGCCAAAAGTTTGTCAGCCGCTGTTCTGTTGCTGTGCGAAAGCTTATGAGCATCAGAAAGCATCTTAGCATACGTTTCCTGCAATTTTTCTATTTCTGTTTTCTTCTTAAATATTCCGAACATGGCGATTTATTTTAATCAGAACTGATGGGACCCAGGAAGGTTTTGATTTAGTTGAATCTGATCACGTTTTGGATCGGATCTGCCACCACTTCATCGTTTTTATAATTGATGAGATCTTCCAGTCTTCCTGCAGGATTGTAATACCTCCAAGGGCCTTCTTTTCTCCCATCTTTCATAGATCCTTCTGAAGCTTTTTTTCCTGTTTCATGGTAGAAAATCCATAATCCTTCAGCCTTTCCTGATTTATAGTTTCCCTCAGATTCTTTCTTTCCTGAGACGTAGTAGGTGATTCGCGTACCGTTTCCGTCTTTTAACGTTCCTTTGTCAAGCGTTTCACTTCCGTCGTAGGTGAAGTATTCTCCTACATTCATCAGGCGACCATCTTCCCATTTCTCTTCCTGAGTCAATTGCTTATTGTCATAGAATAATCCCCAAGTCCCTTCTTCAAACCCAAGTTCATAACCTCCGACGGACTTGAGCTGTCCCCCATCATAATAATAAAACCATTGTCCCTCTTCCATTCCGAGGTTATATTCTCCTTCGGCTACCAGAATTCCAATCTTGTTGAAGTATTTCCACAGTCCCGTTTTGAGATCGTTTCTGTATTCACCGATGGAGTAGATTTTTCCATCAGGAAAATAGCTCTTCCAGAGTCCTGTTTTCATGCCTGATTGATAGCGACCGGATACAGATAGCTCGCCCGAACTATGGTATTCTACATATTCACCAACAGGTAAACCCAATTCATAAGTCTTTCTTTTGGAGACCGCTTTGTTGGGGAAATATTCTTCCCAAGTTCCAATCGCAATTCCGTTTTCGTATTTCTCTGTTCGAGCAAGACGCTTGTTATCATAGAAATATTTCCAGACTCCTACCCGGTTGCCTGATTGATCATAATATTCCTCAGCTTCGATGATTTTGGTTCCGGGAAAATATCGTTTCCATTCGCCAACCTTTTGTCCATTGACATACTTCCCTTCTTCTACGACCAGATTTGGATAAGTATACCTTTTAAATTCACCTTCAAATTTTCCGTTTTTATAAACAGCCTCTGTAATGAGAGCTCCTTCCTGATCATATTCTAAAAATGGGCCTTCCCGCTGGTCATTTACATAAAACTCGCGGATAGCCAGTTCGCCATATTCATAATATTGAACCCATTGACCGGTTTTCTTTCCGTTTTCGTATTGGCCTTCCTGCAAGATTTGCTTTGGATCGACGTAGTCCGGGGTACCTGTTTTCCCATAGTATTCTATGGATTTGCCAACCAACAAACTATCCTGAAATATCAATTGCTTCTTCAAAGCACCGTCTGCGTCGAAAATGACTGTTGGTCCGAAGAGTTTCCCGTCTTTATAGTCGGCGACAACCTTTCTTTTTCCATCCGGGAAAAAACTTGTCCAAACTCCATCACGAAGACCATTTTTAAAAGTTCCTTCCACCAGAAGTGTGTTGGATTTTGGGCTGAAATATTTCCAAAGGCCCTGCTTGATATTGTCGGTTTGGATGCCTGTGGCGATTACGGTTGAGTCAGCATTGTACTGAGTAACCATTTCTGATTTCTGGGCAAAAACTTGCGAACAAAATAAAAGAAGGCCAATAAGAAGGTATTTCATACGTTGGATAATTCAGATAAACTCAAGGATGAAATGAGTTCTTCAAAAAGGGTAGGATTAAGTTGTAACATGACAATTGAGAATATTGTACGGATGAACTGAATTCCTGTTTAAAAATAAGTTATTTCCTGCTTTATCCCATTTTTTTGGAGAGCGACTCAATCACTTTTTTTATCTCAGATGACAAATGGACTGCTATCAAGCTTTTCTCCAAGGGAATAGAGAGTGGTTTGAACCATTGGAAAAATGCTAATTCTTGGATTTGGTCTAAACCCGGGCTTCTTGTTGAGTTAGATTCCAGAATCAATTCCGGGTAATCCCAGGGAGAGGAAGTGAGTCCCAGTGAAAAATTGTTTTCTAAAAAATGCAGTTGAGGTTCTGAAAACGTATTCTTTCCGATTAGTACAAACAGAAACATTCCGTTACCAAACCAATTTAAAACCCGAATATTTAAACCTCCGGAAAGATCAAAATCCCGTATCAAGTCTAAAACCTGATACGGGAATCCCAAAAGATCATTTCCTCTGGATAATTTCTTTCCTTTTGGTCTTGGGTGCGTTTTTGAGATTTCTTCAAGGGACACTGAATCCCCGACTTTTCCCAGTATCTCCCAAAACTCAGCTTTCAGTCGGTTATGCTTTTGCAAAAATTCTCTGTCAAGCCAGAAGTCGAGATCCAGATTTTCGGATTTTTCACTCATTTTACCATCTAAGCAAAGCTGAGGCCCAAGTGAATCCTGAACCAAATGCAGCAAGACAAATCATATCGCCTTCCTTGATTCTGCCCTGTTCCCATGCCTGACTCAATGCAATAGGAATGGTTCCGGCCGTGGTATTCCCCAGATACATGATGTTATTGAAGACTTTTTCATCTGGAAGATCTAGCTTTTGTTGGATGTACTGACTGATTCTCAGGTTGGCCTGATGGGGAACAAGCAAGTCAATCGCGTCTTTATCCAGATTATTTGCTGCCAAAGCCTCGTTTATTACTTCCATGAATCGGACTACGGCGTGCTTGAATACGGTGTTTCCATTCATCTTAAGCTGAAAACTTCCTGATTCGATCAGTTCAGGAGACAATCTAACTTCACGACTGCTTCCCGGATCTTTGCAGTACAATTCCTCTGCATATTCACCCTGCGCATGCAAATGAGTCGAGAGGATGCCGGGCCGATCAGAATCTACAGCGCCGACAATTGCTGCTCCTGCACCATCTGCAAAAATCACCGAACTGGATCTTCCCTCATCGCTTTTGTCCAAAGCTGAAGACTGAATCTCTGCGCCGACAACCAAGATTTTTTTATACATTCCAGTCTTGATGAATTGATCAGCTATCGAAAGTCCATAAATGAATCCTGAGCAGGCATTCCGAATATCGAGTGCTCCGATGGTTCCCATGCCCAACTCACGCTGCAACAGAACTCCGTTTCCAGGAATAAAGTAATCTGGTGTGACAGTGGCAAAAATGATAAAATCAATCTCTTTGGCAGTTACTCCCGCTCTTTCGAGTGCCATTTCGGTCGCTTTTTTGGACATGCTCGTCACCGTATCGACTCCCGGAGTAAACCATCTTCTCTCTTGAATACCAGTTCTTTCCACGATCCATTCATTCGTGGTATTCATCATTTCGGTGAGTTCCTGGTTCGTCACGATTCGCTCAGGGACATAATGCCCCACTCCAAGGATCCGGGATTTTTTCATGTTTATTTGGGTCTATTTTGCAAAATGGAGATGAATATCGAAAGATATCACCCGAATCCAAAAGATGGATGGGGATTTAAACGGAATTAGCCAAAAAGGGTATAATTGCCGTGCTGATCAGCTGGGGAGGTTTTTCGGATAATGCTCGGGACATCGTTCTCAACCGAATTCACCAAAGGAGAGACGGTATAACTCAGCATCTGATCTGAAGGATAGGGCCGAAGCATTGACAAAAGCTCCGACTCTGAGGTGTAATTGTCAAGCCATTTTTTCTCCATTTGCCGATTCAAAATCACTGGCATCCGATCGTGAATCTCTGATACAATTTCATTGGGACTGGTGGTCATAATCAGGAAAGTATGCTGAATCTCTCCGTTTACTGTCTCGTATTCTTCCCAGATTCCGGCGAAAGCAAATAACTCATCCTCTCTCATAGTGAACCGATAAGGGATTTTCGTTTTTTTGCCAAGTTTTTTCCATTCGTAAAATCCATCTGCTGGAATCAGGCAGCGTCTTTTTTCAAAAGAGCTTTTGAAAGAAACTTTATCATTGATTGATTCTGCCCTTGCATTGATGAGTTTTTGTGCAACAGGCTTATTTTTTCCGAAATCAGGAGTAATTCCCCAATAGAAAAAAGAGAATCCTTTCGGGCTTTGTGAAGTAATGACAGGTACTAATTGTGTAGGGGCTATATTATATCTGGGCTTGAAATCCGGCAACATTTCTGCCTGAAATCGCTCTTCCAGTTCAATTTTACTTTTATTAAGGGAATATCGTCCGCACATTTTTGGGAAGGTTTGAGAATCAGAAGGGAAGTTAGAAAACCGATTTTATAAATTCAACCGCACGAAGCTCCGAATAGTAGTGATTTTTTGAATTGTCGGTGCTGAATCCCACATGACCGCCGTGTTTTGGGAATTCAAATGTGACCCAATCCAACGATTTCGCCAATTTTACCGGAAAGCATTTCTCACTCAAAAAAGGATCATTTTGAGCATTCAGGACAAGTGTTGGCATTTTTATTTGCTCTAGAAAAAAGAGGGAACTGTTCACTTCATAGTATTCTTCTGCATCTGCAAACCCATGAAGTGGTCCGGTGAAATGGTTATCAAAATCTGACAGTGTTTTCACATTTCGAAGGACTCCAATAGGGATTTGATCCGGATGGTTCAGCGATTTGCGGACTACTTTTTCTTTGAGTGTTTTTAGAAAGCGCTTCGAGTAAAGAATATTTTCGCCCTGCGATATTTTCTCGCAGCTGCTTGCAAGATGAAGCGGAACTGAAATCGCAACTCCTTTTTTGATCTTTGATTGGGTCTCACCTTTCTCACCGAGGTATTTTAAAGTTAAATTTCCGCCTAGGCTGAAACCAACCAGAAAAATTTCTTCGTAATCTTTTTCGGCATGTTTCACGACCTGATCCAGATCATAGGTCGCCCCGGAATGGTAGAAAATTACGTTTTTATTGAGCTCGTCTCCGCAGCCCCTGAAGGTCCAGGTAAGGACATCAAATTCATTCTGGAGAAATATTTTCGCCATTCCCAACATGTATGGACGGGTACTGTTTCCTTCCAAACCATGGCTGATGATCACCAGTTTAGATTTTCCAGACTTGTACCAATCCAGATCCAGAAAATCCCCGTCTAGGGTGTCTATTCGTTCCCGGGTTGGGTTTATCAGTTCGACTTTTCGAAAAATAGCCGGATAAATAGTTTCCAGGTGACCATTGAAGAGCCACTTAGGACGTGTGTAGGAGCTGTGTTGGAGTAGTGGCATGTCAGACAATTGAGACAGGACGGCTGAAATGCCTGGGGAAATTAAGTTTTATATTTGAATAAAGAGTTTATAAAAACTATTTTTGGGCTCTTTAAAAACGAATAAGAGAGCAATAACTCATGGCCGAAATTATAAGAATGCCTAAAATGAGCGACACGATGGAGGAAGGTGTGATCGCTGCATGGTTAAAAAAAGTTGGTGATACTGTTAAGCCTGGAGACATCCTGGCGGAAGTAGAGACTGACAAAGCTACCATGGAGCTTGAATCCTACGAAGAAGGTGTCCTTCTGTATATTGGAGTGAAAGAAAAAGATTCAGTTCCTGTAAATGGAATCATCGCGATAATTGGTGAAAAAGGTGAAGCTTATGAGAGTCTGCTTAACGATTCTACCTCAGTTGCCCCTGCTAAAAAGGAAGAGGCTGCTCCCATAGCAGAAGCTCCTGTGGCACCCAATAAAGAAGAAGCTCCTGTTAAATCAGAAGTTCCCGAGGAGAAAGTTGATGTTTCCGGCATCAATGCTACTGTAATCACAATGCCAAAAATGTCTGATACAATGCAAGAGGGAACAATCTCTGCTTGGTTGAAGAAAGTGGGTGATGTAGTAAAATCCGGTGAGATCATCGCTGAAGTAGAAACCGATAAGGCGACTATGGAACTTGAATCTTACGAAGACGGAACATTGCTTTATATCGGAGTTCAGGCTGGTGACAGCGTTCCCGTTGACGGAGTAATCGCGGTTATCGGTGAAAAAGGGGCTGATTTTGAAAAACTTCTGAAAGGCCTATCTTCTGCTCCTGCACCAGTTCCGGTTGAAGCAAAAGCTGAAGCTCCTGCTGCTCCGGCGAAAGCTGAGGCGCCTGCAGTTTCGCCAGTCGCTGCTGCACCATCTGCTGCCCCGGCTGTATCTGCTGCTTCTGAAGGTGATCGTGTGAAAGCTTCTCCACTAGCTAAAAAGATTGCCGAGGACAAAGGTTTTGACATTCGTCAAATCAGCGGCTCTGGTGAAGGAGGAAGAATAGTTAAAAGAGATATTGAGAACTTCGTGCCTTTCGCTGCTCCGGTTGCCGCTGCTCCAGCTGTAGCTGGTGCGCCAGCTCTTGGAAAGGAAAGTTTCCGTGAAGAGAAAGTTTCTCAAATGAGAAAAGTAATAGCGAAGAGACTTGCAGAAAGCAAATTCGGAGCACCTCACTTCTACCTGACCATGGAAATCAACATGGACAAGGCGATCGAGGCGAGAAAAAGCATGAATGAGATTTCTCCTGTGAAAATCTCTTTCAATGATTTGGTGATCAAAGCTAGTGCAGCAGCATTGCGTCAGCACCCAAAAGTAAATTCAAGCTGGTTGGGAGATAAAATCCGCTACAACGACCACATTCATATCGGGATGGCAGTCGCCGTCGAGGAAGGACTTTTAGTGCCTGTGATCAGATTCGCAGATAGTCTTTCACTTTCTCAGATCTCCAATCAGGCTAAAACCCTCGGGGGAAAAGCAAAAACCAAAGAGCTTCAGCCCAAAGATTGGGAAGGAAACACTTTTACCATTTCAAACCTGGGAATGTTTGGAATCGATGAATTCACCGCGATTATCAATCCGCCGGACGCTTGTATTCTTGCTGTAGGAGGGATTAAAGAAACCGTGATCGTGAAAGATGGTCAGATGAAAATCGGCAACCTGATGAAGGTCACGTTGTCTTGCGACCATAGAGTCGTGGACGGAGCAGTAGGATCCGCATTCTTGCTTACCTTAAAAGGTTTGTTGGAAGATCCGGTCAGAATCCTGATTTAATAAATAGAATTTCTGCCAAAAAGTCCTGATTTCAGGACTTTTTGCTTTTAGTATGGTTGTTGAAACTGGAGGATAGTTGTTGAGTTATGGCATAAAAATTTCAAATGACGCGAAATTCGATTTTTATCCTCCAATAACTTGTTCACCCGTTAACTTCATAATAGTCAAAAATGGAAAAAATTAAATCAACCACCGTCGTTGCGATTCGCCACAATGGGGAAGTAGTGATAGGAGCGGATGGCCAGGCCACTTTAGGGAATACTGTTGCCAAGAGTACAGTAAAAAAAATCCGTGTCATGCAGGGAGGAAAAATAGTAACAGGATTCGCTGGATCAACCGCTGATGCTTTTACTCTGTTGGATAAATTTGAGGAGAAGCTTGGCGCTTTTGGAAATAATATGAAGCGGGCTGCAGTGGAATTGGCCAAAGAATGGAGAACTGACCGGATGCTCAGCAAACTGGAGGCTATGATGATCGTGGCGGACAAAGATGATATTTTGATCATTTCCGGAAATGGGGATGTAATCGATCCCGATATGGAAATCGCTACGATCGGATCCGGAAGTATGTACGCTCAATCCGCAGCACGTGCGATGAAGAAATTTGCACCGCACCTCACAGCCGAGGAAATGGTGAGGGAAAGCCTTCATATAGCAGCTGACGTCTGTATTTACACCAATCATAACCTGGTAGTAGAAAAAGTAATCAGCTAAAAAACCTAACCGGACCGAAAGACTCCGGTTTTTTTATGTCTTTTCTAAACCTGATGTCTGCTTTGAGTGTTTACCAGTTAGATTTTAGCAAAACTCATGGAAACTACAACAGCTAAGAAAGCAGCAAAAAAAGATCTCAGAATCGTTATTCTGGAAGGATATAAAAATTACGTGCTTGAGTATGGCTCGGCACCCAAGTCAGTTTTCAAATTTGCCAAAGATTTGAAGATGAAAGAAGAAGAGTTTTACACGTATTTCACTTCTTTCGAATCTATCAAATCGGCGATTTGGGTTGAGATTTTCGATGAAACTATCAGACAGGTAGAATCACAGGAGATATTCAGAGAATACAGTGCGAGGGAGAAATTCCTAAGTTTCCTTTTCACTTGGATTGAGGAATTGAAGAAAAACAGGTCTTATCTCCTGAGTCTTTACGAAAGCAAGTCGCAGACTTTGATGAATCTTCCGAAAGAGGCTGCGGAGTTTAAGCAGAAGTTTAAGGACTTTGCAAATGAGATCGTTCTCGAGGGAAAAGAAACGGAGGAGATCGCAAGCAGACCAATCATCAGTGATCGATACGATGAAGCACTTTGGTTTCAGACTTGGTTTGTATTTCGCTACTGGTTGGATGACAGATCTCCAAGGTTTGAAAAAACAGATGCGGCTATCGAAAAATCCGTGAATTTGGCTTTTGACCTGATGGGAAAAAGTGCGTTGGATTCATTCCTTGATTTTGCCAAATTCCTTTACCAATCCAAATAAATCATGCCCGAAAAATTGAAAGAACAGGGAGCCATACCGGTGACCAAAGTGCAGAGAGCGGCAAAGTTTATTTCCACCGGAGCAAAAGTCGGTGGCAACTACATGAAGCATTACGCTAAAAAGATGGTGAATCCTTCCATGGACAAGGAAGAACTCCATGCTAATAATGCGACAGATATTTACAAATCCCTGAGTGAATTGAAGGGCTCAGCTCTGAAAGTTGCACAGATGATGTCCATGGATAAGAATCTCTTGCCAAGAGCGTATCAGGACAAATTCACAATGGCGCAATATTCTGCACCCCCTTTGTCATATCCTTTGGTGGTGAAGACATTCCAGAAATATTTCAGCAAGACACCCGAACAAATGTTCGATACTTTCACCAGAACAGCTGTGAATGCGGCTTCAATCGGTCAGGTGCACAAGGCTACACAGAATGGGAAACCTCTTGCTGTAAAAATCCAATATCCGGGAGTTGCCGATTCGGTAAGTTCTGACTTGAAGCTTGTTCGTCCGTTCGCTTTGAGATTACTCAATATGAACGAGCGTGAATTGGATCATTATATGTCAGAAGTGGAGGAGAAACTCTTGGAGGAGACGGATTACATCCTGGAAGTGAAACGCTCCCGTGAGATATCGGAAGAATGTGGTCATATCCCCAATCTGAAATTCCCGAAATATTACGATGAGTTCAGTTCGGAGAGAATTATCACCATGGACTGGATTGAGGGTAAGCATATCAAAGAATGGATGGATACTAATCCAACTCAGAAAGCAAAAAATCAAATCGGTCAGGCTCTTTGGGATTTTTACCATCACCAGGTTCACAATCTGAAGCAGGTCCATGCTGATCCACATCCGGGCAATTTCATTGTTCAGGAAGGTGATCAGCTAGGAATTATTGATTTTGGTTGCGTGAAAGTAATTCCTGAGGATTTCTACCGAGGCTATTTTGCATTGATTAAAAAGGAGTTGCTGATCAACGAAGATGAGTTAAATCAGATATTTTACGATTTAGAATTTATTTCGGACAAAGATTCTGAGGTTGAGAAGGCCTACTTCAAAGGATTATTTACAGAAATGATTTCTTTATTAGGCAAGCCTTTTCATGTTGATAGGTTTGACTTTGCCGACAACCAATTCTTTGATCAAATATTCAGATTAGGAGATCGGATTGCGAATGATAAAATGTTTAGAAAGTCGAGACAAGCCAGAGGCTCAAGACATGGCTTGTATGTTAATCGAACCTATTTTGGTATTTACAACTTACTCAATCAGCTCGAGGCGGAGGTGGTCACCACAAAGCCTGATTGGTTAAAATAATTTTGAAGTTGGGAGGCAACTGCTTCCCTTTTTCTTGATATTCTATAAGTCCGTCAAATTATCAAGGGCATCCGGTGAGCAGAAAAGTCGCCTGATCGGGATAAAAGAAGCTAGAAATATCTGTTATAAGTCATTAATTCAGGTAACTTAACATTGGAGAGCAATAATCTCCTAAAAAAGGGAGGCTGGTCCTACAAATAAAAATGACAGAAGAAAATTAAAAAAAATATGATTTCAAACATCTCTGTAATTGCCCAGCTCGTAGTTTCTGTTTCCATTATCATTGTTTGGGTATTTCGTTTCGATAATATCGTAAAGGAATTCCATCAATATGGCTTAAGTGATTTGACGCGGTCGATAGTTGGATCAACTAAAATAGCATTGGCGACGTTAATTGTGGCAGGTATCTGGTATCCTTCGCTGGTCCTTGTCCCTATTCTATTGATGGCTTTCCTGATGTTAAGTGCACAGTATTTCCATTTTAAAGTGAATAATTCCTGGCAAAAGCGTGTGCCCTCTTCGTTTCTTTTGCTTCTATGTCTTTTTGTAGCAGCTGTTTCTCTTAATTTAATAGCTTGATGCGTTTATTAGAGGTTTTAGTGCTTTTCTCAAGTCTTTCTTTTTTATCATATGGTGTAGCATACTTTAAATCACCCAAAATGAAAAGTGAATTTATACGCTTTGGGTTGAGCAAATTTGGAACGCTTACGGCGATTCTGGAGATTTTGGGAGCTTTGGGTTTGCTGGTAGGGTTGATCCTTGACCATTTTTTAATACTGTCATCTGGTGGGCTTGCTCTAATGATGTTTCTGGGAGTTGCAGCCAGACTTAGAGTTAAAGACGGTTTTTTGGCGATTTTACCAGCTCTATTTTTTCTGGGAATAAACGCATATATTTTTTTTGAATCAATGAAAATTTTCTTGGTCTGAAGACAATTCCGGTTACTCTTTAGTTTTTCTTGCAATATTTTCCCAATTATCTTAGTAAGAATGTATAGTCTTGCTTCGGGTTTATGTTTTGAAAATCCAGGTAAGGTTTTCAACTAATATTTAAATTTTGAATAAAATTGCCTTTGCTACTAAAATAGATTTAGAAGCTTCATGAGT
>JBILPR010000455.1:0-3256 GCA_044373795.1 Algoriphagus sp. | reverse complement strand
TTTGTGCATTCCCCAAACATCTCCAAAAACGTGCTTTTCAAATATTCATCGAGCAAGCGGATGCTTTCTTTGCGTTGAGCGATCAGGTTTTCTGCTTTGCTTAAGAGGTTGGCAATGTCGAGTTGGTCGTTCACACTGATCACAGGGACCTCCAAATCATCTAAAGCTTTTCTACTTATGTGTGGAATGGTTGCACCAGTGGTTTTACTCCTTAAATATTGATACTGTGATTGCAGGAATATGCCAATAAAAGTGGTCGAATATAAATCAGGTTGCTTTTTACGTAATAGTGCAATTGTGCTTCCAATATAACCTGACTTCCCATATCCAATTGTTCCAGCATTTGCGCCATCCCAAGCGATCAAAACATCATCCGCTTTGGCAAATACGCCCGTTTTATCATTTGTGAATTTTGGATTGTTATCATTGCGTAAATCATCAATCTGTAATACTCTGATTGAATTTTCATCTGGAAAATCTACAAAGGATGGCTTCTTTCCTTTTTTAACATCAATGATATTTTTGAGTTTTTCAAACTTCATCACATCAATTCTTTTAACTCCGCCAACCCAATTTGAATTTCAGTTTCAATGCTTTCCAATTTCCTGAAAATCAGTTCCGGCTTTTCGTAGCTTATTTCTTCATACACTTCTTCCTTGTAGGTGCTGAGGTTTAGATCGTAGTTGTTTTCCACGATTTCCTTTTTCGGCACGGTGAAGCATTTGCCTTTTCGCTCGCCTTCGACTCCTCTCAGGCTGACATGCTGTTGGTATTGCATTACGATATCCGACAGATCACTGGTAGTGATTTTGTTTCGCTTGTCATCCAGGGTGTATCCATCTGCCTTCATGTCGTAAAACCACACTTTGTTGGTTTCTCCGCCCTTGGTAAAAATTAAGATGGCGGTACTTACTCCTGCGTAGGGTTTGAAGACTCCGCTTGGCAAAGCAATGACGGCTTTCAGTTCCGCTTTTTCTAGGATCAGTTTCCGCAGCGCTTCAAATGCCTTTCCGCTATTCTGGATCACACCGCTCGGTACAATCACGGCAGCGGTTCCACCCATTTTTAGCATGTTGAAAATCCGTTCGACAAAAAGCAATTCGGTCTTGGTAGTGGGCAGTTTCAGTCCTTCGTTGATATCGCCTTTGTCAATATTGCCCGTAAAGGGCGGATTGGCCATGATGATATCATACTGACTGTCTTCGTTGAAGCTTTTGCTGAGCGTGTCCTTGTAGTCGATCTGTGGTTGGTCGATCCCGTGCATCATCAGGTTCATCAGTCCAAGACGCACCATGGTGGTGTCGATGTCATAGCCTACCATACTTTGCTCCAGGATGTTTTTGACTTCCGGGGTCAGGATAGAACTGATCGTCGCCCGCTCAAATCCATCTTCATCCATTTGGAGCAGCGCAGGATTCGTTTTTCGGACCAGATCCGATAAGATATACTGATAATACCCCAAAATGAATCCTCCGGTGCCGCTACTTGGATCTCCCATGCGCTGACCCAATTGTGGTGCGAGGAGTTCGGCCATAAGTTTGATAATATGCCTTGGGGTCCGAAACTGACCGTTTTTCCCCGCTGATGCGATCTCGCTGAGGAGCATTTCATACACATCGCCTTGGATGTCCTGAAATGCATGTCCGCCTTCGGTGGCATCTTTCTCAATTTCTCTGAAAATCTCTTCCACGATATTGATCGCCGACACCAGCAAACTGGCCTTTGGCATGATGAACACGGCATTGGCCATGTGTTTGGTGAAGATGGAAGTTTCTCCGTTAAGTGTTTTTAGAAAAGGAAACACCTTCATCTGCACGTGCATCAGCATCTCGTCCGCAGGCTTATGTTTGAAGATACTCCAGCGCAGTTCACCTTTGTCTATGGATTCGGTGCTGCCCGGTATGTCAAACTTTCCGGCAAATCGGGAAACGTAAGTTTCTCCGGTGAATTCTGCATCCCGTTCGCGCTTGGCTTCTAAATCGTCAATGCGCTTCATAAAAATGAGGTAAGTGATTTGCTCGATGGCAGTTAAGGGATTGGCGATGCCACCTTCCCAGAAGTTTTGCCAAAGTTTGTCAATGAGGGATTTAAGTGCGCTGTTATTTTGGAGCATTAGTTTTTCTTGTTCAATAATTCTTTAAGCGCCAGGCCTTTTGGGGTGAGGCGGTATTTTTGGTTGCGACTATTAGGTTTGTCTGGGATAGTCATTTCAATCAATTCTTGTTTCAAGGCTTTTTGTTGATAGTTTTCTCTGAAGTTCTTCTCGTCTTTCAGTTCTAAGAGCCGTTGAAGTTCCACCCTGGTTTTTTTTCCTTCCAAAACCACAATCAGCTTTCTGACTTCGGGGGTGACTTCGGGGGTAACTTCGGGGGTGACTTCGGGGGTGACTTGCATGGTTAGGTCTGTGACCTGTTCAACTTGCGGGGTACTTGCGGGGTACTTGCGGGGTACTTGTTCCTTAACTTTCGGGGTAACTGGACGGTAAACGATGCTTTTGAAGTCTTCTGCCTGAATAAAACGGGGTTCAGGAAGTCCTGCGGTAAGGCATTTGTCCACCATATCCGTAGTGCCTGTACCCAGCCGTTCGATATACCCGGCCAAATATAAGGGTTCTGCAATGAGTGGATTTGCGGGCACGGAGGTGTGCAATTGTTTTAGCTTCTCGGTTGTCCAGCCCATGGGCAAAGCACCGGGATTCCAAATTTCTACTCGGTCTCTAAACACCATCACCTGTACACTGGCATTGCTGGTGTAATCACGGTGCGCGACGGCATTTACGATGGCTTCGGCTATAGCTTCTTTGGGGATTTCATAGGATCCGGGGATGGAAATATGTTCTGCCCGAGTTTCGATTCGGTAATCCAATTTGGTAAGCACAAATTCCAAGGCTTGGTCGGCCAGTTCGAACAGGGTTCCCTTGAATACTTTGTAAGAAGGGATGGGTTTTTCCACTACCGTTCCTGCAAAAGAGGCACACCGAACCTCCGAATTGATAAAAAACCGCTGTGGCTCTTTGGCAAAAAGAAGTATCGCAGCGTTTGTAATTCGACCTTCGGTACAAAGGTTTAGATGGGTGAGGATTCTGTCCGTTGGCTCGGTTTCATTCAGTGGGAAGCCCCTTTTTAACTGAGCAATTCGCACAAAGCGTTTCACTTTTTCCTCGTCAATACTATCCAGTGTGGCTTTTGGGTGAAAGGAAGCATCAAAAGGTCCAGTCCGGATAATTTCTTTTTCTTCAAGATACCGCACCAAGGAA
>JBILPR010000454.1:0-3261 GCA_044373795.1 Algoriphagus sp. | reverse complement strand
TTTTTTATTCTGAAAATGCCATAAAAGACGTTAAGGTTGCTTTTGATTGGTATAGCTCCGAAAGTAAAAAAGCGGGGAATTATTTTTTAGAAAACTTAAAATGGGGAGAAGAAGCAATACTTAAATGTCCGGAAGCTTTTCAAATTCGATTTTAAAATAGGTTAAGAGTCTATCCGCTGAGAAAATTTCCTTTCCAGATCGTTTATTTTTTTCAGAATGAAATTATTTATGTCTTGGCAGTTTTCAACACCAGTCAGGATCCGAATGTACTGGATCAAAGATTGAAAGAGATTTAAAGTTGCCCCGGATCCACCACCACATACTTAATAGATTTGGAATCAGTTTTCGGGTGGTTAGAGTAGGTGATATGAAGCAAACCATTAGAAGCCTGAATCAGGCTGGGGTAGGAATAGGAGCCTCTTTCCGGTGAATGATCTTCCAGTCTCGTTTTCCATTTCCAGGTTTGGCCTTCGTCATCAGAGAGGTAAAGACTCAAAATGTATCGTCCGTCTTCGATGTCATTTCCCAGAAAAGCCCATCTTCCATCCTTTAAGTTTAGCATTTCAACACTAGCAGTATTCGGGATTTCTGTCTTTTCACTTGCAGACCAGCTTTCTCCTCCATCGGAGGATTTGCTGATATGAACTCGGGATGGTGCATCTCCGCTATCCCGCATGTAAGCCACCAGATTTCCATTTTTTTTCTTTACTAATGCAGGTTGAATCGGTCCTCTTCCCACCAACGGCAAACTCGGTTTCCAGCTTTCCCCAAAATCCTCCGAAATTGCCATCATCGAAAAGTTGAATCCATCAGAGTATAGGGGGAGGACAATCCTGCCGTTTTCCATCAGAATGGGTTTTATTCTCGTCATCCAACCTGTAGTCCGTTTTCTTGGATCTTTGGACGCTTCGATGATCATGTTGTCATACTTGGGCGCATACTCAGACCAGCCTGCAGGGTTTTCAGGCAGTTCTTTGAATCTCTTTGCGACTTCATCGGCAAATTCATCCCCGGGATTTAAGAGGATATTATCCTGCCAGTTCCAAATCGGGGCACCAGAGTCGGAGTAATTTTCAGAGGTTCGAACTCTCAAAATAGAATGCTCCCACTTGTTTGCCTGCACCGCTATCCAAATCAGAAAAAGTTTGCCTTTTTGATTCAGGAATAAGACAGGATTGCAATCGGGAAGTTCTGGTGTGTCAGCCATCAAGAATGGCTCAGACCAGTTGGGGTCTCCTTTTTTCAACCGTGCGCCCATGATTTTAACATCATTTGCAGTGCGCTCTCCACTTCCATAAAACCAGGCAGCAAGCATGTCTCCATTTGGTAATGCTACCAGAGAACTCCCATGAACATGCTTTTCCTGTAAGGGGAAGATAAGTTCGGAATGGATGATAGGGGAGGATTGGGCGAGAAGAGAACTGATTGAGATACTCATTCCTATTAAAATCAGCGGGAGGGCACTAGATTTTAAGGCTAACAGAAAGGACAGCATGGCAAATCGTTGGGTTGGTTGAAGATAAATATTACTTCCTAAAATCTAGTTGGACAGAAGTATAATTGAAAGGATCAGATTTATCAACAGTCCAATTTTGATCGGTTCGTAAAATTTCTCCAATTTCAAGTATCAAACACTAATCTTTCCGTGCAATCCCGCCCATTTTCATACCTCTTTTCCATTTCCTATTTTGGTGCCAGATACAAAGGTTGGGCGATACAGCCCGGGCAGGCGACAGTTCAGGGAAAGCTGGAAAAGGTGCTGAAGTTTGTACTCGGTCACAACGATTTCTCAGTCTTGGGTGCAAGCCGGACAGATGCAGGTGTCTCCTGTTTGGGTGGATATGTTCAGATTTTTCTTCGGGAAAAAACAGGAATGGAAATCCTTCTGCCAACAATCAATCAATACCTGCCTCAAGACATTCGTCTGAATTCGGTGCAGGAAGTCCCATCAAATTTCAACCTGATTCAGTCCATCCATCAGAAAACCTACCGCTATTTTTTCTCGAACTCCGACGAATTCCATCCATTTTCTTCTGCTTTCCTGGTCAATATTCCCGGTCAATTGGATTGGGAACAAATGAAGGAATCGTCTCATATTTTTGTCGGAAAGCATGATTTTCAGGCTTTTTGCACCCCATCTCCGAATAAAACCGATTATTTCCGGGAGATTATTTCCGCAGGGATTTATTCCTCCAATGAATTTCTTGGCCGATACTTTCCTCAGGAAATCTTCTTCTTCGAAGTTACCGGAAAAGGATTTTTGCATCACCAAATGAGAATCATCATGAATGCGATTTGGAAAGTGGGGAAAGGAGAACTCGCAATGGAAGGATTGAGTCAAAGGTTTATCTCTGCTGAAAATCTGGAAAAGATCGCGCCGGCTCCTCCAAACGGATTGGTGCTTTGGGATACTGATCTGAATATTTGATAGTAAATTGGCAAAGGATGGGTAATGTGTTTGAGAAGTATCAAGCATTAGAAAATTAATCTCCAATCTAATTTTGGACCCCACACATAATTTAAAATAACCTAACTCTAACGAAAATGAAGAAAACTTACCGCTCCAGTTGGGTGATAGCCTTAATGGCTACTTTGTTTTTTCAAAGTTGTACTGAGGCGACAGTGAGAGAAGTTGCCTTGGAAAAGAAGCCCAACATCGTCATCATTTATCTGGATGATTTGGGCTATGGTGATGTAAGCGCCTATCAGTCCGGTACACTTCAAACTCCCAATATGGACAAATTGGCCAATGGAGGTTTACGATTTACCAACGGATATGCCTCTTCCGCTACTTGTACTCCAAGTCGCTACGCGTTTCTGACCGGGACTTATCCCTGGAGAAATCAGGACGCTAAAATTCTCCCGGGTACGGCTCCACTTATTATTGACACCGCTCAGGTCACCTTGCCAAAACTCCTGAGAAATCAAGGATATCAAACCGCTGTGATAGGAAAGTGGCATTTGGGTTTGGGAACTGGTAATGTGGATTGGAATCAGGAAATTTCCCCTGGGCCTAATCAGGTGGGGTTTGATTATTCTTATATCATGGCCGCCACGCAGGATCGGGTTCCGACGGTTTACATAGAAAATGGAAAAGTAGTTAAGCTGGACCCAAATGATCCGATTCAGGTGAGATATGACCAAAATTTTGAGGGAGAGCCAACTGCGATTTCAAATCCTGAACTGCTGAGGATGAAATGGCATCATGGTCATAACAACAGCATTGTAAATGGAATCCCGAGAATCGGATTTATGAAAGGT
>JBILPR010000125.1:0-11259 GCA_044373795.1 Algoriphagus sp. | reverse complement strand
AAAACGTTTCGGGGTTTTCATTATGGCGTGGTTTCCTTGACGGAGACTTCATTCAAACTAAACGTATACACTTCAGAAGGTGCGATGATCGATCGCTTAGAAATCAAAAAATAATTAAAAATCTATCCTCATCAGGTAATCTGTCTGCACTTCATCTCCAAATGGGAAAGGATGCTGCCCAAACCTGCGGAAACCTTTGTTCTCATAAAAAAGAAGCGCTTTCTGATTCTTTTCCCAAACTCCCAGCCAGAGGTATTTCTTTCCGTTTTGCTTCGCAAACCGAATCGCAAACTCCATTAAGATGGTTCCTATTCCCAGACCGTGAAATTCTTCGAGCACATACAACCTGGCCACTTCCAGACTTTCCGGATCGTGGACATCCGTTTGGGCAGGAATCAAATTGAGTTTGGAATATGCGACTAATTTCCCTTCCACTTCAGCAATGTAAAAAGTAGACGAAGGCTCCTCCATTTCTTCCAAAAACTGCTCTTCCGTGAACGCTTCTTCCAAATACGCCTTCACGTTTTCAGGTTTGTTTTGGGCGGTAAAAGCCTCCAAGAAAGAAGTTCTGGCCATCTCTACCAAAGATGGGATGTCTTTTCTGTTAGCAATTCTTATATCAACCATCGTACTTGTTTAAGCTATTTATTAAGGATTTTCAGAGCTTGTGTAATCTGAGAATCAGGAAATTCACCAAAAATCGCCCGGTATTCTCCGCTCGGATGAATGACCACAAAGCTACGACAAGGGTAAGGATATTTGAAAAAGTTCTTTTCAAAGGTGCCAGCCGGGTCAGGAATCCACTCCATTATCCCCTTGTATTTTTCTAATCCATGAGGATTTTTGTAGATATAAATGGGTTCGGCAGCATCTTTTTTTGCAGTTGCATGGATGAGATATTCGAAGCTTTTTTTGAAATGTGAGACATCATTCGCCTGAGAACCAGTAGAATTGCACTCGTCTTTCCCCGGGTAAAATATCACTACCAAGGACTTCCCTTCCTTCAGCGCATCTTCCATTCCGAGCATTTGATAAAATAAATCAGGCTCAACGTTCCCAAAGGGCATCCGATGAATGAGTAATTTTTCATTGGAAGCTGAACCCGGAACTCCAAAATAGGGTCCGTTGGTGATCTTTTCTTCAAATTCCTCTTGGGTGATCAGACCACCCATTTCGTTGCGATAGACAGTTTGGCCAAAAGAATTCCACGCCAGTAACTGAAATGCGAAAATCAAGCAAAAACTAACTTGCCTCATCCCTTTTCTTCGAAGAAATAAACAACTAACATCTGAACGGGAATAGCTCCTTCATTGACAGGATTATGCTCCAGCCTGCCGTCAAACAGCATAGAATCTCCCGCTTCCAGTTCAACTTCCTGATCCCGGAAAATGTATTTCACCGAACCTGAAATGATAAATTTATACTCAAACGCTTCGGTCTGCACAAAGTCTCGCTTCGATCCGGGCTTAATCTCCAGCAGGACAATGTCGATGGTGCTTTGCTTTACTTTCTTGGTAAAAATCCGGAAATACTCATACCCGCTTGCCGGCTCTTTCTCAAATTTCTCGTAGTCAGATTTTCGCTGGACGATGATTGGCGCTTCTTTGGAATGAAGGCTGAGTTCGGTGAAAAACGAATCTAAATCCACTTCAAGCGCTTTGATGATCTGGATCAAAACGAGCAGAGAAGGAATGGTTCGGCTATTTTCAATTTGAGAAATCAGTCCTTTGGTCACACCTGCACGGTCGGCAATATCCTGAAGCGTAAGATTCTTTTCTTTCCGGATGCTCTTTATCTTATTGCTGATCTGTACGATCACTTCGTGCTCCATAGCGGGGGATTATTGGCGCCGAAAACTAGCGATTAATATGTAGGGATGAAAAGATTAATTGGATTTATGATTTATGATTTCGGATTGACGGATCAGCGAAATGAACCACAAAGCTTTGGATTTTGGTCTGACATTTAGATTTGCTATTTCATGTTGTGAAGAGAATCAAATTTCCCAGATCTGGGATTTATGATGTCGGATTTCGGATTTCAGGATTTAGAAATTTCAGTCTTCAGCTTTCAGACTTCATATTTTGCAAATCTTACATCCGAAATCAAAAATCCTTCACCACTTCCTCTCCCAATCCAAACGAAAGCGTCATTCCATTTCCTCCCATTCCGTTGACAATCGTGACGGTTTGATCCACTTCGTGAATAAATTCGGTGGCTCCATTGGTCATTTTGGGGTAGATCCCATGCCAGGCAGAACCGATTCTCCAGTCTTTGAATTGAGCGAAGGTTTTCAAAAAATCCAAAATCAGGTCATTGACATGAGTTTGATCGAAAGGTGAAAGATTCAACCCGTATTCATGACTGTCCCCGATCGTCAATTCTCCCAATCCATTCTGCGAAACCATCACGTGAATCCCCAATTCCAACAATTCCGGGTGTTGATCCTGATAGGTTTCTTTCAATTTCTCAAGCGAGGGAGCAACTGAAAATCCTTTGTAATGAATGAAACTCAAGCCTGCGCAAAGTGGCGGACCGATCCTCCAATTCTGGGGTTGCTGCACGAGGCGCATCATCTGAAGTTTGCATTTCGTGATGGGAGTTGCTTCAAAAAGCTCCGGATAGAGCGTCTCAAAATCTGCTCCAGAGCAAACAAATATTTTGTCACCTGACCAGGTTTTTTGGCCTGACCAAACTGTATTTCCCTCGATTCTGGACACTGCTCTGTTCCAAATAAACTCCACTCGAGGCAGCGTTTGCAAGTATTCGGCAGTTTTTGCAATGGCTTCCCTCGGATCCACGATACATTCTTCCTCAGTCCAAAGAGCACCTTTCAGCCCCTCAATCACAGCGGACGGACTTTTCAGGCGGATTTGTTCGGGAGTCAAAGATTCGGCAGACTTGATTCCGTTCATCGCAGCGACATACTCATTGACGACTTGCATTTCGAGATCGGTGTAAGCCAAATGCAGTGATCCTGTTTTTTCTGCAAAAAACTCAGCTTTCTCGCTCATGTCAAGCCATATTTCCCTGGACCGCATGGCTCTTTCGAAGGCAGCTCCCTGAGGTTGGCCGACAGGCCAGATCATCCCGAAATTACGGACAGAAGCCCCCTGAGCTTTGGGGTGACGCTCGATTACTGTTACACCCCAGCCTTTTGCCTGAAGTGCTCTTGTGATTGCGAGACCAACAATTCCTGCCCCAATTACGATGGCTGTATTTTGAGTTTTCATCTACTTATACTTTTTTTTTATGGATACTATCTGCTGGCAGGTGGAATCTCGCATGGTTGAAAATCATTCCAGTGAGTGACTAGCTGTCATGGTCAATTCAATATTAATTTGAAAGAGCAACGGAACCCGCAATTTCCTTTGATTCCTTTTTAAGCTTTTTTTGAAAATAAATGAAGGAGCCTGTCATCAAAACAAGTGAAAGGCTAAGAAATACAAAGACAGAAGTGATGTAGAAATTAAGCCAGCTTAGCGATTCAAAAACGCCAAATTGCTTGGCCACCAAGACCACACTTGAACCCAGATATCCAAAACTGTCCACCAGATACATGAGGAAACCAACATTTCCCCCAAACTTGAAGGTGGCGATCATCCGATCAAATAGCAGACAGTTGAACGGGATATAAGCCATGTAAACCCCCGTGCCGACTAATATCATCCAGTAGAAAGGCGACACAAGTCCTGACTGAAGTCCCAATGTGGAAAGAATCGAAACCGCAAATCCGGACAAAATGATCCAATGATTGAGGAAGAAAGCTTTTTTGTTATTTCTCACCAAAACCAACAGGGACATAAATCCCAAAAGCGCAAGTGTGATGGGAATCTCTGTCTGGGTGAGCAATTCCGGCGCCACGTCAATGTTTAGGCCCTGCCAGATTTCCACCACAAAATTGTCACGCAAATCCCTCAAGCCCGTCAACATCATGTACACGATGATCAGGAGGATAATTCCGGGTCTAAATTCTTTAAAAAACTTTCTTCTTGATTCTCCGCTCATCGCTTCTCTCGGCGACCGGAGTTCTTTGTCTTCCTCTGTGGGAAGCGGAATATGATTCAGCAAAAACACGCCCACCAAAAGCAGCGGAAAAAACACAGCACCCGTTAAAAAAGGCATCCAGTTTTCGGAAACATCCAGATTTACCAACAAAAACTGACCGACTGATTTCACAAAACCCGATGAAAACACAAAACTCGCCGCCAGCATACTTCCCATCATTTCGGTAAATTTCCGGCCTTCCATGTAGTGAAACACAATTCCCCAGATCAACCCCAATGGAAATCCATTGATGAGAAAAAAGATGATTCCCCATGGCGAAGGGAAAATCGCAAAACCCAAAAGTGCCAACCAGGAAACTGAAATCAATCCGATAATGAGCCAGGCCCGCCCTTTTTCCCTAAGCTCAGAGATCATCTTGATCCCGTAAAATTTACTCGCCATATAGCCAAGAGTCTGAGCAAGGATCAACCAGATCTTATAGTCAAAACCCAGAAATTCTTCCCCTGAAAAAATTGCAACAGCAAAAGGTTTCCGGAAAGCATACATGCTGCTGTATACCAAAAAACCCATCAGCGCTGCAAAAATACTCATTTGGAAGGAACTGGCTTCCGCGAGCTTTTTAGAAAAGGTCGGAAACCTACGCATTATTCCTGAGCGAAATCTTGATAGGCCTTCACCCAATCCAGCAATTCAGTCAAAGAATCAATCAGATAGGTAGGGCGATGAGGAAGCAATTCCTCGGCAGAATACACTCCGGAAGTCACGCCGATACTCATAAGGCAACCTGCATTGTGCCCTTCATTGATATCGACTTCCGTATCACCGATTTTGATTACCTGCTTTGGATCCTCGATTCCCAATTCGGCCATGATCTTTTGGATCATAAAAGGAAACGGTCTTCCCTGTGGCACTTCGTCACTCGCGGCGGAGGCGTCGATGAAGTTTCCGCGATCCCAGCCAACCCGTTTCAAAATGATATCTGTGATATCCCGGCTAAATCCCGTATCCAGCCCAACTTTGATCCCCATAGCATGCAAGGCATCAAAAACCATCTCCGCATCGTCAACAGCCCGGATCGCAGGATCAGTCTCGTAGTAATTCAGCATGCCCTCCACAAAATCAGCATGGATTTCATCAATCAGTTGATCCGTTATTTTCGAGGCATCAGATTCGTAAATCTCCAATAGCTCCCGAATAGCCTGAGGCTTCGAATACCCCATTTTTTCGTTTGCTTCCTGAAGCGTTACCGAAGGATATCCGTGGTCATTCAAGGCTGACTGAAAAGCTTTGGCGACGTTATTTTCGTCGTAGATGGTTGTTCCGGCCATATCAAAGACCGCCAACTTAATTTGAGACATTTGCTAGTTGATTTTATTTTTTCGGCTTTGAAAAAAGGGGGACCTGTGCAAAACACTCACCCCCTTGAGATGCAAAACCAACTTAATTACTGTTTAGCAAAATTAAACTCATCCCAAGAAAGAGGTAAGAAAAGCCGGTTAAGTATTTGTTAAAAAATCATGAATTATAAGCCAGATAATTAACTCCAACAAGGTGAAAAAATAACATTAATGATGAAATAAGGCTTATTAGAAAAGCTTGACAAAACTTATCAATAACTTAATCTTCGAAAAATGGAGAAAAAGATTGATTTCATTTATTTAGTATTTATAAACTTTATAAAAATGAAATCACCCTTTTCAAACCTCCCTGCTTCAAAAAAAGTGAATTTGGTTTTCGCCTTGTATGATAAATATGGGGAAGAAGATTACATCGGAGAGCCGGTCTCCCAAATCGAACACATGTGTCAATCAGCCCAGATGGCAGAGGAAGAAGGATTTGATGAAGAAGTTATTTTAGCCGCCTTTTTCCATGACATCGGCCATCTTTGCGTGAATCTTGGAGAATTTGAATCGATGGGAGGATACGGAATCAAAAGCCATGAAAAAATTGGCGGGGACTTTCTTCGGGATCTTGGGTTCCCTGAAAGAATCGCAAAACTGGTCGAAAACCATGTGCAGGCCAAACGCTATCTCACTTTTCAATACCCTGAATACTTTGGCAAACTTTCGGAAGCCAGTAAAAAAACCTTGGAATACCAAGGCGGAAAAATGAATGAAACCGAAGCCAGAGCCTTTGAAACTGATCCACTTTTTGAAACTTCCCTCAAAATGAGAACTTGGGACGAACTTGCAAAAGAGGAATTCGTCCCGGTTCCGGATTTAACCATTTATCGGGAAATGGCAGAGAGGGCTCTCAGTTAGGATGAGTTTTATTTCGAAGAATCAGACTATCCAACTTCTCCCCTTTCAACCCAAAAACTTCCAGTTCCAACCGGACCGAATCTGCCTGAATCATCCCAAAATGATTCTTTTTGATCAACCGATCCATTACCGGAAAATCGGAATCTTCTCCCTCAGGCTCCAATCCTCCACCTGCCCCACCTACGATCAGGAACGTGACAGGATTGCCTGAAAACTCTCTCGTCAACCGCTCATAATCGTGCGTATGACCGGAAATCACCAAATCAATCAAGCCCGCATGGAAATAAGGTTCCAGAAATTCCCGGATGGATTTTTCCCCATGATAGCCTGGCCAACCCTGAGAATAAGGAGGCTGATGAAGCATGATTATTTTCCAGGGAGATGATTTCCATTCTTCTGAGAGCATGGTTTTGTGAAACCAATCCGCTTGAGATGAAGCATCTTTTATTTCCACCGGGAAGTTTTCATTTGGATCAAGGCTTATCAAACCAACAGGGCCGAACAACTGAAGTCCAAACGTTTTTGCATCCTTTCCATAGATGTATTTCTTAAAAAATTGAGGGTTGAGATCTTCGTAAAAACCATCGTAATCATGGTTTCCAGGAATCAGTAATTGCGGAAAACTCAAGCCTGACACATGACTCAGCAATCTGGGATAGGCCAATTCTTCAGAGCCATCCGAAACCAAATCACCGACACCGATGCTCAGGTCAGGTTGGTGAGAATTGATCAGCTTCACGAGCTGAGCAAAGGTTTTCCAGCCACCCTGACTATCTGCCCAAACTGCCAATTTCACTTTTTCCGCAGGAAGAGGCGCAGAAAAATTAAAGCTCCCAAATTGCGATTTCTCCTGAGATATCCTGAAGTTCAATTTCCGACCCGGTTCTATTTCGAGGCTGAAGACACCATCATTTGAATCAAGTATTTTTTGGGTTTCATCCTGGAAAATCACAGTTGTCGAACCGGCCTTTTCACTTACCCATCGAATTATATACTCTCCATCAGGACTAACCAACAGAGTTGGATCGGTCATTAGAATCGGAAATTCTGAAAGGAGAAGTTGAGTCTCTGAGCTATCCAATCCATCCAATTGCTTTTTCAATCCAGGATCCTGAAGAAGCGCCAATTTCCTGATTGCAAAAACAGAATCTCTTCTGGAATCGATCGAGTTTTGGTTTCTCTTGAAAGTCTCAACACTCATCCAATTTACGCTCCTCAATCCTCCCGCCATCGCATTATTCACCACCCGAATGATCAACTCTCCATCGGTTTGAGCTGAAATCGGAAAGAAATCGCCAAGTTCATTTCTATTGATTTGCTGACCATTTTCCCAAAGTTGCACTCCGTCATCTCCGTTAATATGCAGGAATCCAGTCTCCCAATCGCCTTGGAATCTATACCAAATAGAATGGTTGGGGAGAGAAAGCCGGTGAGGCAATTCAATCAATTGACCTTTTGTAAAAAGAGGTAAATCCCGTTCTATTCCGTGAATAGAATCCGCTTGCAAAAACTCCCAGTTTTCATCCAATACCAATACCCCTGAATCGGAAAAAGACTTGGAATAATAGGAATCCAAGTTAACCTCACTCGAAAAAAATACCTCTCCGAATGTCGGAGAGGCATATTTCTCATGGTGAGAATTACAGGCTTGAAAAATCATCCCTGCTAGTAGAACAGCAATTACTCTACTCATTTAATCATTTCCTTGATTGAAGGAGCGGCTTTTTCCTCAGGATATTCCATTCCCAGCAATTGGAAAATCGTGCGGGCTATCATGGCGGAACTCCACTGACCTTGGGTCTTCATTTCTCCCGTGGCCTGAGTATCAGGTCCGATAGCAGCCATCCAGATTTCACCTGCAACAGGAATACTTGCTCCGTGACCTTTCCAACTCGTCTTCGAAGTACCGCGTCCGTGATCTGTGGTGATGATCATAGTCGTTTTATCCTTGTATTGTGGATCAGATTGGATGAATTCCCAAACTTCTTTGATGTAGGCATCTGTTTGTTTTGCAGACCATAGGTATTGATCGTAGTGATTGCCATGCGCCCAATCGTCAGTTTCCCCATAGGCGATGTAAACCACTTTTGGCTTATACTTTCTCATGGATTCCATCGCATAATGTTGCGTAAAAGGATCAAGCCTTACTCCATCCCAGGGACCGCGGATTTCATCCTGCATCCGGTTGATCAGGATTTCATTTGGTGTCAGATCAGAACCTTCCGCTTTGTCGAAACCTGCATTAACCGGAACTCCGCTACGTTCTTCGTTGACGATGTAGGGGAAAACATCCCAAGAACCAAAAGCCATTACCTTTCCTTTGTATTCAGGCAGTTTATTCAAATGCTCCAGCAAGGTCACGTTTGGATTATTGATTTTGTCATTGCTGTTGATGCGCTCGTCATCTGCAAATCCGCTCAGCACCTCGTTGTAACCCGGATAAGAAAACCACATTTTGTTGCTGTTGTTGACATTATTGCCATAAGCACGGTTGCCATAAAGCTGACCTTTTGAAGCAAGGGTTTCCCAGAAAAACGGCATCAACATCTTCCTTCTTTCAAGAGGATTGACGTTCCAAAAATCTACCAAGAGCGAACCGGGTGTTTCGATCATTCCGGTATCATCCACCAAAATCGAATCTGCTCCTTTGTAAATCTCCTGCCATCTCATGCCATCCAGAGTGATCAGGACAATATTTTCTGTTTTAAAATCCTGAGCCTGAAGGCCAAAGGAAGTAAGGGTAAAAAGGAAGGCTGACGCCAGGTTAAATTTAAATTTCTTCATGGTCCGGGTAATTGAGGTTGGAAAAAAGTCCGCCACCGATTGGATTCGATAGCGGACTTCTAAATATAATTAGAGATTACTATTTAATATCCCACCAAACTCGGGTGGTGAGCGCATCTTCACCCTGACGGGCGATGGCTTCCTTGTAATTCTCGGCATTTAGCGATTGCACACTTCCCGGATAAATGAATCTTACCGGAACAGTACTGATAAATGAGGCCGGTCCGGGAACAATTTGAGGATATCCTGTTCTTCTCCAGTCATACCAGCCTTCCATTCCTGTGAAGAATAAGGCCAACCATTTCTGAGTTCCGATTTTACTCAACTTCTCCTGAGTAGTACCTGTGTAAGCAACATTAGCCTGCTGAAAATAAGTATTATCAACTACAAGTTTGGACGCGATCTGAGGAAGGTTGATCAACGTATATCTTCCTTTGTAATAATCAATAGATGCCTGAATTCCATTTTTGTAATAATCTTCAGCCGAACCAGTGGTGATAAATCCTCTTTCTTTTGCTTCTGCAAGGATAAACTGAAGCTCAGAATAACTCATCAAAACTGCCTGATAACCGATTGGATTAGCCAATGGAGTACATGCGCTGCACGAAAACAACAAACCTACTCGGGAGATAAAGTTTGATCCGCCTTTGGTAGGATCTCCGGATGGAGAATATTTCAAAGCTTCTTCATCACCCAGACCGTTTGGCACTCCCTGATACGCTTCCGGGGCACCAATTACACCCGCAGCTGACGCATTCGTAGGTTGAGCATAGGCAAATAACCTGGGATCATTGATACTCTTAAGCGCATTTTCCATCTTTTCACTTAGTCTGATCTCATCGTATGAGCCTGATCTGGTAGTGAAAAGCGGGTGCTGATTTGGTACATCCTGAAGATACTGAAGAGCTGCCTCGTCAAGATTGGAAGTGAAAACCGGAGACTGAGCAGGATTGGCAAGAATCGCCTGCATTTCTGCCGATGGATTATTTCGGTCCGAAAGTCTCATCAGTATTCTCAATCTCAGTGAGTTTGCAAACTTCTTCCAACGAACAACATTTCCTCCAAAAAGGATGTCACCCTCCACTTTCTCAGCCGAAGAACCCAGCAAGTCATTTGCCTCTTTCAACTCAGCCAAAATCCCTTTGTAGATATCTTCCTGCTTATCAAACTTTGGGTAATTGACATCTGTTTTTGCCTGAATGGCTTCAGAATAAGGAAGATCTCCATACGCATCCGTCATAAAGGAATACAGGTTTGCCCGCATTACTTTGGCAATACCCACATAGTTTTGCTGACCTGCCTCACCAGAAATCAAAATGATATTATTGATATCTCTGAGCGCATTGTAAAATGTGCTGTATGGATTTCCCTGCGGTCCCCAGTTATATCGGTCCTCATTTGTAAACTGGATTTTGGCAGTTTGCTGCATTACCAGATTTCCAAGTCCCCAGGATTTACCGGCAATTTCATCCGTGGTGCTTCGGATGATATTTGGAAGCAAAAGTGCAGAAGAAACTTTCTCAGGACTGTTTGGATTGATATTCGTCTCCTCAAAATCCTTGTCGCAGCTACTCAGGGCCAGCAAAGCTACCATCCCAAATCCTGCAAAATATTTTGTATTGAAGTTCATGATTTCTGATTTTAGAAAATTATTGATTCAGTCTTTGGCTTAGAATTTCACGTTCAGGTTGAATCCGATGCTCCGAGTAGATGGGAATGACATATCCTCCACTCCCGGGATCAAAGTACCTCCACCCATGGCTAAGGTCTCAGGATCAAAGTGAGGATTTTCAGTCCAAAGCAACAGATTACGTCCTACAAGGGAAATTTTCACATCCTGAATTGGCATTCTTCCCAGTACACTTCTTGGGATCGTGTAACCCAGAGTCACCTCTCTCAGCTTCAGGTAAGTAGCATCATACAAAGCCGCTTCCACGTTGTTTCGCTCGTAGTATCTGTTGTGCCAGTTTCGGGATGTGATTTCTATAGTATTTGGTCTGAAAGACCCATCCGCATTTTTGATGACACCCGGACTTACGATACCATTTCCTTCGACAGTCAGATCATATCCGTTCTCACGACCAAAAATTGTTTCTTCCAATTGACCTGAAGTACTTCCGATGGTTTTGGTACGAGAAACTACTATGCCACCGTATCTGAAGTCAAACAAGAAACCAAGGTTAAATCCTTTGTAGCTCAGGTTATT
>JBILPR010000124.1:0-11269 GCA_044373795.1 Algoriphagus sp. | reverse complement strand
TGAAAGAAATGGTAGTTTACCTGGAACTCATAAACGTGGAATTCAAAGGGTTTTTGGATACATCGGATATTTGGAGTTCATTCCATGGGTTAATATTACCCTCCAGAAGTGAAGGGTTTGCAATGGTAGTTCAGGAGGCCATGGCTGCCGGAAGAGTAGTGATAGCTACGCGGGCAGGAGGCAATTCAGAGCTTATTGAGGATGATGAAAATGGATTCCTGGCAGAAGCCAATGTGACTTCACTTGATGAAGCATTGGAAAGAGCCTGGAATAGAAAAATTGAGTTTGAGGAAATGGGAAAGCTGGCTTTCAAAAAATTTAATTTTTCCTATTCGGATTTTCCCAAAAATGATTTTGCTCAAAAATTAAATAGTCTGATAAATGGACAATAGGCCTTTGGTTACTGTGATTATACCAACCTACAACAGGGCAGGTTTAATTGGACATGCGATAAAAAGCGTTCTTAACCAGACCTATCCTAACATTCAATTGATCGTGATTGATGATGGTTCGGTTGACAACACACATGAAGTTGTGAGATCTTTTGAGAATACTGAATACTTCAGCAAGTCAAATGGAGGTCAGGGATCTGCAAGAAATTATGGTTTCCAATATTCGAAAGGAAAATACGTAGCTACGCTCGATTCGGACGATCAATGGTTTCCGGATTTTGTGGAAAAACAAATTGAAAACATGGAGAAGTTTGACCTCGATTTTTCTTTTACCAATTGGGAACAATCGAAAAAAGACGGATCAACTTTTGATTTTTTGAAATCACATGTTTTCACTCAGCCTTTTCTCGATGATCAAAATCCGGATCGTTGGATTCAACCCGATTATCTATCGCTTAGAAGTCTGTTTGTTAATTCATGCGTGTCTCCTTCTTCGGGCTTGGTAATTAGAAAAGATTCCTTTGTTTCCAAATGGAATGAAGACATCAATATTGCTGATGACTGGTGTATTTTGCTAGATATCATCACTTCCAAGGAGTGTAAGGCAGCTTTTACTTTTCAAAAACTATGGATTAAAGGAGTGAACGATACTAATATCTATGATGGTAGGAAATTAATTGATATCAGGAAGCTACTTTACGTAGAAGATTTTGGCAAAATGATTGGGTATTTTGATAAATCGCTCAATAAAAAAGAGCTCAATGTGTTCCGCAAAAAGTATTTCAAAAACTTGATCAAACTTTCCATAAATGAGGCAAAAAAGCCAGGTATAAAAAATCTTTTGCGGGCCTTTAAATACCTGGGAAAAGCACTCCAAGAGATTCCTGCATTATCAGATCGCTCCAGTTTGGAAGGATTGATGAGAATCACAAAGAGGATGATTATAAAACGAGACCAATTTAAAGTTCCTGTGATGAATGAAATAAGAGGATGAAAATCATCGGATTTATCAGGTCCAACGAATGGTGGGAGTATAAGCTGACCTTGTTTCTATTTGTGGGACTTTTGGTAATCCTGGATTTTGATCCTTCTGACACCATTTCTGTTTTTTTTCATTTGCTCATTTTACTTGGGGCCATTGTCGCAGGGGCAGTTTTTGTAAGTCTGATCAATGATTTTACAGATTTGGATGAAGATACTAAAGCAGGCAAATCTAATCGTTTAGCTGGCTTTTCTACTCAAAAGTCTATCGTTTATATTTTTGCAAGCATAGCATTGGGTATTCTTTTCACCTGGTACCTTTGGTCATTTTCCACGACGATTTTGTTTTATCTCGGAGCATGGATTTCCTTTAGTCTGTATTCTATTCCTCCGTTTCGGTTGAAAACCCGAGGGATTTTAGGGGTATTTGCGGATGCTTTTGGAGCTCATGTTTTTCCGACTTTGTTTGTTTTATCAGGGATGTTTGAGTTTCTGGACAAGGAAACTGGTGTGACCATTTTTTTTATTGTAGGTGTATGGGCATTTTCATACGGAATGAGGGGGATTCTCTGGCATCAGTTTTTCGATCTTGATAATGACAAGATTGCGGGAGTCAAAACATTTGCCTCTCTTTTGGAAATTAAACAAATCAAACTTCTGGAGAGAATCCTTATTTTCCTCGAGTTAATATCTTTTATTTTACTTGCTATTTCATTTCACCAATTCATTTTGTTGGCACTTCTAGGCGCCTTTATAATTTATGAAGGGGTGCTTTCCAGTGCAATCGGGGTCACACAAGTTTTGATTCTGGTTCCTGAAAAAGGTTCCTGGACTATTTTTATGGCATCATTTTATCAATCAGTCGTACCTCTTACTTTAATTATTATCCTTTCGATTCAAGTACCTGTTTTTTTGATTTTAATTCCAGTTTACCTGCTGCTTTTTCCAAATGATCTTAGAATGAACTATAGATTTGTAAGGTCTCTGGCATATCAGTTAAAAAAGAGTTGGTAAAGTAAGGTGGAGACCAATCCCCAAGCCCTGTAGATTCAGAAAGTGCTGGTAGAGAATGAGTCAAAACTTTCCCGGTTTAGCGCTCCGGTTGGAGGCTTTGCATTCAATGTGATGGAAGCCAAAAAGGAGGAAACAAAAGGTCTGAAAAAGCTGAAGTGAGGTTATCAAATTCCAAATCTGACTGGGTATCAAAGCAAAAGCCGTTTTCAGAATCTCTGAAAACGGCTTTTTATTTCTCTGAAAATGAATCAGGAAAGAAGGATCTCAGCAGGGATTTTTAACTCTTTATGAAATAGTCTGGCCAACTCTAAGGTTAGCGGTTTTCTGCGATTGAGGATGGAAGAGACGTATCACTTTCTTCCAACTTTTCCCACCAAATCTTTATTCTTTAAGCCCATTTCAGACATTTTCAATTTGATAGCCTTAATCGGATCTGGAAATGGAATGGCGTAATGTTCATCTTCATATTGCTTGATTAACAAAAGTGCGACCTCCAACTTTTTGCCTTCAGTGGAATCGGGCATAATTTTTTTGTCAAATTGTTCGTCTACCCAATCCAGATATTGTTGGTATTGTTCCTCGGTTTGAATAACACTTAGCTCCATCTCGATCACTATTTAATTTGAATATCTGACATATGATCTTACCCTTGTTCAGACGCCTTCGCAAATTTACTTTCTCTGAAACTGAATTTCCACAAAATCCACATAATGACTCCAGTCCTCCCACGTCAGATTATGTTCACCTTCCCGAATATGATATCCTGCAAATGGCTGCATTACCGGAACTTTTAAAGATTCAAATTCAACAGGGAAACTCACTTTTTCGCCATAGATATCAGAGAAAATCCGGCTACCCAATTGCATGGAAAGGTATTCGCCTTTTGGATCTGCCCAGCGATCTTCCCGTGCACTGGAAAAGTAAATAGCCCTTGGTGCAATGAGTGAAACCATCATATGCTGATCCAATGGCAGCAATTCTTCTTTTCCATTGAAGGCTTTGAAATTATCGTTGAACCAGTGCGGGAAACTGGTATTGATGACCTGGACGGTTTCCCCGAATTTTCTTTTGGACAAGGCAGCGCCACCACATCCGGACTCATTTGGAATGGTAACAGCCCATCGGGTATCATTTGCTGAAGCCCAAAGAGCGGCTTTTCCTGCCCTGGAATGACCAACTAAAATGGCTCTTTTTTCATCGATCGAGGCTTCATGTACGAAGTAATCCATCGCCCGCATCGCTCCCCAGCCCCAAGCTCCCAAAGTTCGCAAACCATCAGCCTGCGCAAGATGTTCCGGATAAAGGTTTCCGATCACTCCCTCAGAAAATCTGATTTTATCATCAGGAGACACAGTTTCCCCGTGGAAGGATGCCGTCGCATATCCCCGGTCTATCAGTTCGGAAACTGTCCAAAAGCCTTCTTCAACGAGTTTTTCGGTTGGATCTTTGGGCTTGTAATTGATCAGCATGAAGACTGGAAAAGGTCCTTTTCCTGATTTTGGAATAAAGACATTCAGTCTCATGGTATGGGTATTTCCATTTCTGGAAACAGTGATGTCCACTTCCTTCAGAATAGCTTTGTCAGGATAAGGATTCTGGCTTTCACTTACCTCTTTGAATGTAATGGCATCAAAATCAGTCGGGATTTTTCCATAGACATTTTCTTCGAAAAGCTGGAGAATCTCGGGTCTGCGAATGGATTCCCAATCCTGAATCGTTTGAATGGATTTTCCCCTGAAACTCACAAACGGGTCTGGCAGAATCAGGTCAGGAACTTTGGTTTCATCGTAATTGGCAGTATTCTGGGCCATAAGACTAGGAATAGAAATTAGGGAAAATAGAATGGAATACAGAAAAAGAGCCAGGCGATTCATGTTGTATAGAAGTTAATTGGCTGCTGCAAGTTTTCTTTCCGGTACAAAAGCCTCAAATGGGTAGGTTCTCGGCAATACTTCAACTCCGGTAGTCACTTTAAATGGCAATTGGCCAGGAAAAGTAACTTCGATGAAACTTCCCTGATATCCATTCACAGGAGTTTCCATAGTTACGGCATACTTTCCGTTTGCGGTGATTGGAAGATCCACAGATTTCCATTTGGGTCCGAAAACGTCAATTCTGAAGTCTCTTGCAACTTCATTATGAGCTGTCCAAAGTTTGACAGAAGTTGGCTTCTGGGTGGAATCCAGATTCATCAGGATTTGATCTCCTTCAATTTTCCAGTCGTATTTCGGGCGGGAAGTATTATTCAGAACTGACGAGTAGAATGAAATCAGGTTTGGTATAGCATCCGAATCCCCAAGGTCATGACCGAAGTTGGGAACGTATTGAACGTGCTTCTCACCGATCAAATCATTCCAGTAAAACTCCCAACTGTCCGGCTGAAAGAATTCGTCTCCGGCAGCGCTGATAAGGAGTTTGGGCATGTCATAATTCTCGACATAAGAGTAAGGCTCCACAATCTCCAGTAATCGGTCAAATTCCTCCGTTCCCATCCATTCAAAAATCTCTTCCCTCACATAATCATCCACCGCAGGAGCCCAGAATCCGTAATTCTTATAGTGATGGATAAAAGAGGGTTCCAGATTGAGCATGTCAATCACCACAGGAATGATGGCAACTACCCGGTCGTCCACAGCCGCGGTGGTCCAGGTAGTCCAGCCTCGCTTTGAAGCGCCGCCTACCACATATTTATCAAGGTTTTTATTGTAATTGGTTTTTACTACTTCCGAAACTGCATCCATTGCAAGTTTCACCGCTTTGGTCATCGGAAGTCTTGCCAGCCAGATTGCATCTTCGTCTTTGGCACCGCCTTCCAGGAATTTTCTCCAGCCATACGTGATGATTGCATCTTCGTATCGCTCACCAAAAGAATCATTGGCAAAAATCAAGGGCTGGAAGGGTACATTGTGAATCTGGGCTACGATGGAATTGGTATTGGTTGCTGCCGCCAAAATCAGCGCATCCGGCTTTTCCGGCATCTTGCTATTGGTGCTGCCTCCTCCGATCCACATCATGCCTGTTTCGAACGGAGTGTCCTTTGGAACCACCACAGAAACCCAATGCCACCACTCGGTTTCATTGACAATTTCCTTGGTCAGCCAATGTTGAGAATACATTTTCAGGACCAAAAAATCGAATTCTTCTCCCGGAACTGTATTGACTATTTCATAGCGAAAAGTAGAATCAGGCGCGTGCACATAGTCTGTCAGGATAGTTTCAGATCGGGTGGCTTGTTCCTGAAGGGGTTCTGTTTTGGATTGATAGCAAGCCGAAAGAGAAAAAAGGAGGATTGCAATCCAAAAAAACTGTTGTTTTGATTTGAACTTCATAAGGGGTTTGGGTTTGGGTTGATTGATATTTCTCGTTTTGGAAGTGCTCATTTTACCAGTAGTAGAATTCTTTTTGGGCAACTGGCTGGAAGACCGATGACGGAAGACCGAAGTAAACAGCACACCTGAGATTTCCATTTTTGAGATATTTAAGTGATTTACAGGAAGAATTTCTGAAACTCATATTAATCTGTCTTTTTTTCAAATTCGATAATATATTCAGACATGTATTTTCCCAAATCTGAATACTTGAAGAATAACCTGGCTTTTTGACCTAATCTTAAACTCGTGTATTTATTGGCAATATCACCAGGAGTATTCAAAGGCTGAAGAGACGGATATCAAAGTACATGCCCGGGGTTGGTCATTAGCAGCTCAGGCTTGGTCCACGCCTGAGAGTTTGTGCCTTCTTCAAGTTCTTTATGGGGATTGAATGAAATGTATAATTGATCTCCGATCCAGGATTGGCCTTCGACTTTTCCCATGAGCTTGACCCAGCATTCGAGGTAGGAATTCCAACTCACGGATGGACCCCAATGAAATCCTCCCGACGGAGAAGAAGCAGGTACGCTACCATCTGATTTCTGAATTTGAAGTGACGAAACTGGCTTCCCTATTCCATCCCAAGAGGCATTAAAGCCTGTCCCGTCCCAGCGTTTTGCCTTTCCTTGTGGGTTTTCCAATTCATCTATCCGGATTCTCGCAACGCTGATACATTGTGCACCCCATTCTGTTTGCGGATCATACCTGGCGGAATCATAAGTTGCCGGATAGCCATATTCCCCATAAAAAAGGTCCAAATAATCGCCAGCTGCTACTGCAGAGGGATCTCCGACACCGCCGGCAAAAGTCTTGGAAGTATTGTGTGGTTTGAGGATCATTCTGTCTTGCTTATCTTCCAGAAAGAGGGCTTTATTCTCCCAATTCCAGCCACCATCGGTGGATTTCATAACACCAATTCTCGGGACAGCCGCCGGAGTTGTTCTGTCTGTAAGTCCGAGCGGCCTGTTTTTGTCGATATAGCCTTCGCCCGTTTTTGGGTTGAAGAGAAGGGTTTCCGGATAGTTCTCATTGTGATAAATCGCGGAAAGTGTTTTGCCACTTGAATCTTTGGTATCCTGATAAACTGTCTCAAACCAAACTGCCCCGTGCAAACTCGGTTCTCCAACAGGAGCGTTTTTGGTGATCGAGGGAGCTATGTAGGCAGAGGCAGGATTGCTGAAAACCTCGTCGGCATTCATTCCACTTGAAAACTTGAGTTCATTCGAAAAGCCCCAAACTGGGTCTTCGCTATATTTTCCCGGAAAAATCCGGAGCGTATCCCCGATCCAGGCTTCAGCCATGTTGCAACCCACAAAGTTGTTGAAGAAAAATGTGTCGGTTTCGACCAACCTGAATTCCGGGATTTTGAAGTTAATCTCCTCGGTTAATTCTTCCGGAGTTGCTTCTCTCTGGTTACAGGAGAATTGAAAAAAGAGTGTGGAAAGAAAGAGAAAGTAAAAAGCAGTTTTTGTAAAATTATCCATGACGGTCATCCGGGAAGGTTTAACAAAAATAAATTTACGATTTAAAGAGATTTTTAAAGTAGAATCGAGATGCTCAGTAGGCTTTCTGGTTTAGCTTATTTCAGCATCGGGAAAAGCCGTTTGATTTCCTCTTTGGAGGGCTGAGTGCCGTATTCGCAGATTTCGAAAGCTTCTGCAAACTTGATTTGGGAAGCGTTTTCTTTGCCATACCATTCTTCCAAAGCTTTAATGACAGTTGGATTGGGAGCCAATGTTCTTTTGCTTTTCAACCAGGCTTTTCTTTCTTCTTTTCCTTCAGGGATTACGTCAGGATCATTTGATATCCAGGGTAGCCATTCGTAAAACTGAGAAACATGTGCATCGAGGCCATCGATTTTTTTGTCAATTACAGGCGTGATGTCAATGGCTATGTCCGGTTCAAATGGGTTGGGCTTCTGAAAATTATCCTGGTAATACAGGAAAACAGGGTTCTTTCTCAAAGGTGGGGTGTCAGCGGCAATGTTTGGAACCCCAACCATAAATGCTGCATCCTGCACCAGAATCCCGGTATAGCGATGATCAGGATGGTAATCATTGGAGCGATGCGAAATCACTACATCTGCATCCCATTCCCGGATTTTGCGGATCACATCGAAACGGATTTCCAGAGTGGGCAGAAGTTCGCCATCATGATTATCCAGTACATCGTAAGTAATTCCCAACCTTTTTGCAACTTCCTGAGTCTCGTCATATCTGCGTTTGGCAAGCATACCGCCACCCTCTTCCATATGACCGGCATCTCCGTTGGTAACAGAGAGGAATTTGACCTGATGACCCATGGCTGCGAATAAAGCTGCGGTTCCTCCGGACTTAATGTCGCAATCATCCGGATGAGCTCCGATCATCATAATTTTTAAAGGTTTGGATTGGGGAAATACAGGCTGAAAACTGAAAACAAACAGAGCGAGCAGGCTATAAAGAATTTTCATAATGATTGGGTTGACTCGAATAAGCTAGCAAAATGAATGCTTTTAATCAACAAAACTTTTACCCGAGGTAAAAGGAGGTTTGATCCCGTTTTTGAAAAATGGTTATCTGAAGATTTCCTTTCAAAACATGGAAAGGAAGGGCGGGCAGAAGGAGTCTGTTTAAGGAAAGAATCCGGAATCCAGATGTGGATAAGTTTGTGATTATCTCTTTTTTGAGGTGGAAAAATTGTGGGGAAATAATGTGTTGATTTCTTGTAAATCAAAGAGTTGAAATATAAATTTGATAATATCAAGTGAGAGATAAAAGGCCGAAAGTAAGATTTCGGACAAAGGTTGAAAACTCGGGAGGAAGGAATAAAGGGGCCAAAACTGATAAAGTTTAAAGTCTGAAACGGGCAACCGCAGAAGTTCTGAAATCATGATTCAAAATCGAAAGATTGAGATATCAGAGGACGAAAACCTAAAGTTATGAACTCGGGCAACTGAGGAAAAAGTCATAATAACTGTAACTTGGCGTGATTTGGGAACTACGGTTTTCAAATTATGAAGCGGGAAAAATTCGAAAGAATTCTTTCCCGCTTTTGTTTTGTGCCAAGGTCAGTTTTTTTGTAAATTCTAAAGCGAATTCTCTTCAAGTTTCAAAGATTTAATGATCTAAAATTTTTGGAGAGAACCATCTTAAAATGCCCGGACTAGAGCTTAAGCGACCATTAAAGAAGTGGTAAACAACAGGGTTCCCTCACTAAAATTTGAAGTCGGTCTCTGGTTCCGGAATCAAAGTTGGTTTTGTGAAATATACTTTTCACTCGATTCGGTAATTCAATTCCATAAAACTTGGCAGAGGATTTTGAGGCTAGGTTTAAAATTGATAGCTAGAATCTTAATTCTTAAATACCCCTCGGAATGACCTCCAGCCTGAATCAAATTTTAAAACAGCTCGACTTGATCGAGCAAAAAATGCTGCAAGAAGAGCATGAAAAATCTGATTTGCTCAAGCAACTTCACCCCAATCATTTTCATTCCGCCAGGAATTTCATTCATTACCTGGTTCTGAGAAGTGAAGATATCAGAGGACTGCAGGATTTGCTTCATATCAACGGTCTGTCCTCTCTGGCGAGTTCAGAAAGCCATATTCGTCGTCAACTGCAAGCAATCAAACAGATTTTGGGCCATGAATACAAGCAGAAAGAATTAGATCCTTGTACCTATTCCTTCAGCATGGATAGTTTGGAAGAAAAGAGCGAATTTCTTTTCGGAGCGAAATCTGAACCTGAAATCCCTTCCATCATGGTCACCTTTGATTCTGGTTTTGCCGAAAATTATACCCTCATCAAGAGTTTGCTGCAAAATGGGATGAATGTGGCGAGGATTAACTGCGCCCACGATGATGAAGCCACTTGGTCTAAAATGATCAATAAGCTAAAAAAGGCTTCCCGAAACTCTGGAATTTCCTGTAAGATTTACATGGATCTGGCAGGACCGAAAATAAGAACCAAAATTCTCGGTAAAGGAAAGGATAAAGGAAAAGTCAAAATAAAGGAAGGTCAGTTGATTTGGTTGGCTGAATCGATGGCTGGTTTTGAAAAGGACGAGATCGTCATCAGTCCCAATGAGCAGGGGATTTTAACCATGCTGAAAGTTGGGGAACGGGTTTACATCGATGATGGGCTTATCCGGGCAGTTGTCGAAAAAGTCAAGAAAGATGCTGTGGGCATCAGGATAACTCGCGATTCCTCCAAAAGCGGCCGCATCAAAGCTGAAAAAGGAATAAACTTTCCTGATTCAATAATCAATATTCCAGCCCTCACAGACTATGATAGAAACTGTCTTCCTTTTGTTTGTGCAAATGCGGATTTGGTTGGTTTTTCCTTTGTGAGAAATCCACATGATATGGAAGAATTGAGGTCTTTGCTTCTCGAGATTTCGGAAGAAACTCCGGCGATCATCCTCAAAATAGAAACTCCCGATGCGGTAAAAAATCTGCCAATGCTCCTGATGGATGGCATGAAAATGAAAGGGTTTGGAGTCATGATTGCCCGTGGAGATTTGGCCGTTGAGATTGGTTTTGAGAGATTGGGTGAGATTCAGGAAGAGATTTTATGGATTTGTGAAGCTGCCCACGTTCCGGTCATTTGGGCTACTCAGGTTTTGGAAAGCCTGAATAAGTCAGGGATGGTGAGCCGATCTGAAATCACGGATGCCAGTCACGCAGCACACGCTGATTGTGTCATGCTCAACAAAGGAGATCATACGATTGAGGTGCTGGAAACTCTAAAAGATGTCCTTCGTCGCTCGGCGACTCATCGAAAAAAGAAGAGGTTTATGTTCCGGAAATTGAGGATTGCGGAGAGATTTTTTGAGTTGGTTGACAAGGAAAAAGGTTCTTGAAAACAAGAGGGGTTGATAGCTGTTGGGTCTTAGGTCAAAATAGGAGATTGAAAATAATGTAACGCTTGGTTTTGGTTAAATCAGGAAAAATAAATAGATAGCCAAATATTATTTTTCTTTAAGATTTATTTACACAAGTTTCAATTGCTTATCCCCAAAATGCCCAAACCAAGTTTATCCTTTTCCCAGATTATAAACATGAATGTCGGATTCTTTGGCATTCAATACAGTTTCGGTCTCCAGCAAAGTGCGGTAAATCCGATTTACGATATGCTTGGCGCCATGCCCGATGAGATTCCGATTTTGAATCTTGCCGGTCCGATGACCGGACTATTGATCCAACCGATAATCGGGGCACTAAGCGACAATACCTGGAGTCCGAGATTTGGAAGAAGAAAACCTTTCTTCTTCATTGGCGCAGTGCTTTGCAGCATCTGTCTTTTTTTCTACCCTTTCAGTAGCACGCTTTGGATGGCGGCGGGATTGCTTTGGGTTTTGGATGCGGCAAATAATACGGCGATGGAGCCATACCGTGCTTTGATTGCAGATAAGTTGCCGGAGGAGCAGTATGGTTTGGGTTTTCTCTCCCAGAGCTTTTTTACAGGATTGGGCATTACACTGGCGAATATTTCCCTTTTTGTCTTCCAAAAATACATTACCGGTACTGCCGG
>JBILPR010000453.1:0-3272 GCA_044373795.1 Algoriphagus sp. | reverse complement strand
CTTTAAAAAAGCGTGATTTCAAGGTTCAAAACTTTAATATTTCGCTTAAAGATTTACAGGTCAATCATAAATCCGGAGAGGATTTGATATTCTTAAAACACATCGATCTTTCCCTGGGGAAATTTACCGGAGATTTGAAAGAAGATGGTCTGAAAAACTTGAGCTTTTCCGACTTCAAAATCAACTTTGATTCCGTAGATGTCCAAAAGAATTTGGATACCCTCATTTACAAGTTCCGTGATTTCACTGCCGGCGTGGATACGTTAGATATTCAGACAAAAGACAGCTTGTTTCACGTCACGATGAATTCTTTTAACCTTTCCTATCAGGATCAGTCGATCAAAATGCGACAGTTGAGTTTCAAACCTAATGTCAGTAATGCTGCGATTCAAAAAAACTATAGATTCCAGCATACTCAATTTTCGGGAACAGTAGCTACTCTTGATATTCTGGGAATGAATTTCGATTCGCTGATTTATTCCAACAAATTCTTCATCGAACAAATATCACTCGACAGCATATTCGCTTCTATTTACAAAGACAATACAAAAGCAAAAGACCTGAACCATTTTCCTGTTTATCTGGGTCAAACTATTGCAGCTATCAAAACACCGGTCCGGATCAAAGAGGTGAAGGCAACGAATGTCAATTTGATGAATGAGGAGCGAAAGCCTGATAAAACAATAGCAAAAGTTCACGTCACAAGAGGGACGACAGTACTAAAAAACATCACCAACCTGGCGCCAAAAGAAGAACTGACCCTCCATCTTGTGGCGTATCTGGCGGATAAAGTAGAGGTAGATTTGGGGTTGAAATTCAGTTATAACAGTCCTCAATTCACTTTTGAAGGAAGGATGACCCAATTCAATTTAATAGGTCTGAATCCCATCATCCAAGCTTATACCCCTGCAAAATTTACTGGAGGAGTTGCTGATGAAGTCAAATTTTCCGGTGTCGCTCAAAAAACTTCCGCAAGTGGAACCCTGAAATTCTTGTATCATGACCTTAAGGTCGATATGATGCTAAAAGAACAGGCTAAGTGGAAGAGTTCGGTCATTACCTTCGCAGCAAACACTGCTCTGCATACCAACAATCCTATTTCCGCCACTTCCCCGGAAAGAGCAGTAAAATTTCAGATCGAAAGAGATATGAACAAAGGTTTTGTGAACGTGATCATCAAGTCAATTCTGAATGGAATGAAAGAGACCATGATTATGTCGAAAGAAAACAGGCATGACTTCAATCAAACAAAAAGAGAAGCCAAAAGGGAGGCAAAGGAAGCAAGAAAGGAAGCTAAAAAAGAGAATGAGTAATGTTCTATAATTTGATGAATTTTTTATACACCAGCTTGAAGTGTGGATGAATAGAGTTTAATTTCTTCCTGATCTGTAAAGTCTGATGACTTTAACATCCCGCTAGGAATATTGGTTTAAACAAAATTACATAGATGGAGAAAAGTGGACTTTTAAAAAGGGGTCTTGAACATTTTATATCCACTTTATACTTTAAGATATAATTATTGACTAATTCCTTGATTTTTAAAAAACATTTAGTAGATTTTCTTACAGTTTTTAAACAAATCTTTTTTACAGAAACCCAAATTTTTATGAGCAACAAAATTTCGATTACGATCCCGGCCGCGGATCTCAAGGCAATCAAAGATGCCGTCGCAGTATTACAGGTCAAACTCGCTCCTATTCTAATCGCTCTCACTGCACAACAGCGGAAAGAACGAAACAAGATGGGAGAATCTTCCAAACCCTTTGTCGAAAAGGTGCTGGAGTTTGCAGGTTCCAATCCAGAGTTCCTTCCGGCTTTTGCAAGTCAGCCTGAGATGCAGAAAGACTGGAAAGCGCATTCAGAATTGGGCCCAGTATTCAACATTATGAATCAAATCACCAGCAACCTGGATGATACCTTGCTGGAATTGGGTTCGGATCTGATGAAGCCTGCCAATGCCTATTACAAATCAGTACAGATGGGTGTCCAAATGGATGTGCCAAATGCCAAGCCAATCAACGACAACCTGAAAATCAGGTATGAACAAAAACCCAAAAAGAAAGAGGTCGGAGTGCCTGAGTAAAATTTTACCGATTAAAACTTAACAAACCTGCTGCCGGATCATTTGATTCGGCAGTATTTTTTTGTCCTGTGGAAAGCAAAAGGATTTTAATGAAAATACCGGTTCAAACACTCGACATATCGGTTCAGAAGCGGTAAATATCGGTTCAGAAGCGGTAAATACCGGTTCGGAAGGGATAAATACCGGTTCAAAGCCTCGACATACCAGTTCGGAAGCGGTAAATACCGATTCAGAACCTCGACATACCGGTTAGGAAGTGGTAAATACCGATTCAGAACCTCGAGATACCGGTTCGGAAGTGGTAAATACCGGTTCAAACACTCGACATACCGATTCGGAACTGGTAAATACCGGTTCAAATACTCGACATACCGGTTCGGAACTGGTATTTATAGTGATTCAAGGCAATCAGATGGGTTTTTGATTTGGAGGGTTTTGTTCGACCCCGTAAGAGTCGGGCGAAAAATCTTATGGAATTCACTTTTTCCATGGGTCCCGATAGCCATAGGGAAACCCATGGTTACTCAACGGCACACAAGGATTGAGAAGTTTGACCCCTTATCACGGGTCTGTTTTATTCCGGATCTCGGATTTTCAAAATAAGATCCTGAATGGATCAAACCATGAATAGCCCCCGGTATCCCGATAGCTTTCGGGACCGGGGGGTAAATGGAAATAGTAAGTTTGGTGAGGCACAACCCTGAAAGGGGTTTAACTTATTGGAAATGGAATTAAAAATCCCAAAAAATAAAAGGGTGTAATTGCAAATTACACTCAGTCAAACATCTCTTCTACGCCTAGTGTGGGGCCATTATGCCAATCCAATGCAGCTCCAGCTGAAAGCAATAATACTTTTCTATTTTTCTTTTTCATCCTTCCCCTCCTTCCACTATTTTAATCTCCCCCTCTGTTAATCCATATAATTCATACACCAACTGATCGATTTCGCGGTCGAGGCGGGTGATGTCGGATTGGAGGGCGAGGGCTTTTTCTTTTTGTTCTTTGAAGTAGGCCATCCATTCGGCTTCTTCGGATAGACTCATCTTTACCTTGGCTTTGGTCAACTCTCCCAAGAATCCCTTGAAATCTAAGGAAGGCCAGTTCTGAAGTTTGGTGGTTGGTTTATCAATGGAGAATTTGGATTGAACCAAAGTGATAAATGGTTCCGTTAATGTATATTCTTCCTTTT
>JBILPR010000452.1:0-3274 GCA_044373795.1 Algoriphagus sp. | reverse complement strand
ATCAGCACGTACGCCTATCTTGTTCAGCCGAGGTACGGGTTGATTACGGTGAAGTGGGATATTTGATTTCGGATTTATGATTTCGGATATATGATTTGGGTTCGAAAAATCTTACATCTTATATCTTAAATCTCAATTTCCTTCCACCACTTCAGAAAACTGTAATTTTCTGTTTTCAGGAAGGAAATTGTTTGCCTATCTTTTTTCCTTAAACCACCCCTTCGCATGAAAAAACTAATGCTTCTTCTTTTTCTCATACCTGGTTTTGCTTTGGCACAAACTCATGAAGAAAACATCAAAAAGATCTTCGATGAAGAATTGAGCAATGGCCATACGTATTCCAATCTGCGATATCTCTGCAAGGAAATCGGAAACAGATTATCAGGTTCCCCGGAAGCAGCCGCTGCAGTCGAATACACCCGTCAGTTAATGATGAGCTATGGATTTGATACCGTCTATTTGCAGCCGGTGATGGTTCCGCATTGGGTGCGGGGAGGCAAAGATGTGGTGAAAATCGTGAACTCTGAGAAGCTTGGCCCTCTCGAACTGAAAAGCCTGGCTCTCGGAAATACTGTCGGAACCGGGCCTTCGGGACTTGTAGCGGAAGTGATTGAAGTGAGCGGATTGGAGCAACTCAAGCAGATTGGCGCGCAGGTGAAAGATAAAATCGTGTTTTTCAACGGTGCGATGGATCCCACCCAGATCAATACATTTGACGCCTATTCCGGGGCAGTTCCACAGCGAGGTTCCGGCGCTTCGGAAGCAGCCCGATATGGTGCCAAAGCAGTTTTGGTCAGATCGATGAGCAACCGGATCGATGATATTCCCCATACTGGAAACCAGCGCTATAATTCTGATTTGCCAAAAATCCCTGCTTTGGCCATCAGCACTCAGGCCGCAGAACTACTCAGTAAATCTCTGAAAGAGCAGAAAAACCTCCGGATCTATGTTGAGTCGCATGGCGAAATGCTGGAAAATGCCCTTTCCTATAATGTGATCGGTGAAATCCGCGGAACTGAAAAACCGGAAGAAATCATTGCAGTGGGCGGACATCTCGATTCCTGGGATGTGGGAGAAGGAGCTCATGACGACGGTTCGGGTTGTCTGCAGGCGGTAGAAGTGCTCAGATTATATAAGAAATTGGGATTGAAGCCAAAGCGTACCATTCGCGCGGTGATGTGGATGAATGAGGAAAATGGGCTTCGCGGCGGGACTGAATATGCCAGAGTGGCAAAAGAGAAAGGGGAAAAACACATTGCTGCGATTGAATCTGATTCGGGAGGATTTTTGCCGATTGGCTTTTCTTCGACAGGAACTGAAGCTCAGCGCTCCAAATTTCAAAGCTGGAAGAATTATTTTCTCCCGTACCAACTCTGGAATTTCGAGATGGACGGAGGCGGAGCCGATATCGGACCGCTTAGGGATCAGGGACTTTTATTGATTGGACTTGAGCCTGATTCTCAGAAGTATTTCATTTACCACCACACTGAGGCAGATGTGTTTGAGGCAGTGGACCAGCGGGAGTTGGAGCTCGGAGCTGCGGCGATGACCGCTTTGGTTTATCTGCTGGAGCAGGAGGGGATGGAATAGTTGCTGGATGACCGATGACGGATGACCGATGATTTGGACTTCAGACATTAAAAGATTGTCTTACAGGGAAGGAAGAGGATAACATCAAAAAAATAGTAGTTTCGATGTCATTTTTAAACTTATAAAATCATGAAAAACAGAATCTTAAGTCTCGTTTCTTTGGTCTTCGTAATCATCTTGTTTTCGGGTTGCGCGGAGTCAGTGGAAATTGACGAGTGTGTGACCTCAGATCCCTATGGATTTTTTGGAGGTCTTTGGCACGGAATCATCGCTCCGTTCAGTTTTGTCCTGAGTATATTTTTGGATAATGTGGCAATGTATGCGGTGAACAATACAGGTGGCTGGTACGACTTTGGGTTTGTGATCGGAGCCGGTATTTTGTTCGGAGGAGGAGGAAAAGCCAGTGGTAAGTAAGGAAATGGCTGGAAGACCGATGACGGAAGACCGAAGAATCAAAAACGTTACGTTTTCCAGAAAATTCACTAGCTCAAATAAATTACAGGCAGGATTCTGACTAACATAAACAGAATAGAAAACCGTTTATCCACAGGGAGAGATATTTCCTGATTAATACAGAACAACCGATTCAGCAAAAAATAAAGGCTGAGAAATCAAATTCTCAGCCTTTTTCTAAGTGGTTTAGTTATCTGATTAGATGGCAGCTACCAACTTCACTTTCAACGTCACATCGTCGTAGATCATTTTGTCAGCCAAGTCTTCGAAATAGTTTCCTGATCTGAATTTGATATCATACTTGGTACGGTCAAAAGTGATGTTACCGTTTGCAACGATTTTACCGCCTTCTACAGCGACAGTGGCAGGAAAAGTAACAGGATTGGTTATTCCTTTGATGGTCAGGTTGCCGGTGATGGTGTAGTCCTTTCCGTTAGATGACTTTGCATCAGTGATCTTGAAAGTTGAAGTGTTGAATTTAGCGACTGAGAAAAAGTCATCAGACTTCAGGTGATCAGCCAATTTTTTGTTTGTGTTGGCATCAGTTACATCTTCTACAGTAAGGTTCACCATGTCCATGTCAAATGAACCTCCGGTGATTTTTCCGTTTGAATAATCCAGATTAGCATTCGAAATCGGCACTTTTCCATAATGCTCGCCCGTCACTTTTTTGGCGTTCCAGGTAATAGTACTCTCTGATTTATTTACAGTTGCCGGAGCAGCGTTTTCCAGCAAAGTGAAAGCCGAAAACAGCAATAAAATGCTTGAGATAATAATTTTCATAGAATTAAAGGGTTTTGTTTGGTTTGGAGTTTTCCATCAGAGATACTGACTCGGATTAGACGCATTAAGAGTCAGAAAGTTTAAAGGATCTGCCGAAAAAGCATGAAAATAGGATGGACGGTTGATTTTCAGGAAATTAGGATTGAAAAAACAGGTGAAAAACTAGAAACCGGGGACTTAACTTCCTTCTTTTAAGGCTCACTTTTAAGCTATTGAGGCCTCTTTCCCCATCCCCGATTCTTTCATACATTTGAATCAACCAACCAAAAACACATGCAACTGAACAATCTCACCGCCTTTGCAGCGCTGCTTCTTCTCGGAAGTTGTGGTGCCAAAGAAGAAACCTCTTACGCTTTCCAAGTGGCAGATCTCGAGCCTTACATTATCAAACTTTCCGGAGATGATTTTATGGGCAGAATGCCTTTCACCGAAGGTGAGAAAATCACGA
>JBILPR010000451.1:0-3277 GCA_044373795.1 Algoriphagus sp. | reverse complement strand
ACAGAGGACCCAATACCTGATGCATTGAGAAACGATTCCAGACTTAGGGCACCTTGCCTGAGTGGTTCTTTGCCATTGGCTGAATATCTTAAAATGATCACTGATGCTGGTTTTGGTACAGTTGAAATCCGGGCAAAGCGACCTTATCGGATTTTGTCTGCCGGTCAATATGAGACGCCTGAAAATATTCTCCTAGAATCTGTGGAAGTTTGCGCCATAAAAGATCCGATGCCTTCAGATGGGCCTTGTATATTCACAGGAAAAGCTGCAATTTATTATGGCAATGAGAGTTATTTCGATGATAACCAAGGTCACATCCTAATGCCAAACCAACCGCTTTCGGTTTGTGATAAAACTGCTTCTGCCTTGAATATGCTAGGAAGGAATGATATCTATATTTCTGAGTCCATTTATTTTTATGACGGAGGAGGATGTTGCTGATCAAATCAAATCTGGCTTTTGCTGCGCTTTGTCTGACTTTAGTTTGCAGCCTTTTTCCTTCGGAAATTAAAGCTCAATCCTCCATTCAGAAATTTGAGATTTTAGTTGCGGGATTTAATATTGGTCAAGTGACTGCCGAGGAAATCAAAAAAGGGGAAACGACAGAATATCATGTAAACAGCAAAGCCAGTTTCTGGTTTTTCGGAAAAATTGAACTTGGTTTCACTATACGAAATGTTTATCAAAAGGATCTTTTGATTAATTCAAAAGCAAATTCAAATACAAACAGAGGTGATTTTCAGTCGATTATTACTTGGAAAGGAAAACACTATGACGTGAATTCTGCAACGTATAAGTTCGAAAACAACGAGCCCATACCCAATCCTATCTACCATAGTTCGGGAAAATTTTATTTTCATGAACCAAAGGACGGAGATCGAATGGTTTCTGAAACTTACGGGCTTGTAAGCAGAGTGACTAAGAAATCAGAAGGGGTTTATGAAGTTGAAATCGATGGAAATAGAAATCAGTATCATTATAAAAACGGAAAATTGGATAAAATAGTAGTCCAAAATCCAATCAAAAACTTTGTAGTTCAGCGCATTAAGTGATTTCATCTTCAATGGTTTCTGTAATCATTCCGACTTTGAATGAAGCGGAAAATCTGAGCATTCTCATTCCGTTACTTTTTTCAAATGGAAATAGGGAATTGATTGAAGTAATTGTGGCTGATTCGAACAGCGATGATCAGACTCAATCTGTTTCTGAGCAACTCGGGGCAAAATACGTTGCGTGCTCTTTAAAATCACGGGCTGCTCAAATGAATGCCGGCGCAAAAATCGCTAAAGGAGAAGTTCTCTATTTTGTTCATGCTGACACCCGACCAATTTCAGGTTTTGTCGAAGACATCATGAACAGTATCACGGATGGTTACTTTGCTGGCTGCTACCGGTATCGGTTTGACTCAGATTATTTATTGTTGAAAGTTAACTCCTGGTTTACAAGATTTGACGGAGTTTTTTCCGGAGGAGGAGATCAGACTCTTTTTATCAAGAAGGCCTTATTTGAAGACCTGAATGGCTTTGATGAAAAATACATCATCATGGAAGATTTTGATTTGGTAAGAAGAATACGGCAGAAAACTGAGTTTCGGATTATTCCAAAGTCAATAAAAGTCTCTGCCAGAAAATATGAGAACAACAGTTGGCTTAGGGTACAGTTGGTAAATTTGACCGTTTTTATCTATTTTTTGTCGAATAAACAGCCATCTAAAATAAAAAACCTTTATTGCAGGCTATTGAATCATCGCTAAAAATAAGCCGTCAGGTATGACCCAACCCACTATCAACGGAATTCAACAAGTAGGAATAGGAGTGAAGGATTCCAGGCTAGCCTGGGATTGGTACCGAAAAGCCTTTAAAATGGATGTCCCGATATTTCAGGACAGTGCAGAGGCCAAATTAATGACAAAATACACTTCCGGAAAAGTGGAAAGTCGACACGCCATTCTTGCGTTGAATATGCAAGGTGGTGGTGGATTTGAGATTTGGCAATACACCTCAAAAATCCCTTCATCCCCTGAAAGACATGTCCATTGGAATGATTTGGGAATTCTTGCCGTGAAAATTCGCTGCCGCGATATCCAGAAAACATACAATCATCTACAATCAGTAGGAGCAAAACTCCTCGGAAAACCAAGCTTAAATCCAATCGGAGTTTGGCATTTTTATTTGAAAGATCCTTTTGATAACCTGTTTGAAATCGAGGAAAACCAATCCTGGTTTAGTAAGAATAAAGACTTAACTGGTGGCGTATCAGGAGTCGTTATTGGAGTTTCTTCAATTGAAAAAGCCTTGCCTGTTTATCAAAATAACTTTCATCAATCGGCTATTTTGATTGATAAAACTGATAAATGGGAGGATTTTAAAGCTTTGCCTGAAGGGGAAGGAGATTATCACAGGGTAATTCTTCAAAGTTCAGCCATTCCAGCAGGTGCATTTAGCAAACTCTTCTGTCAAAACACAATTGAACTGGTTGAGTCAAAAGGTTTGAAAGGTGTAAAAATCTTTGAAAACAGAAATTGGGGTGATCTCGGATTTATCCATGTTTGTTTTGACGTCAATCACATGGATTCTTTAAAGGAGAATCTTAAGAAATCAGGTTTCCCGATGACAGTTGACAGTCAAAATGAATTTGACATGGGGGCTGCTGCCGGAAGATTTGCTTACATCGAAGATCCTGATGGAACGTTGATAGAAATGGTGGAAACCTTTAAAATTCCGATTCTTGAAAAATGGGGTTGGTTTTTGAATTTGAAAAAGCGAAAAAGTACGGGACCTCTTTCAAACTTATTTGTGAGATTACTTTCATTGAACCGGGTCAGCACCTGAATTAACCTGATCTGGCAAAAAGTAATTTTGCCAAATCTACCAAACGGTTGGCATATCCGGCTTCGTTGTCATACCAACCCACCACTTTCACCAGGTTTCCTTTGGCTGAAGTAAGCTCCACATCAATGATACAGCTATGAGTGTTTCCGATGATATCGATTGATACTATCGGATTATCTTCGACTTCTAAAATGCCTTTCAGATACGTTTGAGAGGCTTTTTTATAGGCCAGATTAATTGATTCCACAGTTGTTTCAACTTTCAACTCAACGATCAAATCAGTCAACGATCCATCAGGTACCGGCACTCTCATTGCTGAGGCTTCTATTTTTCCTGCAAGTTTTGGAAGGACTTTATCCAAAGCTTTTCCTGCATTTGTGGTAGTAGGAATGATTGAATAGGCTGCTGCACGTGCTCTTCTAAGATCCCGATGAGGAGCATCATGC
>JBILPR010000450.1:0-3284 GCA_044373795.1 Algoriphagus sp. | reverse complement strand
CGCCGTCCAAAATCAAAAACAGCCAGCGCCCTTCCTTCAAAATCTTATAAATCTCCTGCAAAATTCTGTAAGACTTTCGGATTTGAAATTGCCGATTTTTGTAGAGTCAAATTAGATAATCATGAACCAAGCAGAAATAACCGATCGCCCAATTCAATCGGATAGAGGAATTCTCAAGAAAACCTTTCCTGTTTTGGGGATGACCTGTGCAGGTTGCGCCGCTAGCGTGGAATCCATGTTGGGTACAACCGAGGGCGTGATTTCCGCTCAGGTCAACTTCGCGTCAAACACCGTTTTGGTTGAATATAAAAAAGGTGTCGCGCCCGAAACCCTTCAAAAAGCCCTACAATCTGTAGGATATGATCTGATTGTGGATGCCGAAGATCCGAATGCCGCTCAGGAGGAAGCCCAACACGAACATTACGAAAAAGTCAAGAAACAGACTATCGGAGCAGCGATTCTGACGCTTCCGATTTTCATTCTCGGGATGTTTTTCATGGAATGGATTCCGGGTCGCTGGATTTCACTTGTCCTGAGTATTCCGGTTCTGTTTTATTTCGGAAGCGGTTTTTATATCAATGCCTGGAAGCAAGCCAAGTTTGGCAAAGCAAATATGGATACGCTGGTGGCACTCAGCACCGGAATCGCTTTCATTTTCAGTTTGTTTAATACGCTTTTTCCAGAATTCTGGCATAGTCGAGGCGTGCATCCGCATGTTTACTACGAGGCAGCCACGGTCATTATCACTTTCATTTCCTTCGGAAAGCTCCTCGAAGAACGAGCAAAATCCGGAACAAGCGAGGCACTTAAAAAACTGATGGGCCTTCAGCCAAAAACGCTGAAAGTGCTAGTGGACGGCCAGGAAAAAGAACTTCCAATTGCTTCAGTATTGGTTGGAAGTGAAATCATCGTCCGCCCCGGAGAGAAAATCCCAGTGGATGGGACCGTAAGCAGCGGAGAATCTTACATTGATGAAAGTATGATCAGCGGTGAGCCCGTTCCTGTTTTGAAAAAGACGGGCGAAAAAGTCTTTTCCGGCACGGTCAATCAGAGAGGAAGTTTCCAGTTCATCGCAGAAAAAGTTGGTAGCGAAACTTTGCTTTCGCAGATCATCCGAAAAGTACAGGAAGCTCAGGGAAGCAAAGCTCCGGTCCAGAAACTGGTGGATAAAATCGCTGGGATATTCGTCCCAACTGTCATTGGAATTTCAATTCTGACCTTTACCATCTGGATGTTGGTCGGTGGAGAAGATGCATTCACACATGCTTTGCTTACCTCCGTTGCCGTATTGGTGATTGCTTGTCCATGTGCTTTGGGCTTGGCAACTCCTACTGCGATCATGGTCGGGATGGGTAAAGGAGCTGAAAACCAAATTCTCATCAAAGACGCTGAAAGCCTGGAATTGGGGCATAAAGTGAATGCGGTGATCCTGGATAAAACCGGAACCATCACCGAGGGGAAACCGACTGTTTCAGATTTTCAGTTTGCAGGTGAAGGACCAGTGAGCAGTGATCAGTCGCAGTTTGCAGGAGCAGTGGGCAGTCGCAGTGATCATTCGGTTACCACGTCATATCGATCGCAGAGAGATATCTCATTCTTTGAAAAAGAAAGTAAAATTGATCAGTCGCAGTGGTCAGTGGATCAAAAAAATAGTTTGTCTGTACTATTTGCGATCGAAAGCAAGTCAGAGCACCCTTTGGCGGAAGCGGTGATGAAGTTTTTGAATAAAGAAAACGTCGAATCAACTCAGATTGACAAGTTTGAAAGTGTAACCGGAAGAGGTGTGAAAGCCTGGAAAGATTCGGATCTGTTTCTGGTCGGCAATGAAAAATTCCTTGTCGAAAATCAAGTTAATCTTGATTCCGAGCTTTCTCAAAGAGCCGAATCCTGGAGCAAGGAAGCTAAAACGGTCGTTTATTTCGCAGGTAAATCCCAGGTTCTGGCGATCCTGGCTATCTCAGATCGGGTAAAAAAATCCTCCCAATCGGCTATCGAAAAGCTCAAATCCAAGGGAATCAAAGTGTACATGCTTACCGGAGATAATCAGCAAACTGCTGCAGCAGTAGCACGCGAGGTTGGAGTGACAGATTTCAAAGCAGGGGTCATGCCCTCAGACAAGGCCGATTTTATCAAAGAACTTCAGACGAAAGGAAAGATAGTCGCAATGGTTGGCGATGGAATCAACGATTCAGAGGCTTTGGCTCAGGCAGATGTCAGCATCGCAATGGGTCATGGATCGGATATTGCAATGGATGTGGCAAAAATGACCCTGATTACTTCAGATCTTGAGAAAATCCCTCAGGCTTTTAACCTTTCAACGTTGACTGTCAATGGAATTAAGCAAAACCTATTTTGGGCATTCATCTACAATTTGATTGGAATTCCGATTGCTGCGGGCATCCTCTACCCTATCAACGGTTTCCTTCTGGACCCAATGATCGCCGGAGGCGCAATGGCCATGAGTTCGGTCTCGGTAGTAATGAATAGCTTGAGGCTGAAGGGTAAAAAAATTTAGACGGAAGACCGAAGACGGAGGACGGAAGTTTTTGAGACCGCTTAGCGATGACAGATGTTGGAGATCGATGAAAAAAGAAACATACCAGTCTAAATCTCAGGTCTTAAATCATAAATCCGAAATCTTATGTCTTAAAATCTATTTCAAGTCTAAAATCTAACATCTATAAATATGCAAACTCTGAAATTCAAAACCAATATCATGTGTGGCGGCTGTATCGCTACCGTAACTCCCCATCTCAATTCTGCCGAAACAGTAGAAAAGTGGGAAGTAGACACCGCTAGTCCTAATAAGATTTTGTCCGTGCATGGGGAGAATCTTTCTGAAAGCGAAGTCATTGAAAAAGTCCAAAAAGCAGGTTATAAAATCGAAAAAGCCGAAGGTTAATCCTTTGATTTTCGAGAGTCTTTCTTCAAAAAATATCAAATACTAAAACTATGAAACGCATCCTCTTATTCTCAATCTTCTTTGGCCTGGCTTTGATCGCTCAAGCTCAAACTACCAGTCCTATTCTTGCCAATTACCTTAAACTGAAAGATGCGCTGGTTGCCAGTGATGTCACCAAGTCATCTCAAGCCGTGGCTGAATTGGCAAAAAGCATTGATGCTTCTCCGGAATTTTCGCAGAAAAACGACCTGAAAAAGCAGGTTGCTGTAATGGCCAAAACTACGGACCTTGAAAAGCAAAGAGTAGCATTTGCAGATGTTTCCACTACTATCTGGGCAGCAGCAAAAAGCCAAAAATGGAATAACCCGGAGCTTTTTTATCA
>JBILPR010000449.1:0-3286 GCA_044373795.1 Algoriphagus sp. | reverse complement strand
ATATTGGCTTAATCGCTTTATTTTTGTATTTCACTTGCTTTCAAAATCTCTCTCTAAAAGCCTATGTAGAGCTAATTTTGATGAATTTCAGCGACTTTTGGTTATTTCAGGGATAGTTTCAAGATTTTTTTAATATTTACGGTGAATAAGGCTATGGCGGCTTGCATTTCCATGTTATTTATCCCGTAGGATATCGCCCTTCCAAATCATTGTGCATTTTTTAACTCTCCGTTTTTCGCTTCTATTTTATACCTTTCCTTTGCTTTTTCTTTGAAGCAGGATGATTCCTGAAAAACCATTTGCTCTTTATGAAGGTCTGATTTTATGGATACAGAGTACGATTTGGTCTTCGCTCCCTCTTGGTAAAAGCCGTTTTTTAACGGACACGTTTTGCATTTTTCCACATCAAAATAGTAGGTGTCTACTTGATTTTTACCCACCTTCTTTTTCCCTTGTCTAGCCTTGAGTATGGCTAAATGCCCGGCTGGGAACACAAACGTATCTTCGTCTTTATTGTAATCAAATTTATCTTAATCCTTTCTAAATTCTTGTGTGATTGAGGGGTTAAGTTTTGCTACGATTTTAATGTCTTGCTCTTTTGCCAGTTGGATATTTTCTTTTCCAGAGTATACAGCATCCCCAATAACGGTGTTGAAGTCAAAACCATTTTCCCGACTAATTTCAATGAGCTTGGGGTGCTCCGGACCATCTTCTCCTTTCTCCCCGGAAGTTACCACGGCAGCTTTGATGATACGTTCTTCGGTCATTGCCAAGTGGGTTTTATACCTGAAAAAAGAACTATATGCTGACTTGTAGCCTATTTTGGCATCAGCATCTTTTGCTGATGTGATGTTTTCTTGGGTTTCTTCAACGGTTTCCTTTAATAAGTTTAATTTCTCTTTTATTGCTGGTATAGCACTGATAATTTCATCTTGGCCAATAACTCTTTCCAGCTCTTTACAATAGGCCAACTCCTTTTCCAGATCATTATCGATGTTCTTTTTTTGGCATACGCTCTTTCCAGCCATCTTCGTACGTATAAATAGTTTTACGAAGTAGCTTTGAACGTTCTCTCAATACCTCCAATGCTGAAAATGGATTTGTTCTTGGAAGCGTATGTGTGGCATCTACTATAATTGATTTAGAACGGATTGCACCTTTTTCTTTGGCAACAGATACCGTTTTGTTGATCAGCAGTTTCAGCAAATCGGTGTCTTTTAACCGAAGCTTTCGAAACTTGGTCAAAGAACTTGGATCAACGACCTGTTCTTCGGGAGACATTTCTAAAAAATATTTGAAAGACATGTCATAAAGTGAACGCTCAACAACATCGACATCTGACAAAGTATAGATGGTTTTGAGCAACAGATACTAAAACATCCGAATAGGACTTTGAGCCATACGTCCGTTAGTAGAACAGTATTTGTTAACCAACTCTTGATAAACAAAACTAAAATCAATTATGTCGTTAATCTTTCTAAGAAGATTGTCCTTCGGTACGATCAAATCATAGATGGAACTATATTCACTGAACTTAATATTGTGTTTACACAACAGCATGATATTGTGTGATTTATATAAAAAAAGATGCAAAAAAAGGGTGTAGAAAAATAATTTTCCTACACCCTTTTTACTAACATTTAAGCATTAAAAGACTTTTTCAGTGCCCTCCTTTTCAGAGGCGGTCTTTTTGATTTTTAGCAAATCAAATTGCTACAGCAGCTTTGATATGTGGATGCGGGTCGTAATTGATCAGTTCAAAGTCTTCGTATTTGAACTCAAAAATATCAGTCACATTGGGATTGATTTTCATGGTTGGAAGAGGTCGGATTTCTCTGCTGAGTTGAAGTTCCGTTTGCTCCAGATGATTGGAATATAAATGAGCATCACCAAACGTATGCACAAAATCTCCCGGCTGTAATCCGCATACCTGAGCCACCATCATGGTGAATAATGCATAAGAAGCAATGTTAAAAGGAACACCCAAAAATACATCCGCACTTCGCTGGTAGAGCTGACAGGATAATTTCCCATTGGCAACGTAAAACTGAAAGATCGTATGACAGGGAGGAAGTGCCATATGATCCACATCAGCCACATTCCATGCACTTACGAGATGTCTTCGGCTGTCAGGCTTGGTTTTGATTTGGTGAATCAGGTTTTTGATTTGGTCGATTTCACCGCCTTTTCCGTCTGGCCAATGTCTCCACTGATAGCCATAGACCGGTCCCAAATCTCCGTTTTCATCTGCCCACTCGTCCCAAATGGATACTTTGTTTTCATTCAAGTATTTGATATTGGATTCACCGCGGAGAAACCAAAGTAATTCGATAATGATCGAACGAAGATGAAGCTTTTTAGTCGTCACCACCGGAAATCCTTCTGAAAGGTCAAATCTCATCTGATGTCCGAAGATGCTCAGCGTTCCCGTGCCTGTTCTATCTTCTTTTTTTGCTCCTTCATTCAGGATTTTCTGCATCAGATCGTGGTACTGCTTCATTGGATTTTGGTTGGTTCTAGGTGTGGCAAGTTAAGAAGTAAGATCAATAATTGGAACGTCATATAAACAAAGCCTCTTTAATATTATTATACTTGGGTCGGAAATAATACGTATTAGGTTTCATCGTAATCTCCTTTAAATGTTTCGAAAGTCAAGCTCGTATTTAGCGCTGGGAATTGCAGGATTACTTTCTGTTCTCTTGTTGATTTTCAGACCCGTTCCTCAGTTCAATTACGATTTCGAGCAATTTTTTCCGCAGGACGATCCGGATCTTGATTTCTATGAGGAATTCAGCAGGATGTTTGAAAATGACAATGATTACCTGCTGATAGCAATCCAAAACCCTGATGGCGAACTGGCTGACCCTGTTTTTTTGGACCAAATCCTTGAGATACAACACGAAATTCAGCAGTTTGAAAAAGTAGATACAGTCATTTCGCTTTTGAATCTTGAGAAACCAATCGTTGGATTGTTTGGATGGAGAAAGGTGAAAGTGTTGGATTGGAAAGACTCTGTTCGATTTCAATCTCTTGCCGAAAATCTAGATAAATATCGATCAACTCTGATTTCAAAAGATGGAAAGGGTCTGTTGCTTTGGATAAAAAACAAACAAAAAATTCAAAAGGAAGAAGGTGATTCCCTTTATTTGACCATAAAAGGTGTCTTTGAAAGAAAAGGGATTACTCCTGTGGCAGTTGCGGGAAAGATTCAGGCTCAGGGTGATTTTGTAAATCTCATGCAAAAGGAGTTTGGTCTTTTTATGGGTTTTTCGATCCTGTTGATGAT
>JBILPR010000448.1:0-3287 GCA_044373795.1 Algoriphagus sp. | reverse complement strand
AAAGGAGGTCAAAGAAAAGTAGAAATAGCATTTGTTTTTTTGAGTGAAAGCTATCAATACTTCCTGGCAATGTTGCTTTCTGTTTCAAAAAGCAAAGACCAGCTTCCAGAAGAAATTTTCCATCAACTGTTTTCAGGATCCCTACACTTACAGTATACCAGTAATTTGGGTTGGTGTACAATTGAAAACTTTGAGGTGATTCCACCGCAGGACTGGAATGAAAACGGCTTTAAATTAGGCTTTACACTTGGTCCGTCTATGCCTGAATTTGCCTCCTACTTCGAAGAGATTCATCTGAATGGCATGGGAATCAATCAGCCGACTTTAAAAATTGGGCTTAAAAATCAAGATGTTTTTCATCCGTATTCATTCTTGCAGTTTTTGGAGCTTGAACAGATAAAGATTTCCGTCGATGTTAAGCAGCTAAAAAGTTTGTCCCTGCATAGTAATTTTGGTCCCCTTGATCAGAGTATTCCATTCGATTTGTTTGGTCCAATTCCTAAAGCCGGAAGTTATTTACTGATAGGGAACGATGAAGTGTTTTCCAAAGATTTAGACGAACTTAAGATAGGTTGGACTTTTTTTGGATTACCTGCAGGAGAGGATATGCAGTCCTATTTTAGCGGGTATCCCTATGGAATTCAAAATGATAGTTTCAAAGTCAAATTCCAGGCACTTTCTGACTTTAGGTATACTCCGTCTGATTCTGTTAATACAAAGTTTGTTAATTTGTTTGAAGGGGAAGATGGAAAAATTCTGAATGAGCGTTTGATCCAAGAGATAGATTTATTCAAATTGAATATCCTTCCGGATTATAGACTTTCATTTGAAGATGGAGGTGATTCGCCTCAGTATCAAAAGACCGGTTTTATTAAAATGGAATTGGTTTCACCGGCTATGGGTTTTGGATTTGATGTCTACTCCGACGTCTACAACAAGAGTGTGACCAAGTCCACCATTAGGCAAATTGATAAGCCCAAATCCGGGTTTACCTTTGAAGTGCCAAAGGAGCCTTTTTCACCGATGGCCACAGATATATTTCTGGATTACAAATCCTCATCTGAAATAAATTTTTTAGGAACGAAATCCTTCGTGAATCAAACTGAAAAGGAGGAAAACTTTATCCAGATTCATCCTTTTGGCAAAAAATTTCTTTTGAAAGATGGGTTTGTTTTTGACAATAGACTTTTGCCTTATTTTGAACTTCAGGGGGCTCTATTCCTGGGTTTGGAAACTGAAAAATTTCCAAGTGAGTTTAGTGTCTTGTTTCAAATTGGGAAAAATGAAGGCTGGTCTCATGGAGAGGCTCCCAGATTAGACTGGTTTTATCTTTCTTCTGATGAATGGAAGCCATTTAAAATTGAGGATGTCTTGTTTGATGGGACATATGGACTTACCCGATCCGGAATTATTGCATTCAATAGTCCTCAGGATATCAATCGGAATAACCAGGTAATGTCTAGTTCATTTTTTTGGATTTGTTGCAGAACCAAAAGTAATGCTGAAATGGCTAGTATGGTTTCAGGCATTTACTTAAATGCTTTTTCGGCAAAAGCAGTTTTAGAAGAAGAAAAACTGCACAATCCCATATTGCCGGCATTCAGGGTTCAGTCTTTTGAAGCCAATTTACCAGGTGTGCTGGAATTAATACAGCCGATCCCTTCATCGGGAGGCAGACCCCTTGAAGATAAAACATCATTTTTTCGGCGCGTAAGCGAAAGCCTCAAGCATAAACATAGAGCTGTCACAAAGTGGGATCTTGAAAAGATGCTTTTAAATGAATTCAGCTGGCTGGGTTTTGTAAGAGTTTTTGGGAATTTCGGTTATGAAAATTTCATCGAACCAGGGGTAATTAGAATAGTTGGAATCCCCAAAATTGAGGATAAAACTAGTTTTTACCTGCCAAAACTTAACCCTGGACAAATCAAGGAAATGGAATTCTTCATGAAGGGAATTGCAAATCCTTTCATGCAATTCAAAGTTCTGAGTCCTCAATATGAATACCTCGTGATCAAGGGGAAAATTAAATTTAATTCCGATGATACAGGACTTGTATTTAAAAAATTGTACAGGAATTTACTAGAGACTATTTGCCCTTGGTTTTACCAGGATGTGTCTGAGGTTTTTGCCAACAGAGAGGCAAAAAAATCAGAAATTCTCAATTTAATTATTAGTAGTCCCCATGTTAAGTTTTTGACTGGATTTTCCCTCGCTCATATGTACAAGAATGATCAGGGGGACTATATTTTTTCTGACGGGACTCTTTTGGATGACGGCATGGACACTTTAATCGTCGGAAAGCCATGGTCTATTTTGGTTCCCTACCCTCTTAAAAATCTGGAATTAGTCCAGGAAGAAAATTACCAACCAGCTGAACCTTTTGATTTGGAAGATTTGATTTTGGGAGAAAGCCTCATTATAACTTCTGAAAACAATGAAAGTTGGTCAGGAACCCTTCCCGGAGATGGAAAAAGTAAAATCAAAGATGAGGAAGTTTATCATTTTACCTTCAGAATTTAATCATGGCTTTATTAAACAGACAATCTCTGATCAATTATTTCAAGAAGGGAAGCGCACCTTCAGAAAAACATTTTTCAGATCTAATTGAATCCACTGTCAATATTGTAGACGACGGTATTTCCAGAGAAGGGGAAAACGGGTTCAGGATCACTCCAGTAGGACGTTCCAGCAGGCTAATTTCTTTTTATAAAAATTTTAAGCAGCTCAAACCGGAATGGAGTTTTAATCTCGATAAAGATGGTATAAATGGTCTGATCATCCAGCAAGAGGATAATTCTAGTGTTTTGGTTCTTAAAAACGGAGGAAATGTCGGTGTTGGAGTGGAAAATCCAAAATCTAAACTTGATGTGGATGGATTTGTCACAGCAAAGGGAAGGATAGGCTCTTTTCTGAACAGCCAAGTTCCTGGCGATGGAAAATGGCATAATTTAATCGAAAATATAGCCGAACCCTGTGCCTTTGAGCTGATGCTGAGAATTGATGGGGCAAAAGGGAGTGGACGCTATGCTTTGGCACATGTGATTGCCTTGAATACGTTCGGAGGGAGAACCTCAACTGCTGGCATCAACAAAACCAGGGCACATTATGGAAGTTTTTTTAACAGGCTTAGGTTTCGTTGGTCAGGTAGTATGTACAACTATTCATTGCAGGTAAAAACTGCCCGTCATTATGGCTTGGATCCCAAAACCGGTGAACCTTACCTAATTAGATTTACAGTCAGTAATCTTCTCCCATTTTAAGTTTGTCAACTTCATAAATTATAAGGT
>JBILPR010000447.1:0-3292 GCA_044373795.1 Algoriphagus sp. | reverse complement strand
CTTTCGCGTCTGGATCTGAGAAGGGATAATCTCGGGAAAAGTTGGGCCGAAGATTTTATCCTTTTTGTATTCCCTGAAGAAAAGCCCGGCTTCCTGATTCTTGTCATGGAGGTAATACCCATCCAAATCCCAGTAAATTTCCGCTCCAAATTTGGAAATAAAATGCTTGATCAGCTTCTCTTCGGTTCCTGTAAATGCATTGAAACCGATGAAAATCGAATGCTTTTCAGGCTTCGAAATTTGGTCCAGCGATTCGGCAACTTTCCGGTAAAGTTTTCCCGAATAGGCCAAACCCGAGACATTGAGTGAAGCCTGAAATGCCTGGTAAAGCGGGTTGAGCATTTCCCAAAACTTCAGGAACTTCTGCTGATGCATCCGATCCTGACGCACAAATGAGTTCCAAAACTGCTGAATCAACTCAACCTGACTTTCGGTCAGGAAACTTTGATCCGACTCAAATTCCTTGAATTCTGCCAGCTGATGATACAATTTCTTGGCATCAGCCATGAACTGATCCACGTCATTGAAGTCCTTGAGGATCATTTCTCCCCAAAAGAAAAACTTGTCGAAATCCTCCGGTTCAGGATGCATATCGGTATAAACCCGATACAATTCGAAAATCAAGGTCAGATCATCCGCAGGGCGCTGTTGAGCATACTGATAAAATATATCCTCAATCGTCTTCACTTCCGGCATCCACATGGGCTCGGAAATCAGCGTTCCCAGATGCTGGGTAAAGAATAGTCCTGCTCTCCGATTGGGGAGGACTATGGTCAGATTCTGGAGATTCTGATGTTTTTCCAGTATTTCCCGGGCAGTATTTCTTAAAAAACTATGCATTGACTGTCTCGATTTTACCGGTTTCCAAATAACATAAATAGCCTTTTACCGGCTTTTTGGTGAGCTTTTGCACCAAGTCCATGTAGTCACGAACCTGCTTTCCATATTTTTCCAGTTCCTCCCCGGTTTTAAAATCCACGATGATGGATTCGGTTTCGCGGAGGATGATTCGGTCGGGTCGCTTTTGCTTTCCACCGGGAAGTAAGATCCCCTGCTCAGCCAATAAAACTCCCTCACCTTCAAACCAATCTCCAAAAACAGGATCTGAAAACAAGTCTTTCAGTTGATTTTCAACTTCAACCTTTTCGGGTTCGCTGAGTCTTCCTTCGAAATAAAATGCCTGCAAATTGCTCTTGGCAGCTTCCAGATTGACGGACTTTTCAAGAATTTCATGGACGAGCAAACCGAAGTTTCGCTTCTTCCGCTGCTCCAATCCTTCGGGTGAAAAATCCACCGCATACTTTTTCACCTGAAGCAATTCAGACCAATTCTGATAGGCCCAACGCAAGGTTGGAACTGGTAATAAATCCGGTTTCTCAGGCTTTTCTTCCGGCCAATCTCCCAATTCAAAAACCTTGGTTTCGGGATTAAAATGGGCAGACAAACTCAGGCCATCCTCTGTTTCGATTCCGCTTTCCAGTACTTGTTGGAGATGAACATCCAACATATTCCGGGATGTGATTTTCTCTTTGTAAGGAACCAAGCCCCAAAATACGTCCTCAGCTCGTGTGAGGGCCACATATATCATATTCAAACTATCCAGATAAGCCAAAATCGCCTCGTCGGAATAGATTTGATGGAAAGCAGATTTAGCCAGATTGCCTCCCAAAGTCAGCGGGATGATTGCAGCCAGATTTTTCTCACGATCCTCAAAAGGCGACCAAATCACATTTCCTTTGTTGGTATCAAAAATCGTCCATTTCAGATACGGCATCAGCACGACTTTAAACTGCAAGCCCTTCGATTTGTGAATCGTCAGAATCCGCATTGCGTCGTGGCCTTCCGGGATTTTCACCGTCCGCTTGGATTGATTCTCCTCCCACCATTCGAGAAAGCCTGCGAGATCAGATCGATTGTTTGCGGTGAAATCATAAACTGCCTCCTTGAAACCCGAGATATAGGCTTTTTCGAGTCCATTTTCCATCAGATCCAGCGCTCCGATCAATTCCTCCAAGGCCTCCATCAGTGGAAGTTGGAGCAGAAGCGTTTCCCTTTTTCGGAAGGATTCCACCTTTTCTTTCAGGTGATCGGGGATTTGATCGAGTGCAAAAAGTGTATGATTTACAGGCTCATCCCGCAAAACAGATCGGTAATACCACATCGTCTTGAATTGGACGGGATCATCTGGAAACTGCAAATACCTCAATCCTGCGACCAAAGCCTTCACGGAAGCGGATTTATTCAGGTACATCGACTCATCCGAAAGCACATCGAATCGGTAATTCGGATCAATGTTGATGGCGGTTTCCTGCATCATTACATCCGCAATCGCCTCGCCTTCGGCTTTGGTTCGGACGAGAAACGCAATATCCCGCAAGCTGTAGCCATGGTCCTGAAGTTCCCGCACCATTCCCGGCAATTTGGTCAAGACTTGTTCGGTGAAATTGCCTTCGTCTTCATCTTTACTATTTCGGATAAATTCGATTTTAACCTTTCCCTGAAATGTCGATTTAGCCTTTTTTGGGGAAATTTTCTGCCTTACATCGTGATAAGCCCGGGAAAGAATGGAAGGATCCTCCACCCCGTAACTCTGAGTTAAATTAGATTCAAAAGATGCCGGAAGCTTTTTGAAAAGGGCATTGTTAAACTCGATGATGTTTGGAAGGCTTCGGAAATTTGTGTCAAGATTTTGAAGATTGATGCCAAACATGGCCGTTTCTTCCTCCACCTGCTCCAGCAATAATTTCATCTCTCCGCCTCTCCAGCGATAGATAGATTGCTTCACATCCCCGACGAGCAGGTTGGTATTTCCCTGCGAAAGGGAGTTCTCCAGAAGCGGTTTGAAACTCGCCCATTGGAAGCCGGAAGTATCCTGAAACTCGTCAATCAGGAAGTTTCGGTATTTATTTCCAACCTTCTCGTAGATAAAAGGAGCGTCATTTTCTTTGGTGATTTCCTTCAGAAATTCATTGGCATCCGAAATCAACAGGATATTTTCTTCCTCCTTGATGACCGAAAGTTCGTCCAGCAAATTCCTGAAAATCCCGAAAACGTAGATGTTTTTGGAGATGGCTTCGAGAGTTTGCCATTGGTAGAAAAGAGGTTCAAACTGAGCTAAAATCTGGTTTAAACCTTCCCCATAAGCCGCTTCAATCCGGGAAGTTGAAGGACTTTTCTTCGTAAACCATTTGTCAGAATTGTCGATCGCATCGAGCATCGTCTTCGTGACCTCAGGGACGGGTTGCTTCCGATCTCCAAGTTGTTCAAACTTCAAGGCAAATGACCGGGAACC
>JBILPR010000123.1:0-11352 GCA_044373795.1 Algoriphagus sp. | reverse complement strand
TAATAAAAATAAACTCGACTCTATGAATCCATCAGTGGGAATAATCATGGGAAGCCAGTCGGATCTTCCGATCATGGCTGAAGCTGCACAAATGTTGGAAGAGTTAGGAGTCAGCTACGAATTGACGGTAGTTTCTGCCCATCGAACTCCCCATCGAATGATATCCTACGCAGAAACTGCACGCGACCGGGGCATCAAAGTGATAGTTGCGGGAGCAGGCGGAGCGGCACATTTGCCCGGGATGGTTGCCTCTTTGACAAGTTTGCCTGTGGTGGGTGTTCCGATTAAAAGCTCCAATTCCATTGACGGTTGGGACAGCATTTTGTCGATTTTGCAAATGCCCGGTGGAATCCCGGTAGCCACGGTCGCCTTGAATGGAGGGAAAAATGCCGGAATTCTCGCGGCATCGATTGTTGGATCATTTGATGTCCAAGTAGCTTCACGATTGGATCTGTACAAAATATCCCTGAGGGAAAAAGTAGAGGAGTCGGCAGTTGAGATAGAGAAAAAAGGGTGGAAAGAAATTCTAAAGAAATAAAAAATGCGGCCTGAAAGCCGCATTTCATTTATAGTTTATGGACTGGAAAAAACCAATTCGATTTAAAATCGGAGATGTTCCTTGGGAAATTCCCTTGAACGTCTTGTTATTATTGAGTGGGATTACTCTGATTTTAATGATTTTGGGAGCCTGGCTTGGTTTTAAGTTTGGAGGAGGTAAGCTTTAATCTGTAAAGATCCCCCAGCCGTCATCGTATTTTTCGGCAGGATCAAATCCTTTGATCCATTCGATGAAAAGCTTTCTGTATTCTTCTATCGCCTGACGCAGAAGTTCCAAATGCTCTTCTGCATGAGTTTCTTCTAAAGCTAATTGGTAGGTCATGGAGTAAAGACTTTTGGCATGCACTTTCATAATGACTGCCTTCTCCATTTTCAACACAAAATCCGGGATTGATTCTGCCCCTGCAAATTTGGCACTCATCACCATCGCGTCTTCCAGCATTAATCCTCCATATAACTCTCGCCTCGCTTCATCTAAGCTGCCAACCAGTGCTCTTGTGAGACCAATGATTTCTTTGGCCTTGATCATCAGGGGATGCTTATAGATTTTTTCTTGCTCCTTTCTGGGATCATATTCTCCATCCTCATCCCACTCTGCTTCTTCATCCTCAAAATCATCCCACATATCAACTCATGTTTTTATTAGAAAGGCAATCTGTCCTCGTCTCCTTCGGAGTGAAAACTGTCAACTTCCGGCATGTCCGAAGAAGCTGACCCTGAAGAGCCGGCGCGATCTACTTTATAAGCTTTCACCTCTGTATACCAACGACCGTTGTATTCGCGACTTTCCACATCTATTCCCATGGTCACATTCTCTCCCTGCTTCAGAGAAAACTGGTCAATTTTGTCCCCCCAAAGAGATACGCATACTTTTTTAGGATATTGTCCTCCTGTTTCCAGGATATATTCTTGTTTTCTCCAAGCATTACCACTTTTTGAATTACCGCCTACTTCGGGCAGTTGCTGGATTACTTTTCCGCTCAGTTCCATTATCGATTAATTATACCTTAAGTCCCCCGAAGTTAAGCAATGCCTTTGAAATCTCCCGATTAGAAAGTAGTAAAAAAAAGGAGCTTGGCACTCAGATTTTAACACCATCTGGCACAGTCATTGGTTTATGGATTGCCAAGTATCCTATTTTAAGGAATTAAATTCGGGTATATTTCAATTATTCAAAATCTGGTTTTGATTCTGGTTTTTAAAGATTAAAACGCTGTATAATCCTCTTATTTTCTTTGCAACTTGACCATTGAAATCCTACTTTAGAGCTTTTCCAATTCTCCCACCCTTAACAGATACTATGGCCTAGACTTTTACGTTGAAGATAAACCAACTTAAAATGAGTAAGGGAATAGGTCCACAGGACAGCGAGCTAATTGCTCAGTATAGAAATGGCAGTGAGCCAGCTTTTGATTTATTGGTAGACAGATACCAAAGGAAAATTTATACCACAATATTTCTGATTGTTAAGGATCAGGAAATTGCCGAAGATTTGCTGCAGGATGTATTTGTGAAAGTGTTGAATACCATCAATTCAGACAAATACAATGAGGAAGGAAAGTTCCAGCCTTGGGTGATGCGGATTGCTCATAATCTGGCCATAGATTATTTCAGAAAGGCCAAGAGGTATCCGACAATCCTGATGGAGGATGGTTCAAATATTTTCAATTCTCTCAAATTTTCAGAAGAAACAATCGAAGACCGCAAGGTCAGAGATGAAGGTATAGATTTGGTAAAACGCCTGATTGAAGAACTTCCAGAAACTCAAAAAGAAGTCTTGATCATGAGATACTATGTAGATATGAGTTTCCAGGAGATTGCAGATCAGACTGGGGTCAGTATCAATACCGCTTTGGGAAGAATGCGCTACGCGCTCATTCACCTCAGAAAGAAAATGAAACAGTTAAACTTTGCCTATGATAAAACCATTTACCCCAAATGACCTGATCAGGTATATCTATCAGGAAATGAATGAGGTGGAGCAAGATCTTTTGGTGCAAGCCTTGCATAGTGATGAACCGCTGATGCAAGAATATGTGGAGATCCTGAGCACACTTGATCAACTGGAACTAATCCAGCTTTCGCCTTCAGAGAAAGTAGTAAAAGCCATCAAGTTGAGGGCTCAATCTACGGGACTTCAAAGAGTCTGAAAAAATTTGGTAACCCGGTTTCGACCGGGTTTTTTTATTTCAATACAGTCTTGAGATAAACAGAAGCTTCCTGAATCAAAGTGGCATAAGTGGCTTCTGTAAATCCATGGCCTTGTCCGGGAACAGATTTGTACAGAAAAGGAAGTTTAAAAGATTCCAATTCTTTTTTCAGAATCTCGCTTTGGCTGATGGGTACTACTGCATCTGTCGTGCCATGGAAAAATACAGTCGGAATCGAATTTTCATTCACAAAAGTTGCCGGACTTGATGCGTTATAAATTCTCGGCTGTTCTGCCGGAGTGCCGCCCGTAAGACCGGATAAAAGAGCTGATGTGATTGAGTTAAACTCAGAAAAGGGAGCAAGATCTGTAGGAGGAAAAAAGGCGATCACTGCAAGGATATTACCGATATCCTGATGCTTATAGCCATGCAAAAGCGCCAAATGTCCTCCCGCACTTGCACCTGCCAGGATAATTTTGTTGGAAATATTCCACCCCGCAGTTTTGCTCAGAATGTATTCAATAGATTTAAGCACGTCATTTTCCTGGGTTGGGAATTTGTTTCCCCCATTATTCAGGTTGAAAAGCCGATAGTCTATCGAGACAAACGCGTATTCCGGGAATGACTTTTCCATGAGTGATTGAAAATCTAAGAATTCACTTTTGCTTCCATCAATCCAGGCTCCACCATGTATATAAATAAGGAGAGGAGTTTCTTCGATAGATCTTCCTGCAGGCAGATAAACGTCAAGGGTCTGCTTTGGATCGGTTCCATAGGGCTGGTTAACCAGATTTAACCCAGGCAAAAGTCCGTCAGGATTTTCATCTTTTTCTGAGTTACATGACCAGATAAGGAGTAAGAATAAAGCAGGAACTAGAAATCTTAAAAATTGGATTTGTCTGGAAGTGGTCATTTTTAAAACCATTTGATTAAAGATGATATGATTTGTTTTGCCTGTGGCCCGTATGGAGGCTTTAGCAAAGATGTGTTGTTGAATCCCACGCGTTGATTCAGGACTCCTTTTTCATGTGAGAATGCCAGAAAGCCAAAATAGCCGTGTGCTTTTCCCATTCCGCTGTTATTAACTCCTCCAAACGAAAGTCCGTTGTGTAAGAAGTGCAAAACGCAATCATTGATTACAGCATTGCCTGAACTTGTTTCGGTCAGGACTTTTTTTGAAACATCTGAAACATTTCCAAAGTAATACAGAGCCAATGGTTTTGGTTTGGAATTAATGTAATCTATTGCCTCCTCCAGATTTTGATAGGTCATGATTGGAAATATGGGGCCAAAGATCTCTTCTTGCATCACTTCCATATGATCAGTAACGTTGGCCAATATTGTTGGCTCAATGTATCGCTGAGAAATATCAGTCTTACCTCCAAACTCCAGCGAAGCGCCTTTTCCAATTGCATCAGTCAGGTATCCGTTTATTCTCAAAAAGTGCTTTTCATTGACTATTCGGGCTAAGTCGGGAGATTTATCTATTCCTTTAAAGTGTGGATCATACATTTTCTGAATAGACAATTTCAGCTCCATTACCAGCTGACTGTATTGTTCATGATGTACGAGGATATAATCGGGCGCAATACAAGTCTGACCACAATTAATGAATTTTCCGGACACCAATTTTCCGGCAGCATCTTTCAAATCCGCTGTTTTATCTACAATTGCTGGGGATTTCCCCCCGAGCTCCAGGGTTATTGAAGTCAAATTCTCAGAAGCAGCTTTCATCACGATTTTCCCCACTGCCGGACTTCCCGTAAAGAAAATATGATCAAATGGTAGACTCAGTAAATGTTGGGCGACATCAGTTTTTCCCTGGAAAACAGCTACCTCGGAGGGGTCAAAAAGCTCCTCCACCATTTTTTGGACCAGGGTTGAAGTGTGGGGAGTCATTTCTGAAGGCTTGATGATCACTGTACATCCTGCGGCCAAAGCAGAAATCATCGGGGCAACGGCCAGATTGAAAGGGTAATTCCAGGGAGAAATTATCAGCGAAGTTCCTCTGGGCTCAACTTGAATCCTTCCTTTGGTTCCAATCATTGCTAAAGGTGTAGACACCGATTTTGATTTCATCCAGGACTTCAGATTCTTGATTGTATGGTTGATTTCTGAGGTGACCGGATAAATCTCGCTCAGATCAGTTTCCGGGATGGGTTTTTTGAAATCTGCCCAAAGTGAATTTCTGATTTCATCCTGATTCTTTTTGATCCAGTTTTTGATTCGATTGAGTCGCTCAATTCTTTCTTCGGCACTCGATACTCTCCATTCTTTGGATGTCTTTTGGTGAGAAATGAAGGTCGATTCAAGAGTAGAAGTTGAGCTTTGGTTTATGGATGGGCTTATCATAGAGTCATTTTTTACCGAGCGTTAATTTACTTCCTTTTGGATTTAATAAGTTCCAAAAGAGGTTTTAATCCAATCAATTTTTGCGATTTGGGGGAGAATTGGATAAAACGTTTGGTTGCTTTAAACCGAAAACACGATGAATATAATCCTCAGATTTTGGTCAAATTTTCAAATTTAATTGTCTCCAATTTTAGCGGAGGTTATTTTATAAAGAAGTATTCATAGAAACCTGATTAAATTGGCAACTTATTAAATTAAACAGATCTTCCTCAAATGGAAATTTTAATCATTATCGCCTTGGTGTTGCTCAATGGTGTTTTTGCAATGTCAGAGCTTGCATTGGTGTCATCCAGAAAATTCAAACTGGAAACCGCCAGCAAAAAAGGCATTAAGGGAGCTAATAAAGCGTTAGAATTATCTGAAAACCCAACCCGTTTTCTTTCTACGGTCCAAATCGGAATTACTTTAATTGGAATTTTGCTAGGTGTGTATAGCGGAGAAAACCTTACGAATGACGTAGAAGGTTTTCTGGTTCAATTTGATTGGATAGCACCCTATGCAAAAACTCTTTCAACAGGAATCATTGTAATTTTCATCACTTACCTCTCCATTGTCTTAGGAGAGTTATTTCCCAAGAGACTTGGAATGACATTTCCGGAGCCGATCGCTATAGCATTGGCCAGGCCGATGAACATTTTGTCAAAAATCACAGGCCCGTTCGTGTGGTTACTCACTTCCTCTAATGATTTCCTGTTGCTGGTGTTTGGAATTAAGAAACCAATGGATTCACGTGTTTCGGAAGAAGAAATTAAAGCGTTGATCAAAGAAAGTGCAGAAGGTGGAGAAATTCAGAATATTGAGCAGGATATTGTTGAAAGAGTTTTTGAACTGGGAGATCGAAGAATTAATAGCCTGTTAACCCACCGGACAGATTTGGTCTTTTTCAACATTACTGATTCTTGGGAAACGATTAGTGCAAAAATAAATCAGGAAAAGCATTCAGCGTATCCGGTTTGTAGAAACAATAATCTGGATGATATTATTGGTTTGGTTCTTCTCAAAGATCTTTTTTCTCCCCAGCTAGAGTCTGGATTTAAACTGGCGGATTATCTGAAAAAACCTCTTTTTATAAACGAGACTTCCTTTGCCTATCCGGTTTTGGAGATTTTCAAAAAAGAAAAATTACACTATGGCATCGTGATAGACGAGTACGGTTCTACTATTGGGATTGTGACAATGGATGATGTGGTGGATGCGTTAGTTGGGGAATCCACGGAATTTGATCAGGACGAATATCAGATTGTTCCTCGCGATGAAAACAGTTGGCTGGTGGATGGGCAGTATTCGTTGATTGATTTTGTAAAATATTTTGATCTTAATCTGAACAGTAAAAATTCCCCTTTCACGACAGTGGCAGGATTAATCATCCATAAGAGCAGTAAGGTTCCTTCGATTGGAGAAAAGATAAAAATTGAAGGATATGAGCTAGAGGTGATCGATAAAGATGGGCAGAGAATTGATAAAATAATGGTGACGAAATTGAAATGAGAGATTCTTGAAATACAGAAAATCTTTCTCATTTATCCCCATTAAAGGTCTTGGAACTATCAGCCACCAATTCCTTCAGCTCTTTCAATTCTTTTTCCGTCAGATCTCTCCATTTTCCGACAGGGATATCCAAGTGGATATTCATGATTCGAATCCTCTTGAGTTGAGTTACACTAAATCCCAGGTACTCGCACATTCTTCGGATCTGCCGATTTAGCCCTTGTTTGAGGATAATTCGGAACTTGAATTTACTGACTCGTTCCACTTTGCATGGATCAGTTACCGCGTCCAAAATCGGAACTCCTTGGGACATCTTCTGGATGAAATGATCGTTGGCAGGTTTATCAACTGTGACGATATATTCCTTTTCGTGATTGTTTTTGGATCTGAGGATCTTGTTGACAATGTCCCCTTCACTGGTTAAAAAAATAAGCCCTTCGCTGTCTTTGTCAAGCCTGCCGATCGGGAAAATCCGCTGGGGATGTTTGATAAAATCAATGATGTTATCCTTTTCACCTTTGGTATCGGTGGTGCAAACTATTCCAACGGGCTTGTGAAAAACGATGTAAGTATGTTTTTCAATGGGTTTTCCCACCAGTTTTCCATCTACTCTGACTTCGTCTTCCAGGCCGACTTTGGTTCCCAATTCAGGAATTTTGCCATTTAAGGTAATTCGCCCTTGTTCCAGTAACTGATCAGCAGCTCTTCTTGAACAAAACCCAACTTCGCTCAGGTATTTGTTGATCCGTATGGATTGTTCTTGGTCCATCTATTGAGTAGGAAGAAACATCGGCTCAAAGCCAAAGGATCAATCAATTAGTATTTCTGCAAAATGAATTAATGTCCTGGAGTACCCCATTCATCCTCCATTTTTTTAGCAAGCATTTCTTCAGGATTGTCAGAGAGAGAAATACCGGCTAACAGACCCATTGCTTCAGATTTTTTGGATTCGAATGCCATTCTGTTTGAAGCAGAAACAGGTTCGGAAGGAGGGATTTTTTCCTGAAGCCAATCTTCCTGTTTACCATTTTTCCAGAATCTGAAACACAAGTGTGGTCCTGTGGCTAGGCCTGTGCTTCCCACATACCCAATCACTTGACCTTGTCTGATTCTTGATCCGGATTTTACGCCTTTTCCGATTTTTGACATGTGTAGGTATTGCGTGGTGTAAGTGCCATTATGCTTGATCTTCACATAATTTCCGTTGGCAGAAGTATATTTCGCTTCCAAAACCGTTCCTTCGCCAACTGATCTGATCTCAGTGCCGGAAGGTGCTGCATAGTCTGTTCCAAGGTGTGCTTTGTAGCGTTTCTGTACCGGATGGAATCTCTTCAGATTGTATCTTGAGCTGATTCTGGTGTATTTGAGGGGATCTCTTAGGAAAGCTTTCTTTAGGCTGTTTCCATCCTGATCAAAAAAGTTGATTTCTTTATTTTGGTCAAATGGGATTGCATGATAAGGAACTCCCATATGCTCAAAATAAGCAAGCTTGATGTCGGAAACGCTGATGACGTTTCCATCAATTATTTTTTCCTCGTAAACGACTTTGAATTTGTCGCCTTTCTGCAAGCGCTGGAAATCCACTGACCAACCATATAAATCTGCGAACTGGTCAATCATATCTGGTGACACGTCCTGCTTCACCATATCGACATATAAAGAAGTCTGGATGACTCCGCCCACTTCCCTGCTTCTGATTTCTGCGGGCTTTTCAGCTTTGTAAATATTGAGTGAGTCCAGATTGAAGACTATAAATTCTGCGGGATTTGGCTCGTAAATAAAAAATTGAGCTTTGGTGGAATCCTCCGGAGTGAGAATGGTGAACTTCTTATTAATTGAAATTCCTCTTACATCAAAAACTGACTTAGATCTTCTGGCCAGTTCATCGATGATTTGGTAAGGGACATTGAATGGTGCCAGAATCGATCCAAGTGTTTGATTTCGGCTCACCGTACCTTCCACGATATTGAGTCCAGTGACGTTGATTCCATAAAGGAATACTTCTTTGGGAGCAGTCTCTTCGATTTGGTTTACCGGGGTAGTTTCTGTCTTGGAAAAAAGCGGCAAGCTAAAATACTGGAGGGAGGTTGCTACGCCTAAAGTGACTACAAGCGATGCAATACCAATCCAAATCTTTTTCATTACTGTCTAATCTATATGGGGGAAATACAAATTTGGTTCAAAAAAGGGAAAACGGGGGTTTTTTCCAAGTTTTGAGGAATAATCCTTCCTTTTATCGTCTACCAACTATAATGCCAACGAAGAAAACTGACGGCTTATTATTCAATTTTTAATTTTATTCAATTCGATTGAGGAGCTACAATATTACACTCTTTTCAAAAAAATGGGCCCTTACTCTGTATTTCTTCAAAGAATTAATCAAAATGGAAGCTATTCATTCAATCATAAGCGCGGGATGATTTTCATTTCTTTATCTTTGTCCTCCCAAAATAGAATTATATCATGCTGAGAACGCACACTTGTGGAGAACTGCGCCTTAATCATCAAAATCAGGAAGTAACTCTTGCCGGCTGGGTACAGCGGGTAAGGAATAAAGGTGGATTGATCTGGGTAGATCTGAGAGACCGGTATGGACTGACTCAGCTGATTTTTGAGGAAGGCTCGTCTGATAAGTCTCTTTTAGAAAAAGCGAGTCAACTTGGGCGTGAATTTGTTGTTCAGGCTACCGGAACTGTCATCGAGCGAACCTCTAAAAATGACAAGCTTCCCACCGGCGACATTGAGATCAAAGTGAAATCTTTGGAGGTTCTTAATTCTGCCAAAGTGCCCCCATTCATTATTGAAGACGAAACAGACGGTGGCGATGAGCTCCGGATGAAATATCGATATCTTGATTTGCGGAGAAATGTAGTCCGTGAAAAACTTCAGCTTCGTCATAAAATGATGCAGGAAACTCGAAAATACATGGATGCTCAAGCATTTATCGAAGTAGAAACTCCGGTACTTATTAAATCAACGCCTGAAGGTGCTAGGGATTTCGTAGTGCCGAGTCGGGTGAATCCAGGTGAATTTTATGCGTTGCCTCAGTCACCGCAAACCTTTAAGCAATTGCTGATGGTAAGCGGTTTTGATAGGTATTTCCAGATTGTGAAATGTTTCCGCGACGAAGATCTCAGAGCAGATCGCCAGCCTGAGTTTACTCAGATTGATTGCGAAATGGCCTTTGTAACTCAGGAGGATATTTTAAGTACGTTCGAAGGCCTGACCAGACATCTTTTCAGAGAAGTAAAAGGAGTAGAATTGGAAGAAGTGAAGCGCATGACGTACGCTGACTCCATGAAGTATTACGGAAATGACAAACCGGATCTTCGTTTTGACATGAAGTTTGTCGAAATGAACGAATTAGTTCAGGGTAAAGGGTTTTCAATTTTTGATCAGGCAGAACTGATAGTGGGAATCTGCGCCAAAGGAGCGTCTGAATACACAAGAAAGCAACTTGATGAGATGACAGACTGGGTGAAGCGTCCGCAAATCGGAGCAAAAGGTCTGGTTTATTTGAAATACAATACTGACGGATCGTTAAAGTCGACCGTTGATAAATTCTATTCCACCGATGACCTTCAAGTTTGGGCAAATGCGTTCGAAGCAAAGCCGGGAGATTTGATTTTGGTTTTGAGCGGAGATGCAAAGTCAGTCAGAAAACAGATGTCTGAATTGAGACTTAAAATGGGAGAAGATCTTGGCTTGAGAGACAGGACAATTTTCAAACCGCTTTGGGTGGTTGATTTCCCCCTTTTGGAATGGGATGAGGAGTCAAAGCGGTTCCATGCAATGCACCATCCATTCACTTCACCCAAGCGGGAAGATATTCCATTATTGGAAACTGATCCGGGAGAAGTTCGGGCAAACGCCTATGATCTGGTTATCAATGGAGTGGAAATTGGAGGGGGCTCGATCCGAATCCACGACCGTCCGACTCAGCAATTGATGTTTACGCATCTCGGATTTTCGGACGAGGAGGCACAAAAGCAGTTTGGTTTTTTAATGGAAGCATTTGAATACGGAGCTCCGCCACACGGAGGAATTGCATTTGGATTTGACAGGCTTTGCGCCATTTTCGGAGGCTCAGATTCTATCAGGGATTACATCGCTTTCCCAAAAAACAATTCTGGAAGGGACGTGATGATAGATTCGCCAAGCACGATCGCCGATGATCAGCTTCAGGAATTATCCATCAGGGTTAGTTTAAAGAAATAAAGAAAGGGGCTTCGGCCCCTTTTTTATTGAGGCTGTATGATATGGGATCGTATTCCCATGACGATCAGTAATTGGCCTATTGCATAAGTTCCCATGATCAGGATTCCGGCTTCAGGAAAATTTTGGTAAAATCTGCTGATTGCAATTACCCCATCCGAAATAAAAAACAAGCAAGCACCTATAAAAACCTGCCAAAATGAGGATTGGTTACATTTACTATATCGATCCCGTGCAGTGCTGAGCATGCTTACAATGACCAAAATGTACAGGATGACAGGAATTTTCAGAACTCCGAGGTTTGGATTGACCATATAAAAGATAATGGCTGCTGAAATGTAAATGGGAAGATTGAAAAGGAACAGCTTCATGAAATTGATATTGGCGAGTCTTTCAGGAGCATTTTGAGCGACTTTGAAACCGATGATATAGCAGACATGTGCCAAAAGGAAGGATCCAAGCCCGTATGCAAATAAATCTGGCCACATCAGGAGAATATCCCCAATCCAGGAAAAGATCAATGCCCCAA
>JBILPR010000122.1:0-11449 GCA_044373795.1 Algoriphagus sp. | reverse complement strand
ATGCTGCCGGGCCTTTTGCAAGATTAAGGTTCGAAGTGAATGGTGCCCAAGTTGGAACCATTGCAGATCTACTTGCTGGAGTAAACACCAATGTAAACAATGGATGGCAACGGTTTAGTGGAACTTGGAATTCGGGAAGTGTCAGCGGTCCGATCACCGTTCGAATAGTGAACCTTCAACCATCACTACCGGGAAATGATTTTGCAATCGACGACATTTCTTTTGGTACGCTTTCCACATTTATTGAACTTACTTCCCCAGTGGGATCAGATAATCAGACGATCTGTCAAAATTCTCCCATTGATGATATCACGTACGCCGCCCGAAGTAGTACTGCTGGTCCGACTGTTTCAGGTTTACCTCCGGGAGTGACAACCTCTTGGAATGGTGTAACCTTAAGTTTCACGGGCACACCGACAGCCTCCGGAACATTCAACTATACCATTACCACCACTGGAAATTGTCTTCCAGCAACTGCAACGGGAACGATCACCATTCTAGCCACCCCTACTGCCGGCATTATCGCTTCGGATCAAACGATTTGTAGCGGGGGTGACCCGTTGGCATTTACGAGTACCACTGCAGGAACTGGATCAGGAGTTATCACCTACCTATGGGAATCCAATACAAATTTGGCCACTCCAAGCTGGACAACAGTTTCAGGACAAATTGGAGCTACATATGATGTACCTGCAGGATTGACTACCACGACCCAATATAGAAGGACAACCATTGCCACTTCCGGAACTGTGGTCTGTGTTTCCGTTCCTACGGAACTTGTACAAGTGACTCTTCAAGCTGTTCCGACTGCCGGGGCCATAACAACTGCGTTACCACAAACGATCTGCAGTGGAGGAGATCCGTCAATTTTGACAAGTTTAACAGCCGGAACCGGTTCAGGGGCAATTACCTACATTTGGGAGAGTGCCGTGAGTCCATTTGACAGCTGGTCCCCGATCAGTGGAGTTAACTCAGCTTCCTATAATCCCCCCGCAGGGTTGATGGCTTCCACACGATACAGAAGAATCACTGTTTCTACCCTTAACGGAGTGGCCTGTGAATCAGACCCTACACCCGCGATAGAAGTAATCGTTCAGGCAGTTCCTACTCCAGGTGATATTGCAGCACCCCAAACGATTTGTATCGGAGGTGATCCGGCAATTTTGACAAGTTTAACAGCCGGAACCGGTTCAGGGGCAATTACCTACATCTGGGAAAGTACGGTGAGTCCTTTTAGCAGCTGGTCCCCGATCGGTGGAGCTAATGCAGCGTCCTATAATCCCCCCGCAGGGTTGATGGCTTCCACAAGATACAGAAGAATCACCGTTTCTACCCTCAACAGTGTAGCCTGCGAATCGATCCCAACCGCACCGATCGAGGTGACAGTTCAGACCGTGACCACTGCAGGTGCTATTGCGGCTAACCAAACTATTTGCGAAGGAGGAGACCCCGTGGCTTTTACAAGTACAACAATCGGAACAGGATCAGGAGCCATTACCTATCGTTGGGAAAGTGCAATGAGTCCTTTTTCCAGCTGGTCCACCATCAGCGGAGCTAGCTTGGCGACCTACAATGTTCCTTCCGGATTAGCTATAACGACACAATACCGAAGAGTTACAGTTTCTACCTTGAACGGTACAGTTTGCGAGTCAACACCGACAGCACCAATCCAAGTCACGGTAACCCCTAACAATACAGTAACTCCGGTCAATCCCAACCCAGCCCTTTGCCTCAACACGATTTCCCCTATCATCATTACACATATCACGACAGGAGCCACCGGAATTGTCCCTCAAAGTGCGAGCGTAAATTACAATCTTCCCAACGGGGTGACCCCAAATTGGAACGCCGGAGTATTGACCATTTCAGGGACTCCAACTGAATTCGGCGTATTCAATTACAGCATTCCTTTAACAGGAGGATGCGGATCAATTAGCGCGACGGGCATAATAACCGTGGAGAATCCCACCTATCCCATAGTTGCGATCAATGTGGTTAACCCTACTTTAGGATCTGCTCCTCCCTTCACGTCCACATTTACCATACACAGTAAAGAGCTCACCATAGGCACTTACACCATCAACTATAGCATCGATGGCGCCAGTGGAGGTCCTAATCAAACAATTCCCGTGACAGTCACCACACCTGGGGAATTTACCTTTACCTCACTGCCCTATTCCAATGAGGGCACCACAATTTTAACCATCAATTCTATCAAAAAAGACTCGGAACTCTGTACCTATTATCCGCCAAATAATAATACCGTTCCTTACGGGGTTTCCTGTAGCAAAGAGTTTTTGGAGGCCGGTGGAAATGGCGTTTTCTATGTACCTGCCGGAATCATCGAAGTAACCATTGATGTTTTTGGAGAAGGATTGGGAGGGGATACCGCTACACGGACGATAAGTGTAAAACCAGGCGGTGCAATATTCGCTGTGTTCGACGGAGCCAATATTTTTGCCACGGTAGCCCCTCCCACTGAGCCTATGGCCGATCGTCTAGCCCAAGCGATCGTGAGCACAATAGGCGGAAATGGCAGAATAGTGATCAATTACAACTGTACCCCACTTCCCCCTTGCACTGGTTCCGGAGACGTATTTCAATATACCGACTCCGAAGGATTTACGGTGATCCGGTTTACCGGGGACTGTGCCTGGTCTGCGCCGGTTGGACTGGACGAATTTGAAGTGCTCGTCGTAGGCGGTGGCGGAGGAGGAGGCTTTGGCGAAGCAGCCGGAGGAGGAGGAGGAGGATCGGTAATCTATCAACAGTACCTGGGAATCACCATGAATGGGCTACCTGGTCTTCAAAACGCTGTATTCCAAATGACTCCGGGGGGTCAAGGCCAGGGAGCTAGCTCCACCTCCGAAAAAGGTGAATCAGGATTCCCTTCTTCCTTCATCGGACCTGCATTTAACTTCGTGGGAAGCAATACATTCACCGATCTCAATGCACCAGGGGGAGGAGGCGGAGGATCCACAAGTGCTGACCCATTAATCAGACAAGGTGAAACTGGCGCCTCTGGTGGTGGTGGTGCAGCCCATGGCACGAAGGTGTCCCAAGGAGGCTCAGGAACTGCCGGAAATAATGGAGGAATTGGGTATGTCCAAATTTTCGGTTCTTCAGGTGCCGGAGGCGGGGGAGTCTCAACATTAGGAGGAGACGGAACCTCCTCAGGAAGCGGGGCCGTGATAACTGGTGGTTCGGGAGGAAATGGCATGATGCGAACCATTTCCGGGGAGGAGATTTTCTATGGTGCAGGAGGTGGAGGAACAGCCTCCGGAGCAATAAAGAATGAAGCAGGGTTTGGTGGAAGCCAATACACCGGATCAAACGGAGATCAGTTTTTTGCAGGAGGCAATGGAAATAACAATGGACTGGGTGAACCCGCTTCCACCTATGGATCAGGTGCAGGTGCCGGAAGATTTGGTGGAAGTAGCGGCTTTCAAGGAGTTATCTATATCCGCTTCCCTAACTTCCGTATTCTACCTCTCGAATACCTCTACTTCAATGCCAAGTACAATTCTTCCATCCGCTCAGGCGACCTGAACTGGGCCACGGCGAAGGAATGGGAAAATGACCGGTTTGAAATCGAGCGCTCAGTAAATGACGTGAAATCATGGGAAACCATCGGCGAGGTTGCCGGGGCGGGATACTCGGACAAGCCTGTGGATTACGCTTATCAGGATATGAAATTGCCGCTCACAGGGGGAAATATCTTCTATCGATTAAAGCAGTTTGGCTTCGATGGAGCTTTTACCTATAGTGATACGCGAGCCATCAAAATAGAACCGGTGACAGGTATGACTTTATGGAGAGTATTCCCTAATCCTACTACGGGTGATCCAATCAACTTGGAGATGATAGATACCGGAGCTTACAATGACGAAAAAATTACAGTCAGAATCATCTCTGCCACCGGCGTATTTGATGTGATCGAAGGCATCTCGAGCAGGCTACTCAGCGATCAGCTTTCTGAAATACTGAGAAGAAAAGCTGCTGGAATTTACACGTTCGAAATTTCATGGGGGAACAAACAGGAATATCATAAAGTGATTCTACGACGGTAGGTTAGTTTTCCAGATTCAAGAAAATGACTGCCATTCTAAAAAGAGTTTACTTGCAGACATCTTCGTCAGAAATAGTAAAATAAAGCTTTAAAGAAAAGATAAAGGTCAAATTGAAGGACAACCGTCGAATGATGAACCATGGCCTGAACAACACCCTTTCATTTGTGCCTCAAACCTTGCTTTACCTGCTTATTGGCAAAAAGCGGATATTTTTTTGAGTTAAAAGGAACTGGAATCATAGAATTAGGTCTAAACCGTAAGATTGCCAAAATACTTAAACTGCTAAGTAATACTAGTCATGACTTCTTATAGAATGAAGAAATGCAACGAATGAGAATCCCAAGATAACCAATGTTCGCCTTCATCTCACAGAAGTCCGTGGAATCTCTCCTGAAACGAATGAAAGGCACCAAGGACAATTCTAAGGTTTGATCTGCATAAATAGTGAAGACAGGCGGCCAAAAAATCTCATTTTCAAGTTCAATAAAAGGAACGCCTGGAAAACCTAAGTGTTCCAATTTTAAACTAATCGACCCGAAAATGAGACAAGGGTTCCTTAACCGTTAAAAGATGAAAAAATCGCTGATTGGTTCTCTTTAAAAAAATGAAAATTTAACAAGCTAACTTAACAATCAGGGTTCGATTCCTTTTAAAAGACTACAATAATTTTTTTATTAGGCTTTACAATTTTTTTAAAGCAGACACTTGTATTTGAAATTCATTTTTTTTATTTTGAATTTCATTTTTATGAATCTAAACTGTATGTTAATGATTCGAAGATCAGTAATCGGACTTTTATTTTTTTTAGGATTTTTTGTGAGCCTTTCCAGCCTTGCTCAGGTTAACTATACTTCTAACGGAGTGGGAGGCTGGGTCAGGAATCCAAGTACCGGAGGTTGCTCAGGTACCATGAATCATCCTTCACAAAATCCGATAGCAGGAACTGCTGCTTGCTTCATCCAAATAATAATCAACCATAACGTAACTCTCGCATCTCTTAATTTAGATAGCCACACCCAGCTGATTGTCAATACAAATGGAAATCTTACGGTTACCGGAAATATTACCATAGCTTCTCAGGCGGTAAACCAAAAAATTGCTGTAAACGGTGGGAGATTAAGGATAAATCAAAATTTAATTATTTCTGCCGGTGTTAACAGTACAAAAACTAATATAACAATAGAAACCAACAATGGAGGATCTATTGAAATCCTTGATAATTTAAATACCTCGAAGGCAATTGAAGCAAGAAACAATGTTATTCTAAACATTACCGGGGATGATTCGGGAGGAGTTAAAACTAAATCATTGGATCTTGATCAAAAATCTGAAATAAATATCCTAAGCGGTGGAGATTTAATAGTAACCAATTCAGTGAAGTTTTCAGGTAATAATTCAGAAATAAATGTTTCAGGAGGACTGGTTGTTCAAGGAAATGTTGAAGTAACAGGCGGATCAGGAAACCAGTTGAATAGTTATGGAAATTCCAAAACTTTTATTGAAGAAGATTTGATTGTTAGCGGGAACTCGGATGTGACTTTTGGGGGGACAAGTGTTACTGATATTGGGGGAGACATTGTGATTAATGGAGGATCCAAAGTAATAGCAAGAGATGATGCAATTGTATATGTATGTGGAAGTTACCCACCCCCTTGCCCATTTAATAATTGTCAAACTCAAGAGCAAGTTAACGGTAAATTTAATCCAGGCTGTAGAATTTTACCAGTCGACCTTTTACACCTTAGAGCTGGATTCGATGCTGCCTTAAAAATTACAAGAATCAAGTTTGCAACAGCAAAAGAGTGGGAAAACTCCCACTTTGAGATTGAACGTTCCGTAGAAGCAGGCAAAAACTTTCAGAAAATCGGCACCCTTCAAGGTGCCGGCTGGAAAGACTCCATCACTGAATATGAATTTGAGGACGAAAATCTCCCACTCTCTGGAGGAGACATTTTCTATAGAATTCGCCAAGTAGACTTTAATGGTCAGTCTTCTGTCTCCAAAGTAGTAGGAGTGCAAATCCCAAAGACTTCTATTTCTACAGGTGCTTGGATTGTTTACCCTAATCCAAGCGTAATGGGAACAACGGTATCCCTGTCTTTGATTGATAAATCAGGCTATGTCGGGAGTAAAATTCAAATTAGCGTTTCTGACTTTCGGGGAATCACTACAACCTTTACCGTTTCTAAACCGGAGGGAGTATCCGCAGTGGTCAATTCCCATTTGGAAAATGCAAGGCCCGGTGTGTATATCGCCCAAATTTTTTGGGAAAATAAATCAGAACAACTGAAACTGATCAAAAAATAAGATCAACTAGAAAAAGAAAACTGTAATTCTTACTGAATTCTTTAATGTGTACCAGCATGAATGAATATAGGTGACTTTCTTTGAAGTCATCTAGGTAAAAATCCCCACTTAGTTCGGTTCCGGCACTAAGTGACTACACATAAAATCGATTTTACAAACATCCGAAGGAGTTGCCGTATAGCACCACTAGTGAGTATTAACCTTCGCAAACGCTAAATCTTTAAGAGATTTAGTTTTATTAATCAAATTTCCCCCTTCCAACTACGGCAAATCACGACGCTAACCCTTTAATAGGAAAATATTTCCATTCGTTATTTACTGGTGATACCCTATTTTTTAGAAGTTTGAACCGTATTATTATTTATTTGAAATTCAGTTTTCATGCTTTGTAATACTATTTATTACATGTTTTTGAAAATTAAAAATTTATTATATACTTATACATATATTTATTTGTATTTTTTAATGTTTTTTTGAATTTTTACCTTAAAATAGATAGAACGGTAAACTTGTTTTTCTAGATTGCATAGCTAAATCACAGACAAGTACCAGTTTATGCAATTACCCCGCTTTCTTATCCTCGTTTTTTTGCTTTTCAGCCTGACCTGGGCTGAAACAGTATTGGGGCAGTGTACCGTGACTCGTATTACTGACGCAAATTATACCCTACCTGCAGGGAATAATAACGCTGTTATTTGTGTCGACATAAATTTTACCCAAACAATAACTTTGGGAGCTAACACAGGAGTAACGATTCGAGTTTTAGGAACAAGAACTTTTTCAGGAACAATTACTGCAACTAATTCCTACAATATTGAAGTTTTTGGAAGAATCGAAGGGGGCAATAGATCTATCGTAAATGAAGGTTCGTTAATAGTCTTTGCAGGAGGGCAATATGCAGGTACTGGAACCTTAACTTTAACAAATGGAATTTTAGACATAAGATCAGGAGGTACAATTTCAAGACCTGTTATTGTAAGCAATTCAAGTTCATTTTTAAATGCAGGGACATCGTCAAATACTATTACTCTTAACAACTCAAGCACTTTTAAAAATTCAGGCACCCACTCGGGAACTTTGGTCATGAATGGTACCAGCTCCTTAACAAACTCTGGAAACTTAAACTTATCCCTGCTGACAATAGGTAGTGGTTCATTGGGAATCACAAATACATCATCGGGTAGCATCATTGTTGATCAAAATAGCAATCTAAGCATAAATGCTCCTTTTAATAACGCCGGAATTTTTAGATTTATTAGCGAAGATGAAAATGTAATTATTTCGTCAGGCGTCACTGTCAACAATACTGGAAGTTTCAGTGTAACAGAAGATTTGATAAATAATGGTGTACTGAATTCCTCACTTGGCACATTGACCATCGGTGAAGATCTTACGAACAATGGAAATGGAACCTTAAATCTTGGGAATACCACTGTTGGAGAAAACTTTACGAATAATGGCCTTACAACCCTATCCGGGTCACTTGAAATCGGTGAGGATTTAAAAAATAATGGATCGGCAATTATTCGTCCATTGAACACGAATCAATGCAATACCATTTTTGTCGAAGAAGATTTTGAAAACAATAATACAAACGGAATAAGCGGAGAGAATCTTACCGGTCCTTATCGAGCGCCATTGATAGTAAATAAAACCCCATCAAACAAGGGAGTAACTGGAGGAGCAATCGTCGATCCCAATTTGGAGTGCTCCTGCGGATCTACTTTCACTAACAGTGGGTCGTTCATTGTGCCATCAGGTGTCACCCAAATAACAATGAAAGCCTGGGGAGGCGGTGGAAAAGGGGGAGACAGAGATAAAAATTCTGGAAGGTCTGGAGGCGGTGGAGCTGGAGCATATTCTGAATCCACTATCACAGTAACCCCCGGCGAAACCCTCTATTATTTTTCAGGTCCGGGAAGTGTATCCTCTGCAGCAGGAAGTGACTCATGGGTGTCAAGGGCATCAAATGGTTCAAATCCAATACTATTGGCTAAAGGTGGAAACTCGGTTGCAAATAACATTACAAACGGTGCATCCGGAGGACTTGCAAGTCAGGGAGTTGGAACTATCCGAACAAATGGGGGTAATGGGTCGAATGCCGGAGGAGATGGTGGAGATGGTGGAGATTCGCCAAATGGTGGAGAGGGTGGTGATGGCGGTGAGAATGGTAATACAAAGGGTGAACCCGGCGGATTCCCTGGCGGTGGAGGCGGTGGAGGTAGAACATCAAGCGATGAACAAACCAGAGAGGGTGGTAACGGAGGTAATGGCCAAATTTCTTTCTCCTATTCCTGCGAAAATTCTGTGGATCCTCCCCTAGTTGGTTGTTGGAGATATATTGATGATGGAAAGGTTACAGGCACAGTAATTATTGAATTTTTTGAGGACTGTGTATGGAATGCCCCTCAAGGACTTCTTGAATTTGAAGTTTTAGCTATCGGCGGCGGCGGCGGCGGTGGAGTAAGATCCGGTGGCGGTGGCGGCGGAGGAGGTTTAGTACACACAAGGGCAGACATATCTACAAGATTACCCCTTGGACTTCCTGCAAGCTCTACTTTCGATATTTTAATTGGAGAGGGTGGAAATGGATCCTCATCCCGAAATCAAAGAGGTGAATCTGGAAACACAACCTCCTTCGATTTGGCTGGAGACTACGAAGTAATCTCTGGTGGTGGCGGGGGTGGTGGATCAGACCACGATTCTGGCCGAAGTGGCAGTAATGGATCTGTCTCATCGTTTAAATCAGGGACAGCTGGATTTATTAATGTGGGCTCCCGGTTATTCGGAGGCTCTGGCGGTGGTGCAGGTCACGGGAGTAATTCCCCAGGTAATGGTAATTCAAATGGAAAAAATGGAGGAGGAGCCAAAGAACATGCCGGTGGCGGAGGCGGTGGAGCAGCGTCAGTTGGAAGTCCGGCAGATAATGGGGAAGATGGGGGAAATGGAGGAGCTGGTTTAATTATATCAGAATTCGATTATAGAATTTTTTCTGCTGGTGGAGGTGGAGGAAGCAGAGATGAGGATGAGCCAGAAAGAGGTTATGGAGGAACAAACCTGCGGGGTGGCAATGGGGGATATGATGACGACGGGTCAGCTATCCAAGGTGAAGATGGACAATCTCCTGGATCTGGTGGAGGAGGAAGTGGACATAACGAAGATGCTTTTGGTGGCAGAGGTGCAAAAGGAGTAGTTTTCGTCAGCTATCAAACTCTTAATATCCTCCCTGTCGAATACCTCTATTTCAAGGCAGATTTCAATTCTATACTTCGCTCAGGAGAGCTAAGTTGGGCCACTGCCAAAGAGTGGGAAAACTCTCATTTCGAGATCGAAAGAGCAGTAAATGATACCCGAAACTGGACCAAAGTCGGCGAAATAACCGGCAAAGGATATTCAGATGAGGCGGTTAAGTATACCTTCACCGATCTCAACCTCCCCGCTGCAGGCGGAAATATCTTCTATCGCATTAAACAGGTAGATTTTAATGATTCCTTTAGTTATGGACTGACAAGAGCGATACAAGTCGAGGGGGTGAAGGGAAACACTTCCTGGGTAGCGTATCCAAATCCAAGTGCTTCGCACACATCCATTTCTGTTGATATTTTGGATGGGTCAGTATATGCTGATGAGCCAATACTCATAAGAATCTCTGATGCAAAAGGGATATTCAAATCGTACGATGTTTCAAGTCCGGATGAGGTTTCTGCAGTAGTCAATTCTTATTTGGAAGAGGTAGGCTCCGGCATACATATCCTTCAGCTGATTTGGGGAAATAAATCTGAGCAACTGAAGCTGATCAGAAAATAAGCTTACTTAAACTAGTTTGATTCTCTTGGGGCAATTTGCCGGAATACAGAAACGTGAAGAAATCCTAAAGCCTGTATTGTCCGGTGTTTTCAATTGGGCATTTAAATTACTGCAGGGATTAGGTATTGTCTTAAGATGGTACCCGGCACGAAATTTAAATTTCAACCCTGGTTTTTTATTTCGGCTGTAAGAAAGGGGGCAAGCCTATTGCGGAAATATGAAATTCTGAAAAAATAGCTTGTCCCTCGTTGAATTTACTCTTCTTCCTTCCTTTTTGCAGGCTTTGGCTGTCCTAATCCTACGCTTCCTCTGATTCCGGAAAAAGTAGCTTTCATCCAGGTTCCAAACACAAATTTTGATTGGTCTCGCTCAAAGTAAATTGAGGAGTTCACCCGGTTATTCCAGAAACTCCTGGGGTTACTTTTCTTCGTCAGCGTGTTTGCCAAAAATGTATAAAGGCTAAGTCGTCCCCTTCCCCTCTCGAGAGTCAATGAGTCCAAAAATTCAATTTTTAAGTCCTCGTATAAAAAGTCCATCTCACCAATCGCTTCATTTTCATCCAGCCTGAACTTCCACTTTCCATTAGTTACTCGCCCGTCAAGGATCCTGACAAAAGTGCCGGTGGAAAGAAAATTATTGACTAATCTCAGATCAAACTTCTTCATCTCTATATTCACGTCCATTGGATAGGGCTTTTCGAAAAACATTTCACCATTCATGGTGACATCACCTTCACCCATCAATTTGGTGGTGACTGCAACAAAACTGGATTGAACAGGGTAAGAATTTCCCTCTTGTACCAAATAGAACGGTGCGATCGAAACATTGATATCCTGTAATGAAATCGAACCCGGCAACATTGATTTTGGTCCGAATTCGGTATACCGGACATTTCCGCCATTGATTAGTACAGAATCCAATTCAAGGTAACCCGAAGCATTTTGCATCATCTCCTGAGGCATAGGCTTAATCACTCCTTCTTTTATAGGAAGTCGCTTATCCCGGAAAACACCTAGTTCCACTTGATCCAATTTGAGTACGTGAGCTCTGACTTTTTTGTCACTTAAAAACGCCTCAATATCTATATCCTCAATCGTCACTTTTTCTACAGAAGCATCTATCGCATCTGACTGATAGCCAATCCTTCTCAGGTAGTCGTATTGGCCGATTGTGGGACCAAACTTAATCTTGTCCAAGACAATATTTTGATTCAGATAGGTGATTTTCTCTACCGAAAGTTTATTCAGGCTGTCTTTGGTATAAAT
>JBILPR010000121.1:0-11455 GCA_044373795.1 Algoriphagus sp. | reverse complement strand
AAATTAATTAGCTGCATTTTAAAAAATGCCTCGGCTATTTTAATAAAACAGGGCAGCCAGAGTTTTTTATTTGACTTAAAAAAATTTTATAACTACCTTAATTTCAGCTATTATTAAATTATTTTTTTCTTTTGAAAGAAGTAATTCAAAAGATAATGGTTGAAGAGTTTTTTCATTTTTATTACTAGCACATATCAAAGTTGTCATCAAAGCCTCTCTGTTTAGGCTCAGATTTTTAATAGAGTCAAAAGGTCAAAGTTTGCGATTTGCTCATTTACTGATTCCAATTCTTTAAACCAAATATTTTTAAACCCCTAAAATCAAATCCGATGGTACCCTCAAAAACAGTTTTCTATTTACGCTCTGAAAACAACGAATTGTTTGATGGAGCAGAGACTGGAAATCCAGTCAGGCTATTGGGAAGTATTCAACAAACTTCCAATGAAAATGAGTTTCAGGTCAAGAAGGGATTTATTGATATTGGAAAAATTCCAGTCCTCGATAAATCGGATTCTTTCACGTTGGAAGCCGTTGTTCAGCCAGTTAAGGTGATCGGAACCAGACAAAATATCCTAGAATCCCAATCGCCACCGGTTGCAGTTTTCCTGGATAACCTCGGGAAATTAAATGGAAGTGTCAATACCTCCAGCGGATGGCAAGCCATCACTTCCACAAGCCCTTTACCTCAGGATAAGGCAGTGCAGGTGAGATTTTCCCGCTCCTCCAACGGAACAAATACGCTTGAAATTGATAACAAACAAGTTGCTTCTAAGGTGATTCCCGGACCCTTGGTTTCCGTTGGGAATTTGGGTTTTAAAGCTGCTACTGGAATGGATGGGAAGGCGTTTCAGTTCGAAGGGAAAATTTCAGAGATCCAAATTAAAACCGGTTCAATTTTGGGCCAGGAAATCCAAAAAAGGGCTAAAGATGCAATCACTCTTCAAAAAGCGATCCAGTCAAAAGTCGGAGTCAAAGTAAAGGTAAGAGTAGTTCCAAGTATGGATGAAAGCCATGCAAGACTTCTACCCATCAAAGACATCATGAATGCCGTTGGGGTAGAAAAACTAAGTGACTTATCCCAGTTAAAAATCTCTACCCCAACAAATATCACCAGAGGAAAGGTGATGGTCGCTTCGAGAAAAATTAACAATCTGGGGGTAAATTGGGGAATGGTGGCCAAAGATTTTGTTACTATGAATGGAGCTGAAAAGAAAGTCCAACTGGCTAAGTTTCTCCCAAACAGAAACAGCAGTCAGTTGATTATTTCGTCTTTTCAAGCAGCGACCCCCACTACCCCAGCAACGGGCGCCGCTGCTGGTACTACATCAATTCCAGTAACCATGGCGACTCCGGTCTCCGCTACTGCTACACCTTTATCCACAAGCAGCATTCGATTGACAAGACCTTTAGGGACTAGGATGGATACTCTAACCGCTGATCTAAGAACCGGAGTCAGGATTCCCAGAGAAGTTATTGCTTCGAGCCCCACAGTGGCGGCAGCACTTGTTTCTCGGCCCATCAGTGCTTCGATTCTGTTGGATTCCAAAAAGCTCGTGGTAAAGGATCCCGAAATTGCAAATCGAATGATGAGCAATAAACCTCAAAGTTGGCCCACATTGACGGACCAAGCCCAGGTAATGTCTCTGACAACATTGCCTGTAAATCAATCGGTCATCATCGCAGGATTACTAGATCTTACCAATATCAAGCTGAGTATAGAGGCAAATGTGGAAAAGCTGATCATCATAGCCGAACAGATAATCTGTGGCCCCAATGCAGAAATTGTCTGGAAAAGACCCGGCGGGTCCACTCCAGCACGGTTGAGTGATCCGGCTTTGGATGGTAGAGGGTGGACAGGAATCCAGACTAATGGCAACAATAGGCATGGTCTTGACGGTGACGATGCAAGATCCGGATCCGGGGGAATAAGCGGGGCAAACGGACTGAATTCCCCTCAGTTGGAAATCTGGGTGAAAAACCTGACTAATATTCCGAAAATCGATCTTACGGGAGAAGATGGAATTATAGGTGGAAAAGGCCAAAATGGTGGCAGAGGAGGAAATGGTGCTAATGGAGAAGGAGGAAAATGGGCCTGGTTTTTTGGGAAGCATTGTGTTTCTGACCCAGGCGATGGCGGTGACGGGGGCAATGGTGGAAGAGGAGGAAACGGAGGAAAAGGAGGAAATGGTGGAAACGGAGGGAAGATCACAATTGGGGTATTGGACGGGACACTGGCCCAAACGGTCACTGCCAATGCTTTTCAATTAAAAAATGCAGGGGGCCGGGCCGGAAAAGGTGGGCCTGGTGGAAATGGTGGATTCGGTGGTCAGGGAGGTAGAAGCGGAAATGGGGAGGTTTGTCACGATGCAAGAAATGGGTCCAATGGCGCACAGGGCCAGCCAGGCTCCGTAGGATCTGATGGCACACGAGGCGGCATCGACGCTCTGAATGAGTTTTTCCAGTTTAGCGAAGATGCTTGGAATGATTTGCTGACACGTCCATTTATAACCGAACTGAACCCCGTGGAGGTTTTTCCCGGAAATTCCATTACCATCAGAGGGAACAGATTTGCGAACAACGATAGGGTAATAATTGAAGGGGGAATCACGCTGGTACCAACCATTAACGCCGATGAAAGCATCTCCGTAACCATCCCCAACAGCATTACGGGGGGTCAAAAATCTATTTTTGTCCGGAGGGCTTTTGACAATACCGAAAGCAACAGACTCTTGATCAGGGTAAAGCCCCAACTGGATAATCTTCCGGCAGTTCTTCCTCCCACAGCAACTGTGGAAATTACCGGAAAGGCATTTCTCAATGGTGCCTCAGCCATAGTGGACGGAATGGCGGCCCCAGGGACTTTTATTTCACAAACGAAAATCAGTTTTGTAATGCCGGGGACCAATGGATCAGGTTCCAGCGGAGGAAGCGTATCCATTCAAGTGAGAAACCCCGATGGTATGGTGAGCAATTCAAGAACTGCAACCAAACCAAGAATTCTCGAGATTCCCTTTACCTATGGCGTTCATAATCTGCCATTCAACAATTTCACCGATGGGATTCCTTCCTGGGGAACTTTTGAAGACACGTTTGGGACAGCAGAGGTTTGGCATGAGTTGCTCGATCCGGTATTTGGTCACCCGATTCTGACAGGGGCTTTCTATATCTTTTATGAGCATTTTCTGAAAGGTCAAGATAATGGCGGTCTCGCAACCGGGTTTTGCACCTCTTTGGCAAGTGTGGTTGCTGATAAACTATGGAAAGGGGAGACGAATGCGATCACAACTTCCAAGGCAAGCATTCATCAAATGCTGACCGCTGTCCATGGGAAACTCCTTAGCCGGGAAAGTCTTATTCATTTTCATGACCAAAGCCGGGAAGGAATTCCAAGAGTTGAAAAAACAGCCAGAGCCATTGAGCGGACCTTCATGACCGGCTGTGACCGACACAACGCGCCACTTCTCTTTTTCATTCCTTCGGGGGCGATTTGGGATGCTGGGTATATGGATGGACTTAGCTCTTCGCATTGCTTGATGCCTTACAGATTTGTTTATCCGGCAGGCCATTCAGGCCCACAATTGAATCCTCTTGGCACGACTACGATCTCAAGTCTGGACGGTGTGGAGCTTTACTGCTGGGATTGCAATAGAGCGGACAATCCAAACTGTAGGTTGAGATTCAAGCAGATTGGTAGCATGCTTCATTACGATTATTTCAATGGGGGTGACACAGCCCAATTCCGAAGTGAAGACAATATTTCCCTAGGTATAATGACCAATGGAGATTACTTGCTTGCTGACCATGACTTGCCATTTGGGGGACCTTTTGGCTTGACAAGTTTTATTATTGATTTCCTTCTTAGTCCTGCAGATCTTGAAATTACAGATGAAAATGGATTGCGAGTAGGCAAATTCAATGACAAAATCTTCAGCGAAATTCCGGATTCCCATCCTTGTTATTTGGTGAAAGGGGCCTACCTACTTCCTGTCAATAGAAACTATACTAGAAGGATCGTTGGAAATGGTGCCGGAAAATATACTTTCAACAGTATTATGCCTGATGGCACTACGATTCGAGTCGAAGATGTGGATACAGGAGCTGGGCAGGTTGATACACTTATTGTCAATTCAGACGCGAGCTTGATCCGGTTTACCCCGCAGATTGAAAAGCAGTTTACCATGACTTTCTCCAGATTAGTTGATAACCAAGTGCGATCACTTTCTTTCAGCGGAATCGGCGGAGGACCTGCTGCGGAAACTGACATCACCGTCAGTCCTGATCTGAGTATCCTTCGTTTAGGCAACAGATCCACTCTGAAAAATGTCAACGTTAAAGCGTTTTCTGTAGACAAATTGACAAACAATCCTATTACAACGAGCTCTTCAATTCAGCTTCCGACGAATCATGATTTAATTGTGACAGTCGCTAATTGGAATAATGCACAAATGAATCTGTCAACTTTAGACTTTTAAATTGAATCGGTACTGTAAAAAAGCTGTCTCGGATTTTGGGACAGCTTTTTTGGTTTTAAGGATGAATGAATCGAAAGAGGAGAAATTCGTCCAATTTTTAAATCTTACGATCCCTGCCGGCAGGCAATCCAAAAAGTAAAAACTGTACCGAGAAGAAGATCATGAAGTAGATCAGCAGATTCCAATTGTTGAAAAAATCAAGGGAAATCCCGAAGAGCATCGGCCCGAGAGCTGCCAACACGTAGCCGGAAGATTGAACCATTCCCGAAAGCTTTGCCGTGGTTCGATCCTCGGCTGTCCGCAAAGAAATCAAGGTGTAGGCAATGCTCAAACTAGCCCCCAAACCCAAACCAATCAATGTGAGTGAGACATACGTCAACCATTCAATTTGCGGCAGCAAACCCATATAACCGAAGATATAACCTATTCCCACCACAAGAATTACCTTGGATTGCTCTTTGAGTTTGAGCAAAATACCCGGAGCAAAATAGGATCCGATCAGGGAGACAATCTGCATCAGCGAGGAAATAAAGCCTGCGTTTGTAGGATCCATCCCCCGCGAAATCAACATATCGGGCAGCCAGGTAATCAAGGTGAAATACATCACGGATTGCGCTCCCATAAACAAGGTGATTTGCCAGGCAAGTTTGGATTTCCAGACATTTTTCGGAGCGAAGACATCTGTTTGAATCGCAACTTTTGGTTTTCCGATCTGAGGAATCCAGATGAAGATGGCCAAAATCAAAAAGACAATCCAGAAAAGCAACGATCCTCTCCATCCCCAGTTCAGATCAACCGCCATCGGCACACTGAGACCTGCAGCAACCGCGGCTAAAAGCGACATTCCCGTGGCGAGGAGAGCGGTCATCATTCCCAACTTTTCCGGCAGGCGCAACTTAATCAGGGGAATCAACAGGACATTTGCGATCACGATTCCGATCCCGGTAAGTGCTGTGCCGATCAGTAGAAGTTCGATCCCGCCCAGCACTCTGGTCACTACTCCAATCGCCAGAATGATCATTCCCAGAAAGATTGCCCGGCCATGGCCCATTCTTTTCCCAATGCTTGGAGCGAGAAGGGAAAAAGTTGCGAAAGTCAAAAGAGGAAGTGTGGTCAGGAATCCCGCAAGTCCATTGGACAAACCCAAATCTTCCCGGATGAAGGGAATCAACGGTCCCACCGCAGCAATCGAAGTCCTCAGGTTGATCGAAACCATGAGGATTCCGATGATCAGAAAAGCTTGATTGGGGGGATGATGCTTGGTCAAGAGTTTTAAAATACGAGTTAAGAATTAGGAGCTTGCGAGTTACGAATTACGAGATTTTCTAAACTTTTATTACCTAAGCCAGAATTGACATTTTCTAAGAAGTCTGAATTGAGAAAACAATTTGAAGTTCCTCTGATACTCGTATTTCGTAACTCGTAAATCTTAACTCATTTAATTGATGAATCTAAAATCAGGCTCTGGATTCCACCAGATCCTTCACGCACTCCACCCAGGTATCATTTGAGTTCAAGCTTGGCACCAAGTCCCAATGCTCACCTCCCAATTCTTCGAATTTCTCCTTGTATTCTTCGCCTACCTCCACTGTGGTTTCCAGACAATCTGCCACAAATGCAGGAGGGAAAACGAGTACTTTTTTTACTCCTTCTTTGGCCAATTCCTTGATGATTTCTTCTGTGTAAGGTTTAATCCATGGATCATTTCCCAATCTTGACTGGAAGCAGGTCACGACTTTTTCCTCCGGCAATCCAAGTTTCGCAGCCAACAATCGCGTCGTTTGAAAACATTGCGCGCGGTAGCAGAATTGATTTTTCGACCCGTATTTATTACAGCAAGCACCTAATTGGCAATAACCCTCCACAGATCCTTTGCGGATTTGTCTTTCCGGCAGGCCATGGTAGGAAAAAAGGTACCGATCGTATTCCTCTTTTTTCATCGCTTCCTCCCCCTGCTCAGCCCAAGCCTGCAAGAAAAGCGGATGATCCAGGAAATTACTGATAAAGGTGAACTCAGGGATAATCTGCCAGCCACGCGCGATCTCCATTACTTTGTCTATCACAGATCCATTGGAAGCGGAAGCATATTGGGGGAAAAGCGGAAGCACGATGATTTTTTTCACCTTGGCTTTCATCAATTCAGCCAAGCCATTTTCGATACTTGGAGTCTGATAGCGCATCGCCATGCTCACCAGGTATTTTTCAGGATCCAGTTTTTGGACAAGTTTGTCCTTCAAATCCTGTGTGTGAAACATCAGCGGAGAGCCTCTTTCGGTGAAGAGTTTGCGATACTCCTTGGCTGATTTGGGAGCACGAAAAGGTGCTATTATGAGATTGACGAGCATCCACCTCGGGATAAACGGAAAGTCGATTACCCGACCATCCATTAAAAATTCTCTTAAATATTTTCTTACATCTCCGGTAGCAGTGCTATCGGGTGTACCTAAATTGACGAGCAATACGCCGATTTTTCCTGAATTCTTAACCATTTTCTGGGGTGAAACTTTTGATTGGAAAGTCTAAAAATAGAGTCTTTGTTTCAGAATTAAGCATTGAAGTTTTCAACGACTGATAAGTATTCCCTATAATTCTCTCTAAAATATGGGATTGATGAAATCTTTTTATGCCCTAGGTTAATGATTCTCTTTTTTTCAAAGCCCATTTCATGAGAGGCCCGCTTGTCATACTGGTGACTAAAGCCATTACTACTAAAGCAACAAACAGCTTTTCGTTGATCAGTCCATTTTCCAAAGCGATCAAACCCAAAATTATTTCCATAGCACCTCGTGCATTCATTCCAAATCCAATCGCAATGGATTCCCACTTATCCAGCCCTCCGCGGATTGATCCGAAACCACAACCAATCAATTTACCGGCATAGGCAACTATGATTACCACAATCACTAAAAGCGGATCAAAATTGGTAAAGAAATTAACTTTCAAACCAATGGACACGAAGAAAACCGGGGCAAAAATATTGTTGACAAATTGGTGCAAGATTTCCTTAGCCCGCTCCGTCATGTGATCTGAATCTCCAATGGCAACTCCTATGATAAATGCTCCGAAAATTGAGTGAATCCCGATAAACTCAGTAAATGCTGCTGCCAAAAAACAGGCTGCAAGCGAAAGTGAAAGTAAACCGCCTGGCCAGGCAAGCCTTTTATTGATCCAGGGAAGAACTCTATTTATAAGTGATTTGCCTGCCGTTATCATAAATCCTGCAAATCCGATAGTTAGGAGAATGGTGTACCCAAGTCCCAAGGAGGAGCCTTCTTTTCCCATAAAACTGAGAATAATGGAAAAAATCATCCAGCCGATAATATCATCCACCATTGCTGCCGAGACGATCATCATTCCCATTCTACTCTTGAAAAGATTAAGATCCATCAGCGTTCGAACGATAACAGGCAGCGCACTTATCGCCATGGCGGTTCCCATAAAAAGGGAAAATAACAGCTTGCTTCCTTCTGCAAAACCAAAAAACTCGGCAAAGAAAAATGGCGCCGTAAAACCAAATGCGAATGGAATCACTAACCCAAAAAAACTGATGTTAAGTGCTTTTCTGCCTTGGGATACCACCAAATTCAGATCTACTTCAAGACCTGCTATAAAGAGGAGAAGAATCACAGAAATCTGAACATATCCATCCAACGCAATATTTGTCATTGGATTTGATTTGAACAGAAACTCAAATATGTCGGGAAAATATCCTCCCAAAATAGTTGGCCCAAGTAAAATCCCCGCCAAGATCTCCCCTACCACAGCCGGCTGTTTGAATTTCCTGGCGATTTCAGCAAAAACCCTGGCTAAAATCAGCATAGTCGCTAATTGCAGCAAAAGGTTAATGACTTCGCTATGAGAAAGTTTCTCCATTTGGCTGGTTTATTTAACTATTAGAAGGTTGCATGGAAGCTCTAACAGAATTTCCTCTAAATCGTGAGGAAACAACCTATCAAACACTGTATGAACTTTACTGTCACCCATGATCAGTACATCAGCTTCAATTGACTCCGCAAATTTTGCAAGTTCAACAGCCCACTTGCCGGCAGTTACTTTAATATTGATTTTCAGTCCTGTTTGATCCAATCCGTTCAGGATCTGTTGCACATATTGAATCTCCTCTTGCACCAGTTTACGACGAGTGGTCGAAACATCTTCTTCCGAACCTTCTCCTGCAGTTGCCATTTGGAGACCATAGAGTTTTATTTCACCCAGGATATGGACCAAATCAGCCCTGTTCGCATGACTGAATTCAAGCCCTTTTTTAATCACAAAAGGAGTCTCTTCAAGCTGACTTCCATTTATGACCACTTTTGAAAATTTGGTGGTTTCTATTTTCGGGTCAATCAGCGTCAAAACTGAACACGTTGCTTTACGAATTACTTTCCTGGCAACTGAGCCGATGTAATACGTCAGGAATCCTTCTTTTTTCAAAGCACCCATGACAAGCAAATCTACTTTCTCTTCTTCGCAGGTGCGAAGAATTGATTTTGCGGGTTTTCCTTCTTTCCAAAGGACTTTGGTTTTTGCCGCATCCATCCCTCTGATTACCAGGATTTCTTCAAGCTTTTGCTCCAACTCGGGGGTTTGAACACCGACATGGATCAAAATCAATTCAGAATTGAAAATGTCTACAAGTTTTTTTGTCTCTGCAATAAGTGCCTCCATCCTTGGCGAAAAAGCAATGGCAAGAGCGATTTTCTGATACATATTCAAGCGCAGTCTAAGCCTCAAATACGCAAAATTTACTCAGCCATCCAAGCTTTACACCTCCACCCCATTTATCATGAGCTGTCTCCGCTCAAGATGATTTTCCGCAGGTGCAAAAATCGACTCCGCCTTTTTCCATTTATTTTTCCAACTTTCAATCAGAAAATTCCCGAAATGGGAGATTCAGCAAAGATTATAAACCGAAATACTTTATGAAGAAAATCCTACTTACCTGGGCTTTGCTTGGAGGAATGGGTTATTCCGCCGGGGCGTTTGCCCAGTCTGACTATCCCACTCTCAGTCAGGCCACCCAGCGATTGCAAAAAGTCGCTGCCAATTCCTCTGCGGAATTGAAATCCCTTACCAAAACAGCCGGCGGCAAAGACATCTGGGTGCTGAAAATCGGTACCGGAGAAATGGACCAAAAACCTGCCATCGCGGTAGTTGGCGGAGTGGAAGGCTATCATGTCCTGAGCACTGAGCTTGCCATTCAGTTTGCCGAAAGCCTGGTGGCTGAGCATGCTGCTGCGCTGGAAAAAACCACTTTTTACATTTTCCCAAACATGTCTCCGGATGCGTATGAGCAGTATCATGCAGCGCTCAAATACGAGAGAAGAGGGAATGCTGTCCCGGTCGATCATGACCGTGACGGATCTCCCGGCGATAACGGGTACACAGATCTGAACGTCGATGGAATGATCACCTGGATGCGAGTGGAAAGTCCGATGGGCGAATATAAAGTGTCCAAAGAAGACGAGCGAGTGCTCGAACTAGCCGACCGATCCAAAGGTGAAGCCGGCAAATACCTGGTTTTCAAAGAAAGTAAGGACGACGACAAAGACGGTAAATTCGCAGAAGATCTGAAAGAGGGTATCGCTTTTAATAGGTCTTTGACTTACAAATTTCCGGTTTTCCAGCCATTGGCAGGTGATATTCCGGTCTCGCAAAATGAAAGCCGCGCGATGCTTGATTACCTCTTTGAGCAGTGGAATATTTTCGCATTTGTGACTTTCTCACCGGCTAATAATCTTTCCGCTCCGCTGAAATTCAATGCTGGAGATGCGAAAAAGCGAGTGGTGACTTCCATTTTGGAAAAAGATCAGGCGATCAATGCGATGGTTTCTGGCATTTATAACAAGACTGTCACTCCAAAAGCTTTTCAGCAAACTAATCAGGGAACAGATGGCGACTTCTTTCAGTGGGCTTATTTTCACTTTGCAAGACTGAGTTTCAGCACTCCCGGATATTGGGTACCTGAGTACAAAGGCAGTGACGACAAAGGCAAGACAAATGCTGAAGCCAACTACCTGGCGTGGGCAGATTCGTTGGGTTGGGCGGATTCATTTGTCCCTTGGAAAGAAATCCAGCATCCTGACTTTCCGGGTCAGAAAGTCGAAGTTGGTGGAATCAAGCCATTTCTGACTACAAATCCTCCTTACGAAAAAGTGGCTGAAATCGCCAAAGAACATACCGCTTTCATTTTGAAACTGGCTGAAATGCAACCAAAACTTGAGCTTCTCAACATGAAAACTGAAGCCTTGGGAAATGGCCTTACAAGAGTTACCGTGGATTTATTCAACAATTCTGCTCTTCCGACTCACTCCGAAATGGGTGCCCGATCCAGGTGGCTTCGCAAAGTCAGAATAGATTTGGATGCCGCTCCCGACAAAATCGTGTCAGGGGATAAAATCAAATTGATGGATTCTTTGGGAGCTTATGAGAAGACGACCCTGAGCTGGATCATCCGTGGCACCGGCAACGTGACCATCAAAGCCGGAGCTGCTCACACAGGTTTCACTTCAGCAACTGTAAAACTCTAAGCCATGAAATTAATGAAAACAACAAAATTGATCGTTGCCTTGGCTTTGAGTGCATTGAGTCTGGGAACAATAGAAGCAAACGCTCAGGAAAATTTCTTCCGGGCAATTGGCTCACCGCATAAACCAAAAGTTGAAATCGCCTGGAACCGATACAACAGTTCCGAAGGCCTCAATGACTGGATGAAAAAAATTGCAGCAGCTCATCCCGGTCTTGCAAAAGTGGAAACCATCGGGAAATCTTTCGAAGGACGTGACATCATGACGCTTACCATTACGGATTTTTCCGCAGGAAAAGCAGAAGACAAACCTGCGATGTGGATTGACGGAAACATCCACTCCAATGAGATTCAAGGAGCTGAGTTTGCCCTTTATTCTGCCTGGTACCTGACCGAAATGCAGGCAGACACCAAGTTTATCCAGGAATTATTGAAGGATAAAACCTTCTACATCACT
>JBILPR010000446.1:0-3330 GCA_044373795.1 Algoriphagus sp. | reverse complement strand
ACTAGCAAATACGAGGTCAAATGAGCGCTTGGCAATTCCGTTAAAGATATTGTCTAGGGGAATTTCATTGACATTGATAACAAAGAAATCTCCGTAACGGGAAAAAGAAAGGTTCTTCTCGAGTTGTAAACTTCCTCCCGGAATCATTTTGACTTTGATGTAATTATCGTCTGCAAAGTCAATTATTCTTTTCACCAACGATGGCTCTAGGTGTTCGTGGATATAAATAAGGTCCAGATCCAAGCTGTTGGCATCTTCAAAAAACTTCGAAATACTTCCACGAGTCTGATTGCAATCTGCCTCGTCGTCAAAGTATCCCAGGAAGTTGATCCCAAAATCTTTTCTGATTCGGAATACATCCGCAAGTCTTGGGCTGGTACCGCCTTTTCCCACTATTACAGCATTCCTGTAATTATTACCACGAGCACGATATCTTCTGAGGATTATCTGAATTGAAACTCTGAAGATTCCCATCAAAACCAACATTCCAAACCCAAGGGCTAAAACAGGAATGATCTGAAGAGAAGGCGTATACAAGGGAATCCATAAAATCGCGATAAGCCCGGTAAACCAGAGTACTGTTCCGATTAAATGTTTCAAGATGATTTCGTATTCGTCGGTGCGCCCTATCTTATTGTCTTTGCGAAGCGTGGAAACCAGCAGCCACACGATCGAAAGAGGAAGAAATGCCACAAAATCTATTTCATTAAATATGCCTGTGCCCTCAAGGATGATATTACAGATAAGCAAAGAAACGACTGAAGCTAAAAAGTCAGATGTCGAAAACAGCCAGGGAAAATAAATATCAAATCTTCTCTTCATAAAAGTGCAACAGAAAACTATGCTGTCAATCTTTCAAAAACCAAGCTAGATTTGTATGGCTTGAATATTGGATAGAATTGAATTTCAAAATTAAGAAAAGAATCCTCAAGCCTTCTTACTTTTGCTTTTATTTTACTGAATCGCCTGACCGGCCCATAATGAGTTTTATTACTGATTTATTTGCTTCATCCGACAATCCCAGATCTTTGGGGGCCAAGTTTCGAAACCAACGTCTTCATGATTTTGAAGCTTTATTTTTCAAAAACTTTTCTCCGGACCAACCTCTCCGAATTCTCGATGTAGGAGGGACAGCTTATTTCTGGGAAAATAGCTCTTTGCCAAAACTTGAGCAAATTGAAATCGTTCTTCTCAATCTCCACGAAGAGGATATCAATCACCCAGCCATTCGAAGTGTGGCAGGAAATGGAATCTCGATGCCCGAATTTGCCGACAAAAGCTTTGATTTGGTCTTCTCAAACTCTGTAATTGAACACGTATACACCTTGGAAAATCAGAAAAACATGGCTGATGAAATCATGCGTGTTGGAAAAAAATATTTCATCCAGACTCCAAATCGAACTTTCCCGATCGAGGCACACTATGCGCTTCCTTATGCTCAATACATGCCTGAAAAGTTTATCTATTTTTTACTCACCCAAACAAAGCTGAGCAGACTAAAAAAATGGTCACCTGCAGATGCTCAACAATATCTGAAAGAAATACGCCTTTTGGATGAGGGGCAACTGCGGCAATTATTCCCTCATGCTGAGATCTATCGGGAAAAAGTGCTTGGTTTGATCAAGTCGATTTCAGCACACAATCTGAGTTAATCAGTAGCAAATTGCAATCGGACCAGGTTCGCATAGAATCCGTCCTCTCTTGCCAGCAAGTCCAGGTGATGGCCTTGCTCCACGATCTCACCATCTTTCAATACGTAGATCCGATCCACTTTGCGGATAGTGGCCAATCTATGCGCGATGATGATGGTAGTCCTGCCTTTCATCAGCTCATCCAAAGCCTCCTGAACCAGAGCCTCAGATTCTGCATCAAGGGAAGAAGTGGCTTCGTCCAAAATCAGGATCGATGGATCTTTCAAAATGGCCCTCGCGATGGCTACTCGTTGTCTTTGTCCTCCTGAAAGCTTCACTCCGCGCTCCCCGACCAAAGTATCCAATCCTTCAGGAAACTTGCTGATAAACTGCCACGCATTCGCTTTTTTGGCGGCAAGGATGAGTTCCTCTTCAGTTGCTGTTGGCTTGGCATAAGCGATATTCTCACGAATTGATCCCCCAAATAGCAAAACTTCCTGGGGCACCATTCCAATATGACTTCGAAGGATATGCAGATCCCAGTTTTTCAATTCCTTGTCGTCGACCAGAATTCTGCCTTTTTCCAACTCATAAAAGCGAAGCAGCAACTGAATAATCGTAGATTTTCCTGCACCTGAATGACCGGCCAAGGCAACTTTCTCTCCCGGCTGCACTTCGAATGAAACACTCTTCAGCACTTCAGCCTCAGGGCGAGTCGGATATTGGAATCGCACATTTTCAAAGGTGATTTTTCCAAGAAAATCTTCCGCAATCATTCCTTTGGTAGATTCAGGCTCTTCCTCGAGAATTTCTAAAACACGCTCAGATGAACCGATCGCTTTCTGAACCTGGCCATAAATATCTCCCAAACCTGCAATCGAGCCTCCGATAAAGGTAGTGTACAGCACAAAGGACACTAGATCCCCCACACTCATTTCACCAGAACTTACGAGGCTTGCACCGTACCACATTACGGCAACGATGCCACCAAAGAGAGCAAAAATGATAAATGAAATAAATGCTCCGCGATATTTGGCTCCTCTTAATGCTACATCAACGACTCTGTTCAGCCCGCTTCCGTATCGTGCAGACTCGTACGCTTCCCCGACGAAGGATTTCACAGTTGAGATGGATTGAAGGGTCTCCTCCACGATCACATTTGCCGCAGCCAACTCGTCCTGTGTTTTTTTGGAAAGTTTCCGGATGAATTTTCCAAAAACCATCGCTATCACAACCAGGACAGGGAACGTAAGCAACATGAAAAGAGTCAATCTTGGAGTCGTAAACAGCAAAAATGCCACCCCGGCCACTAGCGTTATGACTTGTCTGAAAAGCTCAGCCAACGTCACCGAAAAAGTATCCTGAAGCAAACTTACATCTGAAGTAATTCGACTGATGAGTTCTCCGGTTCTTCTTTTATCGAAAAAAGTCATCGGCAACCGCACCATTCTTGAGTACAATGCAAGTCGGATATCCCGCATCGAACGCTCCGAAACCAGCGAAAAAAGCCAAACCCGGAAGAATGAGAAGATACTTTGAACAGCCAAAATCCCAATCAAAATCAGGGCAATGGTATTAATATCGGATACAATCCACTCCGTCCCCTGAGCCGCATCGATCAGTTTGCCGGCTACAAAAGGAAAAAAAAGTAAAGTCAATGAGGAGAAAAGCAGAAAAACCAATCCGATTATAAACAGGC
>JBILPR010000445.1:0-3332 GCA_044373795.1 Algoriphagus sp. | reverse complement strand
TTTGTATCCCCGTAAAAAGTAAGAATTGAATTGTTAGAAAACGCTGATGATATAGGTAAGTTTTTCGATAGTCGATCATTATAAGAAAAATTCCCTATCTGACAAAGGCACAGCAACTAGCGTTCATCCAGGTATTTAATCAGCTATATGAATATTTTTAAACACTTACTTCTTTTAATTCTATTATCTTTTTTTCTTAAAAACGAGGGTTTGTCTCAAACTACCCGGGCAGATAGCTTATTAAACTCTATAAAACAACAAGATGATGATAGTGTAAAAGTTATTCATTATTTGGATCTGGGTCTGGAATTTCTTAGTTCTGATATCAAACGCTCCATATCTTACTTTGATGAGGCTATCCTATTAGGACAGAAAATAAACTATAAAAACGGTCTGGCAAAAGCTTTCAATGCCAAGGGCAGGGCTTATGCCCAACAAGGCCAATTCCAGGAAGCGATTTTAAACTTTCAAGAGGCATTAAAAGGTTTTAATGAGATAAATGATAAAACAGGAGAAGCCAATGTCCTAAGTAACCTTGGATCTATTTATTATATGTTGGGAAACAGTAGCAAAGCGTTGGAGCTACATTTTGAATCCCTTAATATTTCGGAAGAACTCGATAACAAGTTAAGGATAGGAACCTCCTTCAATAATATCGGAACTGTTTACCTTAAAAACAGAAGCACAATCAATGATGCCTTGACTTTCTTCAAGAAATCCCTGGGTGTCTTTCAGGGCATAGACGAGAAACAAGGGATGGCCACTGCATCCATGAATATTGGGGAGGTCTACTTCATCGAATCGAAATATGATTCAGCGATATACTATCATCAATTGGCGTTGGAACTTTGTGATGGTACTATTGACGCTACGTTTCCCCTCACCCAGCTGGGCGAGATCAATGCTGCATTGGGCAACTTCCAAAAAGCATCTGGGTTTCACAGACGTGCATTGGAAATCTCCGAGAAATTAGATGCCAAATTTGAACTGACGCAAAGTCTTATTGGCCTGGCAAAAACTCAAAGAACACAAAAGGATTTTGATGGAGCCATCCTTACTTTGGAAAAAGCAAAAGTACTGGCAACCGATATTGATGCTAAAAATGAATTGTTGGATGTTTATCTAAATTTAGCAGAGATACAAGCCCTCGTTGGGAATTATAAAGCTGCCTATGAAAATGAAATTAATACAAAGTCTGTAAAGGAAGAAATCGCAAAATCCAGCACAGAACAAATGATCCAACAGCTTCAATTTGAATTTGAGTTGAATAAAAAAGAAGCTGAAATAGAACTTCTTCAAAAAGACACCGAATTAAAAAATGCAGCAGTTTTTAACCAACGGATCATCATATTTACTTCACTGGGAGGACTTTTTATGTTTGTCGTAATCAGCATTTCTCTTTTCAGGAACAACCTGGGTAAACAAAAAGCAAACAGATTGCTCCAGGTGCAAAAAGAAGAAATCCATGCCCAAAGGGAAAATGTAGAATCCGCCTATGATCAACTGAAATCCACCCAAAACCAGTTAATACAATCCGAGAAGATGGCAAGCCTCGGAGAACTCACCGCAGGCATAGCACATGAAATTAAGAACCCGCTAAATTTTGTCAATAACTTTTCCGATGTCTGCACTGAATTAATTGACGAAATGAAAGTAGAATTGGCCGGAGGAAATCAAAAAGCTGCCATCGAGATCGCTGATGATATCAAGCAAAATTTGCAAAAAATCAACCAACATGGCAAAAGAGCAGATTCCATCGTCCAAGGAATGCTCGAGCATAGCAAAAGAGGTTCAGGACAAAAGCAGGAAACGGATATCAATGCACTTGCAGATGAGTTTCTCCGAATGACCTACCAATCATTTTTAGCCAAAAACAAGGAGTTAATCGCTGAGCGGATTCCGGTAGCTATCAGTACCAATCTTGATACTAATCTTCCAAAGATTTCAGTAATTCCACAGGATATCGGAAAAGTCTTACTCAACCTGTATAGCAATGCTTTTTATGCCTGTACTGAGCGTAGTCGAAGTGCAGCGAATGATCGAGCTAAGTCTGCCTCAGCACACCCCACAGGAGGAGGGATCTATCTTCCAAGCGTTATAGTGAGAACAAGGTACGAAGGCAACAAAGTCTTGATCTCTGTGAAAGACAACGGTCCCGGAATTCCTGCACCCATCATCGATAAAATCTTTCAACCCTTCTTCACCACAAAACCCACGGGGCAGGGTACAGGGTTGGGCTTGTCTCTGAGCTATGATGTAGTAAAGTCTCATGGAGGGGAGCTAAAAGTGGAGACGGAGGAAAATGTGGGGACTGAGTTTACAATAGTGTTACCGATTTAATCAGTCTTTTATTTGAGCTTTGCCCGAAACGTCTCTCTGCTCAACTTTTTGAGAAAGAGATACATTATTTTGATTTATTCTTTAGTTCACTTTCAATAATATAAATAATTGCAGATTCTTGAAAGTTTTTCAATAGGCGACCATTGACAAACACAGAAGGATTTGCATTGATACCTATTTCAAGGGCAATTTTTAAATCCCAATCAAAAATTAGTTATAGCTGATTGACGGTCAGTTTCCCATTTCCCGATATTCAATCCTATTTTTTCGGCTATGGATTTAAATGTTGTCTCATCAAAATTCAAATCGGATTGAAATAATTGATCGTGGTAATCCCAAAATAGGTTTTGTTGTTGTGCCGCAATTGCAGCAAAAGCGGCATTACAAGATTGTGGCTGCATGTTAAATTGTAAACTCGGATTACAATCTGAACTTAAAGGAAAGTGTTTAAAGGTTATTCCAATTTCTTCTCCAAATTATTTGAAAACACTTTCCAATATCGGCCCAATAGTTTTGCATGCAGGACATTGAAAGCTGCTAAAAACCACTATTTGTACAGGTGCCTCTTCAGATCCAATTATTGGTGATTTATCATTGAAAGGAATAGTATTAACTTTTTCTAATTGGAATTCCTTCGCAACATCATCCAGATTCACGGATGTAAGATTTTTGACTGATGTTCTAAATAATAAATATTGAGAAAATCCCCCAAAAGCAATTGCCAGCGAAAGAAATACGCTCCACCGAAAATGAAAATTCATTATAGCTTTTGGCTCACCAACAAAAATTGAAGCTGTTTTTCTTGAGCCAATCAAGAGAAAAACCAAAATCCCAAGATTTATAAAATCAAATAGAAAGGAGAACTGAAACCTTATCACTCTAACTAGAAGGCTAAGCTCCCCGAAAAAATTGAGCTGCTTGCCTTTATGCCAGGCTTTTAAATTCTGATTCAAATATCTCTGGTAAATGCTCCTTGGAAAGTGGCATAAAAG
>JBILPR010000444.1:0-3333 GCA_044373795.1 Algoriphagus sp. | reverse complement strand
GATCAACGGAGATCTTTCATTCAATGAGAATTCGCAAGTTTTGATGCCTTTTGACCAGGTGATTGTGCGCAAGAGAGCAAACTTTACAATGCAGCGATTGGTGTCTGTGGATGGTCAGGTCAATTCCCCGGGGATTTTTGCAATCCAAAGCAGCGGAGAGAGAATCTCTGATTTGGTCAATCGGGCCGGTGGCTTGAATCAGTTTGCTTATGCTAAGGGTGCAACTTTGATCCGCCGAACAGAATTTTTCAATACCGAATCAGAGCAAATCCGCAGACAGCGAAACCTGGAAGAGCTGAGACAAAAACTTGCTACGAATCCGAATAACTCCGAAGCACAGGAGGAATTATTACAGCGTCTGTTCAAAGATTTGCCTACGAAAGCGTCTCCGATGGATACGATTTTGTCACAAACGAAAAAAGAATCACTTGATGAAATTGCAACGGGAACTCCCGGTTTTAGTGTTAAAATCAAACAAAACGAAGCTGTCGCGATCAACTTGGAAGAGATCCTGAAAAATCCGGGTTCTGAGGAAGATCTGATCATCGAAGAAGGCGATATTCTTTCAGTTCCAAAATTACTCCAAACAGTCCGTATGCGTGGCAATGTGGTTTATCCGACTACGATTCGATATGAATCCGGCCGATCACTCAAGCATTATATCAACGGTGCCGGAGGATTTGAAAGAAGAGCCAATCGCAAACAGACCTATGTAGTCTATGCAAATGGTGCTGTCAACAAAACAAAAAGCATTTTGGGAATCAGAAACTTCCCGACTGTGGAGCCCGGGGCTGAGGTGATCGTTCCGACCAAAGGACCACGAGTTCCACTGAGATTAGGTGACTTGGTTGGCGTGACGACAGCTTTGGCAACATTAGTTTTGGTTATCTCCCAACTCAACTTACAATGACGGGGCCAAAGCATTTTTCAGACAACCAGTTTACGCTCAAAGAAGTCTTCCAAAATATCAGGGAATGGTTGAGTTATTTCATTTCCCAATGGAAGCTTTTGATCCTGGCAGGAATTATTGGAATGGGATTGGGAGCCTTGGTTTCCATCTTCAAAAAGCCTGTTTTTCACGCCCAAACTTCATTCGTTCTCGAAGAAGGCGATGCAGGAGGAATGGGAAATATGTCAGGGTTGGCATCATTGGTAGGGGTGAATTTAGGTTCGCTCGGCAGTACGAGCGGATTATTTCAGGGAGACAATATCATGGAGCTCTATCGTTCTGACAGGATGATGAGTGACGCTTTGCTGAGTCCTTTCGACGAAAATCAATTGCTGATCGATCGATTTGTGGCGTTTGAGGAATTAGATAAAAAGTGGAAAAGTAAAGTGGATATCTCCTCGATGGATTTTTCCATTCCGAGGGAAAGCTTTAGCGTTTCGCAGGATTCGGTGGTCAAGGAAGTGGCCAAATTGATTCGTGACGGGCAGTTGGCGGTAGAAAAGCCCGACCGGAAACTCACTATTATTCAGGTGATAATTTCTTCGAAAGACGAGCTTTTCGCAAAAACTTTCAATGAGCGATTGGTAGAAAAGGTCAATGCATTCTACCATGAAACCAAAACCAAGAAAACCGGAGAAAATCTGGCAATTCTGCAATCTCAGGCCGACAGTGTCCGGGCTTTATTGGATGAAAGTATAGGTGCCTATGCGAGTTCTACGGATCGTGTTCCCAATGCGAACCCGCTCCGGACTTCAGCTATGGTAGAAAGTCGCAAGCGTCAGGTTGACGTGCAGGCAACCGGGGCAGTTTATGGGGAAATCGTCAAGAATCTTGAAATCGCCAAAGTAAGTCATCGCAATAATTCTCCCCTGATTCAGATCATCGATTCGCCAAGGTTGCCGTTGAACCGGACCGAAATCCGGTTAGTCAAAGGGATGGTTCTGGGTGCAGTGATTGTAGGTATTCTGACACTTTTTGCTCTTTATTTCCGACGATTGTATCAAAAGCATGCGCAGGAAAGCTAAATCTTAAGCTGCATGTTCGAAAAACTCTCACTGCTTCTTCCCTTCGGAAATTTTATCCGAAACAAATCCATCCAAAATTTTCTGTTTTTGGCGGTGATCCAGTCGTCGAACGTGCTGATCTCCATCATTTCCATGCCACTGCTGATCCAAAGCATCGGCGTGGATCAGTTTGGGTTGGTCAATCTTGCGCTTTCGGTGATTATCCTGCTGAATATTCTGGTAGGCTTTGGTTACAATCTCAGCGCTCCCCGCGAGGTGGCGATCAATCAGGCAGACAAAACCGCACTTTCGCATTTACTTTCGAATATTTTTTCGGCAAAAATCCTTTTCGCTACCGTCTCCACTGGTGTGATTCTGATCGCTGTTTTCGGATTGAATCTGTTCCGGGAATATCAGATGATTCTGGTCTTTTCAGTCCTTTTGCTTTACTCAGAAGCCACATTACCGCTTTGGTTTTTTCAGGGGATGGAGAAAATGAAGCTGGTCAGCATTGCAAACATCTTCAGCAAATTACTATTTCTGTTGGGCATTGTGCTATTTATCCACAGTCCTGAGCAAAGCAAATGGGTAAATTTCATGTTGGGTTCTTTCGGACTTGGGATAAATCTTTTTCTGCATTTTTACATTCATTCCGTCATGGAAATCCGATTTCAAAAACCAAGATTTCCGGCTATTTGGCAAAGCCTGAGAGATAACCTGTTATTCTTTTTCAGTAATCTGGCGAGCCATATTTCGATCAATGGAGGCCTTATAATTCTGAGCTTTTTCTCGTCTGCTGAGACGCTTGGAATGTACAGTTTGGCGGAGCGTGTGGTGATGGTCTTACGGCTCTTTCCGGCTTTGATTATCCAGTCGATTTTCCCCAATGCATCCAAACTTTACAAAGAAGATGAAGCAGGGTTTTACCTATTTCTAAAAAGGGTTTACATCCGGGTAGTGCTTGTAGGAGCGGTGATCGCAACCGGAACACATTTTTCTGCGCCCTGGATTATAAAAGTTTTGGCAAGGACCGAGCTTGAGGAGTCAGTCCTTTTCCTGAAAGTGCTCGCTGCAGTGCCGTTCCTTGCTTGTCTCAACATTGCTAATGTCACCTTGATGCTGGTGGCGGATCTGAAAGAATTACTCTTTCGCGCGAGTTGGATGATGTGTTTGTATATGATCATTGTTTCAGCAATCCTCACTTCCTATTTTGGAGGTTTGGGGGTTTGTATCGCTATTCTCTCCACGGAGGTCATCGTATTTCTAATCTGTTTGGTGCTTCTGTACCGACGTAATCGAAAGCTATTCTATGGCTTCTACACCTGATGCTTCGGTAGCAATCATACTGGTCAACTGGAATGGATTCGAGTTCACGACAGC
>JBILPR010000120.1:0-11472 GCA_044373795.1 Algoriphagus sp. | reverse complement strand
AAACCCTATTAAATTTTACTACTTATGAAACCATCAAGAAGAGAATTTATAAAGAAATCCACCTTGACCGGACTTGGTGCTAGCCTCGTTTCTATTCCATTTTTGGCCTTTTCAAAAACTCAGGCTGAAGTTATCAAAATTGGAATCATCGGTTTGGATACTTCCCATGCTCCGGCTTTTACCAAGCTTTTCAATGCGGAAAATCCAAAACCGGAATTGGCAGGATTCAAGGTTGTGGCAGCTTTTCCGCAGGGAAGCAAAGACATCAAAAACAGTGTGGACCGTATTCCCGGATATATCAAAGAAGTGGAAGCTTTGGGTGTTGAGATCGTCGATTCCATCGACAAACTCCTGGAGAAAGTAGATGTGGTTCTATTGGAAACCAACGATGGGAAACCACGACTGGCTCAGGCCAGAAAGGTGATTCAGGCAAAAACGCCATTTTTCATCGATAAACCGGTTGCGGCGAGTTTTGCGGATACTCAATTGATCTATCAAGAAGCTGAAGCTGCAGGAGTTCCTACATTCTCTGCCTCTTCACTAAGATATATGGCCAATGCGCAAGCCGTTAGACATGAAGGAAAAATCGGAAAGGTACTCGGTTGTGATGCCTTCAGTCCTGCCACGATTGAAGCTGGACATCCGGATTTGTTTTGGTATGGAATCCATGGCGTGGAAATCCTTTTCACAGTAATGGGTCCGGGTTGCGAAACGGTTAGCAGAACCAAAACGCAGGATTTCGATGTGGTGACCGGGACATGGAATGATGGAAGAATTGGAACATTCAGAGGAATGAGAGCCGGCAAACACGAATATGGTGGAACAGCTTTCGGTACGGAAGGAAACTTGGTTCTGGGAAAATATGAAGGATATGAACCCTTGGCGGTGAAAATTGCTGAGTTTTTTAAAACGGGTATATCTCCGGTAGATTCAGCAGAGACGCTGGAGATTTATGCTTTTATGGAAGCTGCTGACGAAAGTAAAAGGAGGGGAGGGGAAGCGGTTTCGATCGGGGAGACTTTAAAATTGGTCGGTTATTAAGGTAAAAAATCCCCCTTACCCCCTTTCAAAAAAGGGGGAGTCGCATTTCCGCATCTTTTAAACCTATTAACTTCTTACCATCAATCAAGATGTCTGAAACCCCTTAATCAATTTTTGAAAGTAAAAAGAGGTCTTCCTTTCCGGGAAAACCTCTTTTCTTAATCAGTTATTGAATATTTCTTATTTCTTCTCTATCGTAATCTTCTGCGGCAACTTGTCATTCAAAGTTTTCAAATCACCATTTATGATTTTATCCAACTTTGACAAATGACCCGCTAATTCCTTCGACAACTCCTCAAATACCACATAAGCTGCATCGGTTGGTTTTGCCTGCCCATTTTCAACGCTTCTCTGCAAAGATGCCAGTCGATTATTCAGTTTGATAGGGAAGTTCAACGGATCCTGACCACTTTGATTCTGAACCTGATACAAATCTTCCTCAATCACTTTCATCTTTTCCAGCATTGCAGTTAGCTCCGCACTGATCTTCGCATCCTCAGATTTTTCAAATCGGGTTGCCTGCTCCCGAACTTCTCGAATAAGAATTACCGCCTCATTTGCTTCACTGACTTTATCCCGGATTTGGATGGCCAGATCAAATTGCTTTTGCAAATCTTCAACAGTGATTCCCTCCAGATTCGGATCCATTTCAAGTTCGAAGGAAGTGTTTTTTTCCAATCCTCCGGTTTTGAGACTTACCTGATATTCCCCTAGTGGAGCCAGAGGACCTCTTTGGGGTCTTGCACTCCAGATAATCATACCGTCAAAAACGGTAGCTCCCGGATAGCGCATGTCCCAGGTAAACGTATTTAAGCCCTGTTTTGAAGCTGGAGAATTCCTCTCAGTTTTTCCTTTTTTGCCAGTGTAAGTGGTGATCAGATTTCCCTTTGCGTCCTTTATTTCTATGGTTACGCTATCCTCTTCATCTGGCAAATAATACTGGATCGCAGCGTTATATACGCCACGAATCGCGTTTGCAGGTTTGAATAATGCAACCTCCTTTTTGGCATTTACCTCCATCGCTTCACGCAATGGCCGGATGTCATCCAAAATCCAGAAACCTCTTCCATGGGATCCCAACACCACATCGTCATTCTTCAGTACCAAATCCCTGATCGGAGTATCCGGAAGGTTCAATTGCATGGATTGCCATAATTCTCCATCGTTAAATGACACATAAACCCCATGCTCAGTGGCCAAATACAGTAATCCCGGCTTAACCAAATCCTCACGGACAGCTCTGGCAAAATGGCCGTCCTCAATTCCATTTGTGATTTTGGTCCAGGTCTTTCCATAATCCGTTGTCTTGAACACATAAGGCTGACGATCATCCACCTGATAACGGTTTGCAGCCAAATAGACTGTTCCGGGTTTGAATTTTCCCTCGTCCAGGATTTCAATTCTGGAGTATTGGGGCAGGTCTTTAGGAGTAATGTCCGACCAGGATTTTCCGCCATTTCTGGTGATGCTTACTTTCCCATCATCAGAGCCGGCCCATATTGTATTTACATCATGGTTGGATGGTGCCAAAGCAAAAACAGTCCCGTAAATCTCCGGCCCATTCATGTCTTTGGTGATCTCGCCGCCAGTTATTCCCAGCGTTTCGGGATCAGCAACTGTCAAATCAGGACTGATTTTTTCCCAGGTTTGACCATCGTTTGTAGTTTTCCAGACATGCTGGGAAGTGGTGTACATGACCGCAGGATCCAATGGTGAAAACATGATCGGGAATGTCCACTGCCATCTTTCCGGAAGAGCAGAGGCTGGTTCGCCGGAGAAAAATCTCGGATAAACCTGAATATCCCGGATCTGACCAGTTTTCCGATTGTATCGGGTCAATAAAGCTCCCTGGCTTCCGGAATAAAATACATCCGGATCAACAGGGCTCTGTGTGATCCAACCGCTTTCTCCGCCGCCAACTTCATAATGCCAACCATGACCCGGGCCACTTCCAAGTTTATGTTCCCAGCCCTCACTTGGCATTGCGATCGTGGTATTATCCTGCTGAGCACCGGCTACATGATATGGCACATCACTTGTCGTCATGACGTGATAAAGTTGGGTAGTCGGATAGTCTTCTTCCGTCCATGTTTTCCCGCCATTGATACTTACTACACCGCCACCATCATTGGAACTGATCATTCTCATGGGATCATTTGGGTCTATCCAGAGATCGTGGTTGTCGCCATGCGGAACGGTGATTTCAAGGTCAAAAGTTTTACCTCCGTCAGTTGATTTGAAAAAATCCACATTCAAGCAATACACTATTTCTTTATCCAGAGGGTCAGCATAGATGCGTGAATAATAGAAAGCACGCTGTCTAAGTTTGCGCTCCTCATTTACTTTTTCCCAAGTCCATCCGCCATCGTCAGAGCGGAAAACTCCGCCTTTATTTGCTTCTACAATTGCCCAAATTCTATTGGGATCAGCGGGAGAGACCGTCACCCCGATCTTTCCAATCGGACCTTCCGGCATTCCGGGATTTGTGGTCAGGTCAATCCAGGTATCTCCACCGTCCAGCGATTTGAAAAGCTTGCTATCAGGTCCTCCTCCCCACATTTTCCATGCTTTCCTGTACACTTGCCAGGTAGATGCATAGAGAATATTTGGATTGGTGCGGTCAATGATCAGATCGGCTGCACCAGCTTTATCACTTACAAAAAGCACTTTCTTCCAAGTATTTCCTCCGTCTTTCGAGCGAAAAACTCCTCGTTCTTCATTTTCACCGTAAGGATGTCCTAAAGCAGCAACATAGACAATATTGGGATTGGTGGGATGGATACGGATTCTGGAAATCGCCTGAGTTTCTTTCAGTCCCAAATGCCTCCAGGTCTTGCCTCCGTCAGTGGTTTTATATACTCCATCGCCCTGAGTGATACTTCCTCTCAATTGGGTTTCTCCACCGCCAATGTAGACGATGTCAGGATTGGTTTCAGCAACCTCAACCGCTCCAATACTGGAGGAACTTATTTGTCCGTCTGTGACTGGAAACCATTCATTTCCGCCATCGACCGTTTTCCAAAGACCGCCACCCGTAGCTCCAAAATAGTATTCATTGGGTCTGCCGGGACTTCCGGCACTTCCGAGTGAACGTCCGCCACGGTTTGGACCAATATTCCGCCATGAATAACTTTCAAAGTAGGAGGGATCAACCGGAGGTTTTTGGCTTTGTGCCAAAAGCGTTTGCTCTGGCAAAAATAGCCCTCCAGCCAAAAAAGCCAGAGTTAGAATTGAGCGATGTTTCTTCATAAAGTAGTTGGAGGTTGAACTTGAAAGTACAAATTCTTAAAGAATGATTTTCAGGAGTTTTTCCAGTGGCTGGATTTCAGGACCTGCGAAAGAAAGGGGAGAGGTAAGGAATTGTATTCAAAACTTTTCAATTTTGAAGTCCAAACTCAACACTCATTTTACCTAAAGAAAAGCTATGATACGTCACTCAGTAGTATTTAAACTCAAGCATCCGGCAGGTTCTCAGGAAGAAAGGAATTTCCTGGATGAAGCCAGAAAACTGGAATCAATTCCCGGAGTAATGAAATTTGAAGTGATGAAACAGATCAGTTCGAAGAACCCATACACTTATGGAATTTCAATGGAATTTGAGGATCAGAATTCATATGATTTCTACACCAATCATACGGATCATACCAGATTCGTGCAAGTTCTTTGGATTCCAAACGTGGAAGTTTTTTTAGAGATAGATTATATGCTTTAGGATTACCAGACAGGAATATATTGGGGGTCAGGGATCCAAGGTAAAAGTGGAATCATTCAATGACCTGCGATCCAAAGAATGATCATTTTCACCCGCCTTCTACATCATCTATCAGCCACCTAAAAGGCTGGTTTAAAATATCGTATAAACACCTCTTGCAAGCTGATTATTTTTAATCAACTTCATGAAAACCCCAAATCTTATGAGAACTTATTTTTACTTAAGCATGATGTTTTTCGTTCTGGCTTTGTGCATCAAATCTACCTCTTCAAGTGGTCAATCCCTTCGAAAATTTGTGGATGTGGCGGGAATTGATCAAAACATCAAGCCCGGCGACAACTTCTTCATGCACGTCAACGGCAAGTGGTACGATACCGCAAGAATAGCAGACGATCAAGTGGGAGTGGGATCCTATTCATTTTTGAACATTCCACAGCGGCAGCTATTGGAGAATATCCTGGAGGAAGTATCCGCCGAAACCCATCCAATAGGAAGCAATGAACAGAAAGTAGGCGACTTCTATGCCTCGGGTATGGCTACAGAAGTGATCAATGCCCGGGGTTATGAACCGATAAAGCCGATTCTTAGAGATATCGATGGAATCAAGGAGGTGTCCGGTATGATAGCTTTTGTCACCAATCAAATCAACCGGGGCAACAATTCCATCATCGGGATGAACGTCTCTCCGGATCAAGAAAATAGCAGCATAAATATCCTGCATTTCAGTCAGTCGGGATTGGGTTTACCGGATCGGGATTACTATTTCAAAACGGACTCAGCTTCCCTGGGCATTCAAAAAGCATATAGAACCTATATTGCTAAGCTTTTTGAGTTAACCGGATCAATTCCAACAGATGCACTAAAAAGCGCGGAGGTGGTTTATGGAATTGAAAAATCTCTGGCAGAATCTCACAAAACCCGCATTGAGCGAAGAGTAGTCAAAGGGAACTATAATAAAATGGCTGTTTCTGAATTAGATTCAAAAATGCCGAATCTAGGTTGGAGCGAAATGCTGAATAAGCTGAACCTAACCGCAGATTCTGTGGATGTGCGCCAGCCGGCCTACTACATCAAGCTCAATTCTTTACTTAATTCTGTTAGCCTGTCCGATTGGAAAACTTATCTGAAAGCAAGTTCCATGGTCAATTATGCCAATGTATTGAGCGAGCCATTTGAAGCGGCAAGCTTTGAATACGAAAAAGTGGTGCAAGGTCAAGCCAAGCAACTAACCCGAGCTCAGCAAATGGTCAACAAAGTAGATCGTCAGTTGGGCTTTGCCTTGGGTCAATTGTATGTCAAACGCTATTTCAATGAAGACGCCAAAAAGCGGATCTCGGAACTGGTCGACAACTTCCAGAAAGCTTTTGAAATCCGTATCAAACAGCTGGACTGGATGAGTGATAGCACGAAAACAAAAGCCATAGAAAAGCTTTATGCCATCAACAAGAAAGTTGGCTATCCCGATGTCTGGAGAACCTACGACAAGGTGACGATCGATCCGGAAAAGTATTTTGAAAATGTGGTGGCACTGATGGAAGATAACTACCGCTACGAAGCCGCAAAACTGAACAAAGCGCCAAACAAAGACGAATGGGGCACCACACCTTCCACCGTAACAGCGTATTACAGTCCATCACTTAACGAAATCGTATTCCCGGCGGGGATATTGCAGTACCCGTACTTTGATCTTTATGCCGATGATGCGATCAATTATGGAGGAATAGGGATGGTAATCGGGCACGAACTGACCCATGCCTTTGATGATCAGGGTGCTCAATATGACAAAGAAGGCAATGTGAAAAACTGGTGGACGGAATCTGACTTTGCCAAGTTTAAGGCGAAAACTCAGCAACTGACCGAGCGTTACGACACCTTCACCGTGCTTGACAGCGTTCCCATAAAAGGTGCCTTGACAATAGGAGAAAATACTGCTGATAATGGCGCAGTCTACATTGCCTATGAAGCCTTTAAACTCACCAAACAAGGGCAAGACACCACCAAAATAGACGGATACACACCGGATCAGCGCTTTTGCCTTTCGGTTGCCAGAATCTGGCGAGTCAAGACCCGAGATGAGTACATGCGGAATTATGTAAACACCAATTCCCATTCACCGGCTATGTGGCGAGTCAATGGCCCACTGATGAACTTTGATCCGTTTTATACAACCTTCAATGTCCAGCTTGGAGAAAGGAATTTCAAATCTGAGTCGGATAGGATTAAGATTTGGTAGAGGACACCTAGTTGGGCCGATTTTGAGAGGTGGATGATGGCTAAATCCTGAGATAAATGAATCACAAATAAGGTGGAAAAAAAGGGGAGGGTTAAAGAAAACTTCAAAAATTGCTTGGTTATGGACCTAGGTGTCTGACCGGTTTTAAAGTCAGGAAAAAGATTACCTTTAATATTTGTCACTTATTAATCAAAAGCTGATGACTATTAAAGTTATTCACCTCACTGCAATCCTGTTGGTTCTTTTTTTAGCCGCTGTTACAGCTCAAGAAAAACATCATTACCAAACCGATTTTCCCAAGGAGGAATTTGCAGAACGCAGGTCAAAAATCTTTGAAGCCATTGGCAATAATGGAATCGCTTTAATTCAGGGAGCGAGTGGCTTGCCGGGCTTTAGTGTATTCCGTCAGAACAATACTTATTACTACCTGACAGGGCTTGAATCGCCTCATGCGTATTTACTTCTCAACGGCAAAAACAGACAAGCCACCATTTATCTTCCTCATCGGGACGAGGCTGCCGAAAGTAATCAGGGAAAAGTCCTGTCAGCCGAAGACAGCGATTTGATAAAACAACTTGTTGGGGTTGACCATGTCAAAGGCATTGAATTTTTGTCAGCGGATTTAGTGGGTACAGGCTTGATTCGCCCACCGGCACCCTTACTTTTTACTGAATTCAGCCCTGGAGAAAATGGCAATGACAGTAGGGACGAACTCCTTTATGCACAGGCTCGATCGGCGGCAGATCCTTGGGATGGACAGCCTGCACGTGAGGCAGTATTTATCCAAAAATTGAGTGAACGTTTTCCGCAATTTGAAATCCGGGATTTGTCCCCCATACTTGATGGCATGCGGGTGATTAAAAGTCCAAAGGAAATAGAACTGATTCGAAAAGCCACGCAGATTGCAGGCCTGGGAATCATAGAAGCCATGCGATCCACACAGCCCGGAGTATATGAATATCAGCTTGATGCGGCTGCCAAATACATCTTTCACTTGCAAGGTTCCAGAGGGGATGGTTATGCCTCGATTATCGGTGGTGGTACCAATGCCTATATGGGACATTACTTTCACAAAACCGATGTGCTCAAAGACGGAGACCTGGTGCTGATGGATTATGCGCCCGATTACCACTATTATACCAGCGATGTTACCCGAATTTGGCCTGTGAACGGAACCTTTTCTCCCGAGCAAAAGGAACTTTATAATTTCATCGTTGCGTATCGTGATGCACTTTTTAGATACATCAAACCAGGTATAACATCCAATGAGGTACTTGACAAAGCAGCAGCCGAAATGAAGCAATACCTGATTGGGAAAAAGTTTGTAAAGCCGGCCCATCTGAAAGCTGTGGAAGAAGGATTAAAATTCCGGGGACACTTTCAACATCCAGTAGGTATGGCTGTGCATGATGTAGGAAGAGTACATGGGATACCTTTGCAACCTGGTATGGTCTTTACGATTGATCCGATGATCTGGATTCCTGAAGAACGACTTTACATCCGGATTGAAGATATGGCTTTGGTGACAGCTGATGGGGTTGAGAATCTCAGCGCTTTTGTACCATCCCGACTCGAAGATGTCGAAGCAACGATCAGGGAAAAGGGATTAATTGAATTTAGGCCTGCAGCGGAGTTACCGCTGAAGAAATAGGATACATTTTAAAGAACCGCAATGAAAAAATTCCTACTAAGTTGTTTTTTGACAGTTTACGCTACCTTATCATTTGCAGATAATTATCCCAAAAATCCGAAGATTGATGTGTTGAACTATGCGTTTCGCATAGAGCTTTCAGATGAAAGTGATCAAATCAAATGCGAAGCGACAATTGATGTTCGCTATGTAGGAGAGGGGGTTCAAAAGCTTCGACTTGATTTGGTAAAATCGAGTCAGAAATTGGGTAATAAGGGAATGACCGTCAGTAAGGTGATGTCGGCTGGTAAAGAATTGTCATTTACACACGAAAATGACTCTTTATTAATCAATTTACCGGTGCCTTCAAAAGCACAACAACGCAGCACATTCAAGATTACCTATTCCGGAATTCCTGCTTCAGGTCTAAAAATTGCGAATAACAAATACGGGGAACGTACATTCTTCAGCGATAACTGGCCAAACTTGGGTCGGAACTGGCTTTCTGTCGTGGATCATCCTTATGATAAAGCAACAAGTGAGTTTATAATAATCGCCCATGCGCACTACCAGGTGGTTTCCAATGGACTCAAAGTTGAAGAATCCGATTTACCAGGTGGATTAAGGTTAACCCATTGGAAGCAATCTATTCCTGTTTCATCTTGGCTTTACGTGCTCGGTGTGGCTCGGTTTGCGGTTCAACAAGTGGATAAATTCGATAATAAAGCCCTCGAAACATGGGTTTATCATCAGGATCGTGATGCCGGTTTCTATGATTTTGCTGTACCTACAAAGCAGGCTCTGGAGTTTTACAGCAACTATGTCGGCCCCTTTGTCTATGAGAAATTGGCTAATATTCAATCCAACAGTGTAAGCGGCGGAATGGAGGCGGCTTCGGCAATTTTATACAGTGAGACCTCGGTGGTTGGCGACCGCAACGAACGTTGGCGCAATGTCGTGATTCATGAAGTTGCCCACCAATGGTTTGGAAATTCGGTGACCGAATACGATTGGGATGATGTCTGGCTAAGTGAAGGATTTGCCACTTATTTTACTTTGTTGTTTATTGAACATGCGTATGGACGAGATGCATTCCAGGAGGGACTTGCAGGGAGTAAGCGGACGATCGATTCGTTTCACGCAAAAAATCCAAGCTATCAAATTGTCCATGACAACCTAAAGGACATGAATCAAGTGGTCACTTCTCATACCTATCAAAAAGGGAGTTGGACTCTACACATGCTACGCGGTGTCGTGGGCAATGATTATTTCTGGAAAGGTATTAGATCCTATTACAGCAAGTACATGAACAGCACGGCCACTACTTCCGATTTCAGAAGAGAAATGGAAGAGGCATCTGGAATGGATTTGAAGGAATTCTTTGATCAATGGTTATATAAGCCAGGGGCATTGCAGTACAATGGATCTTGGCAGTACGATGACAAAACGAAAGAAATAAAAATCAAAATTGATCAAATTCAGACTGATGGCAGTTTGTTTAAAATGCCTGTTCAGTTAGCAATTTACTCCTCGACTGCCAAACCGGTTATTAAGACTTTACAAGTCAATGAAAAGCAAAACGAGTTTACTATTTCTTTTGACAAAGCTCCGGAATCCATAGTATTCGATCCAGATAATTGGGTGTTGGTAGAAGCAAAGTGGGGGAAAAAGTAAAAATAAGTTTCAGTCTAATCCTTTTTCTAAGCTACCATTTCAATGATAATATTTATTTGGATTTCGCTTGCCATCCTCACCCTTTGGTTCAGTATAGCTTTAGCGAGAGATTTTCTAAAATATAAAAATAGTTTAGAAAACAGCAGCTGGGTTAAAACTTCAATGATTGGATTTGTGGTCAACTTTTTTGACGTGCTGGGAATTGGAGCGTTTGCACCTCAGACGGCTTTGTTGAAATTCACAAAGCAAACCGAGGATAAGCTCATCCCAGGAACTATGAATGTAGCGAATACACTCCCTGTACTTTTACAGGCTTTGATCTTCATCACTATCATAGAAGTCGATCCATTAACGCTGATTTTGATGTTGGTCTCAGCAGCAGCCGGTGCTATTGTTGGTGTAGGAGTTGTTTCAAAACTTTCCGAACGAAAGATTCGATTGACTATGGGATTTGCATTGCTGGTCACGGCAAGTTTTATGCTAGCCCGCAACTTAGAGTGGATTCAAGGTGGCGGAGATTCTATTGGTCTTCAGGGGGGAAAGCTTATTATTGCCATTGTGGGTAATTTTTTCTTAGGTGCATTGATGACCGCAGGAATCGGTCTGTATGCGCCGTGCATGGCCTTGGTATTTGCATTGGGAATGTCACCTCAGGTGGCTTTTCCGATTATGATGGGTTCTTGTGCTTTTTTGATGCCGCCTGCATCCATTCGATTTATTCGTGAAGGTGCTTACAACAGAAAAGCCGCAGTTGCTATGGCAATTCCCGGTGTTGTGGCTGTATTGATAGCTGCCTTGATCGTAAAGTCATTACCATTGGATATTCTAAGATGGGTGGTGATCGTTGTGATTCTTTATACATCCACTGTGATGCTTCGAGCCGCATATTCTGTAAGCAAATGACGAATTGGGTTTGAATGTTAGTGATTTGTTATATAATTTATATTATGTTAAATAGAATATTCTGACATCCTAATCCAAGAATATTTTTAACTTTCCCTTCTAAAATCACCCAAACCTTACCTGAAGGATTTAGCATGAGCAAAATGATTCCCCGACTGGGACTATACCTTGGACCTATTGCGTTTTTGCTGATTTACTTTTTTGGTCAGTCTGATGGTTTGGGTGTCGAAGCCCAGTCTATGTTGGCACTGACTGCATGGATGTCGATCTGGTGGATAT
>JBILPR010000443.1:0-3338 GCA_044373795.1 Algoriphagus sp. | reverse complement strand
AGAATTACCTTCCCAAGAAGGGGGAATTGGCAATCCCAATCTATCAATAATAGTTGGAGCAATATCCAAAGAAGTCGCAAATTTCATGTTTTTGTACTTGACTGTATCTGAATCATAAATTAGTAACGGAATAAGAATCTGATCAGTATAAATGTTTTTTACATGACCAAACTCCCCTCTTTCACCCAATGCTTCTCCATGATCTGCCGTTATGACAACAATACTATTTTGAATATATCCTTTTGAAAATAATGTTTTAAAAATTTGTTTTAAATAATCATCAGCCTGAATTATTCCATTGTCATAGCGATTGGTATAATTTTCAATATTTAAAACCTTTGCATCGGCAGGTAAAAATCTCCTATATTGATCCTGTCTTATCCCTATGGAGTGAACTGACATTAAATGAAATTGGAAAAATGACGGATTATTCTTGTAAGTTGAAATGCTTTCAAGTCCTTTGAAAATAATTCTATCATCGTTGATAACATAATCGTTATCCATAGAACCCTCTATAAAGTAGTCAAAATCTGAATCCTTTCCATAGAAGGATTTTAAACCAAAGAAATTGGTGTGGTCTCCCGAAAGAAGGAAATTAATACTATACCCCTGATCCCGTAACAACTGTTGTATAGAGAAGTTATTGTATTCCATATTTGCCCAGATTTTGGATCTCAATATGCCATTGATTCCTGCAAAGGACTCACCGGCAACGGAAAATGATAAATCTATTTTTTTCAGAGAACCCGATAAATATAGACTATCTAAAAAGGGAGAAGTTTCTCTTTCATATCCATAAAGGCTTAAATGGTCTGAGCGCAAAGCATCAATAACAATTATTATAATATTTTTTTTCTGGAATTCATTGTTTTTCGGATACTCATATCTTATTCTAAGATCCTCATTCTTATCCGAAATATACTGACCATTAAAAGGATCATTATTTTTAATTAAGAAGGAAAAAAAAGGCTCCTCCATATTAAAAAGTCGGTAGGAGATTGATGAGCTTTTATGATAAACTACTACAGAGATAAATCCAAAAAGCAGCAAAAATACTGCTCTGTATAAAAAAGTGTACTTAGGGAAATTTCTGGAATCTTGCCTAAGAATGAATCTATTAAAATCTTTGAAATCTGAAAAAATTATTGGGGTCAGAAATAAAATTGAAAAAAAAATAAATAATGGGATAATTAATATTCCACTATAAACCAAGAGGTAACTGATAGAAAAACTCTCAATCAACTCATTTAAATGTTTCAAATATCCAAGAACGATTTGTAAAGTAAATATTCTTGAGCTAAAAAATTTACCTAAAAAAGCAAAAGTATAGGTATAATAAAGCAGAACGCTAAAGATTGCATAAAGAGATGAAATGATATATATAGAAACTTTTGGAAAATTAAATATTTTTCTTGAAAACAATAGAATCCCTACTAAAATTAGTAAAAAATTGACAGAGATGATTACGAATAAATGACCAATGATAAGGATGGGTCTTAATAAAAAAGTCTGTTGAAACAAGAAAATCACTATCGAAGAAACTAAAATTTGCATCAAAATATAAAGTAAAAACTTATTAAGTTTATACTTTTTTCCTATAGGTAAAGCCATTAAAATGATTTGTGATTTTTAACCTTTTCCAGAATATTTTCACCCGGAAAAGCTTTGTGAGAGTCAAAAACTAATTCTCTTCAAATTTAGTCGAAATATGAAGGTAAAAGCAAACTTCATAAAAAGTAAAAAAATTGCAGCCGATCCAAGTTGCTATTCTTTAAATCTATCTAACTGTAATCTTTAATGAGAAAAGCCTGATTACCTACTCATAAAAAGGATCTTTGATCCAATCCAGGTGGTCATATTTTGCTTTCATCTTACCCCAAAACCCCTCACTCCAATCCATGATGACCACCGGGCTCCATCCCTGAGGGAAATCTTTCAAGATAGCGACTGCCATTTTCCCACCATTTCCTTTGATTGGTGAATTGATATCGTAGAAATCAATGGTTTTATATTCCAAATCATACAGGATCTCTATTCCGATCGCTGTTGGATGATTCATTTGAATGACGGGTACCTTTGGACGGTTCGGATAGTTTTCACTTGAAGCGGCAATTCCGGAGGAATCAATTCGGATAAATTTGATAAAATCCAATTCTGCCAGGTTGATTGCAAACCGGACGATCTCCAGGGGCAATTCTTTTATTTTGTTGATCACCCGGATTTGTTTTCCCAATTGTGTGTAGGGAAGAAACATGGCCTCAAATTCTTTTCTGCAAACGTTTTTCATGTCGCTGTTCCTGTATTTTAATCCTCCCTCCTCAATTCCAATTTCTACCTTTTCCTATTCCCAAACTCTTATTCCACCCAGTCAATTTCACAGTTCAAGTAAGTGATTTCGGACGAAATATGTCGGCAACCCATCGGGAACTATCTCCCCGTTTTCATCTTCTGATTATGGGAAAAAGCTTTGAAACTTTTCGAAATTCCAAAATGGTAAACCCCAAAAGAATACACAAGAATCCATAACCCCAAAAGGGATTCTGATTACCATAGGTCCTACCATTTCAGTCAATCCATAGACTGCTCCCAAAATACCGAATGAAAAAAGGACTACAGTTGCAATTTTCGACCAATCCTTCCCCTTATAAGTCATCCATAATAATCCGGCCGTCAACAAAAATCGAATGGACTGTTGAACCAGTTTTGCGGGTTCAATTTCAGGCCGAACAGCCTGATAGAAATAGATGGTATGAAGTGAGACCAATAAAATACTTATTGATACTAAGATTGTTCTTCTCTTTCCGAGCTTAATAAGGTCATCCATTTTTAGAAGTGCAGGTTAAGGTATTTTACTAATGCTGTTTTTTAAAGTTGAGGTTTCAAAATTTGAAATAAGAGAGGCAGTTACAAATTTTTTCGGTCAAACGCTCCTACCACATTCAGTCAGAAGATGCTCAAAAAATAGGTGCAGCTAATGCCGCACCTATCACCTATTCGTAAACCATAATCAAAAAGGACATACCTCTTAAAGAATTTTATGGGGAAAAGTGTTGCTTAAGCCCCCGCTTTCCTCAAAGATAAGCCATTGAGACAGCACCGGAAATACCCTATATAGGGTATATTTCGAGGGTTTTTGGTTGTACTTGGAGATAAGATTTAATCTGACAGCGGTCTTTTGGATAAAAAATAATGTGACCATCCGCAATCTTGCCACTACCCGAATAGAAGAAGGCTTGAAGTTCAAATCGACCAGCTGTTGTCCGTGGTCTCCACCGCGGCGGACAGGTGTGGACGATTATCTACTGTTCAAAGCTCTTTTTTAGTACTACTGGCAAAAT
>JBILPR010000442.1:0-3340 GCA_044373795.1 Algoriphagus sp. | reverse complement strand
CGGTGCGATCATGACACTCGTTGAGCCTTGTGACTTCATGTCGAGCAATTCGATTGTCCCGAGATAGCTTCCGCCCATGACATAGCGCGGATCATCCGGATTGAAAGCCAGGAATGCAGATTCTCCACCTGCGGAATAATTCCAATGCTCCTGACCGATTCCACCACGTCCCATTCCGATGCTGCTGATCACTAAGGAAGTATTGTCCTGCTGACCGCCGTAAATTCTGTATGGAAATTGATTGTCCGTATTGATTCGGTACATCTGAGTCGTTGGCATATTTGCCTGAGTGGACCAGGTTTTTCCTCCGTTGAAAGAGATCGATCCGCCACCGTCATCGGCCAGAATCATGTTGTTGGCATTTTTTGGGTTGATCCAAAGATCATGGTAATCGCCATGAGCTCCATCTACATTTTCAAAAGTTTTTCCCCCATCGATCGACATCAACATCGGAGCACTTTGGACATATACTTTGTGCTCGTTTTGAGGATCTGCGAAAATTTCAATGTAATACCATGCCCGCTGAGTCAACTCATTGTCTTTGTTGATCAGGGTCCAGCTTTCGCCGGCATTATCCGAAACGAAAAGTCCGCCAAGATCCTTTTCGGTGTCGCTTTCGATCAGGGCATAGACTTTATCAGAGTTGGCTCTTGAAACGGAAATAGCCATTTTACCTTTCTCTTTCGGCAAACCGTTATGAATCTGCTTCCAGGTTTTGCCGGCATCGGTTGATTTATAAAGTCCGGAACCCGGTCCGCCACTGATCACTTGCCAAGGCAGACGCTGATGTTCCCACATCGCTGCGTACAGGATTTCTGGATAATTCATATCCATGGAAAGTTCTACCGCACCAGTTTTGGCATCTACGAAAAGTACCTTTTCCCAAGTCTCACCACCATTGATCGACTTGTAAATTCCCCGATCTTCATTCGGCGCATGCAAAGCTCCTTGCGCAGCTACGTAAACGATGTCAGGATTTGTCGGGTGAATCTGGATTCTGGAGATATGCTGAGTCTTTTCCAAGCCAAGCTTTTTCCAGGTTTTGCCAGCATCGGTTGATTTGTAAACTCCGTCACCGTAAGAGGTCATTACACCTCTTGGTGCGTGCTCACCCATCCCGACATATACAATGTTGGTGTTGCTTTCGGAGACTGAGACAGCACCCACCGAACCTGTGGTGAAAAAACCGTCAGAGATATTTTCCCATCGCTGTCCGGCATCGGAGGTTTTCCAGACTCCCCCTCCTGTGGTGCCAAAATAATAAGTCAGCGGATCGCCGATGACACCCGACGCAGTCACAGATCTTCCTCCCCGAAAGGGGCCGATGTTTCGGTATTTGAGAGGTAGCGTAGAAGTGGGGGCTACTTGGGCAAAGGAATTGAGACTTCCCAAGAGAAGAAGGATGAGTAAAAGATGCTTCATGACTGAATGATGGTTAATAAGATCAAAAAGATAGGCAAAAAGCCTGAAAACTAATTTCCTCCCATTGGTCTCAGGCAAACAAATTCAAATGCGATTTGAATTTCTCTATCCTTTCCGGTTGATTATTTGAACAATTGAAAATCCAGATGAAGCTTTGATGTAGCTTTTCTTCCGTCTTCGGTCATCCGTCTTCCAGCCGTTATCTAAAATTAACTCGCTACCTAGAAGAAAAGAGTGCATACAGTTGATGTAATTAACGTGACTTGTGATTTTCGTCATAGTTTAATGCCCAGGTTGGCCGTACTATTGATCAGAGAAGTACTAACTAATAATGAATATGAACCCTAAAATTGATAAAGCTGACATCCACCAGGCATGTTTGGTCAAGCAACAGTATTTGATAGAGAATTTTGAAGGGGAAATCGATGCGCTGAAAAAGGAAATGTTTACCCATGACGTTTCGCAAAGTCAGGGCGACTCAAGCGCTGTCGAGCGAAACGAATTGTTGGTTCGGTATGAAAATGAACTGATTTTTCTGAACAATGAGTTGCAAATTCTGCAATCAATTAATCCATCAAAAGAAACCGAAAAAGTTGAACTGGGATCAGTCGTGGTGACAGACCAGAGAATTTTCTACGTGAGCGTTTCCATCGAACAAATTGAGGTGGACGGCCATGATATCTTTGGTTTGTCAGTGAATGCTCCTATCTATGAAGCCTTGAGTTCAGCTTCCAAAGGCGATGTGATCACCTTCAATGGCACGGATTACAAGATCCTGGATGTTTATTGAGAAGACGGAAGACGGAAGATGGAAGAATTCGAAAAGCATCTTTGATTTAAATATTAAGCACTTCGGTGCTTTTTTTATTTCCGGGGTTTCTCCTGACTTACCACAAGGAATTTATGGATAGAGGAAATTCACCCAAAGCTATGAATGAGTGGAGATGCTAATTATTTCAAGATCTGTGGACACCTGCCAGGCGGCAGGCAGGTCTGCGAATTTTTCTGTGTAAATCAGAGGGAACTATTCCGAGACCATAAAAAAAGCATGACCGGAAACCGACCATGCTTTTGCACTTTTCATCAACTTGATTTTAAATACGCCTTTCTACCACAAGGAGACTAAAGCACCAAGAAATTTGGTAAACGTTATCATTTATGCCACTTCGGTCTTCCGTCATCGGTCTTCCAGCCAGTAAAACAGAGAAAATATGGCTTCTGTTATCATTAAGGATAACCATATCAAGTTAATTTCCTCTTCCCGGGCTGCCGCTTCTGCTTGGAGCATTTCCAGTACTCCTTGTTGCTGGAGCTGTGCTATTTGTGCTTCTGCTCGGAGCAGGACTTACTCTTTGGCTTGACTCGGTTCGTGCAGGGGCGGAACTTCTTACTTCCTGCGAATTTGTCCTCGCAGGAGCAGCGCTTCTTGTTTCGGAAGAATTGCTTCTTGCAGGCTGAGAGACTCTTGATTCAGAATTTCCCCGATCATTTTGCGAAGGTCTCACCGCAGGACTTTCCTGAGTCCTCACATTTGGGGAAGTTCCAACAGATGATCTTGACGGGGTACTTCTCTCAGGTGAGTAGGTTCTCTCCTGATTTGGAGCCGGTCTGGTGCTGAAACCATCCCCTCTTGACTCAGATGAAGAAGGCCTTTCAGGTTGGGTTTCAGTCCTTGTCGGAGCAGAAGTTCTTCCCTGATTTTCACCTGATCGTACTTGAGGACTCTCAGATCTCGAGCCTTGGGTTTGCGACCGGGAAGGAGTTGGTTGAGCAGATTCTGCAGTCCCGGTTCTTTCCTGGGTTCTGGAAGTTTTCACTTCTTCAGAATTCAGAATTCTGGACGGTCTTGCGGATTCTGTCCTGTTTCTGGAAGCCTGCAAATCAGGTCGGTAAACTTCCAGGGAATTTCTCTTGACTG
>JBILPR010000441.1:0-3343 GCA_044373795.1 Algoriphagus sp. | reverse complement strand
TCGTAGCTCCATTCGTGATGGATGTATAAAGAAATAGCGATGAAACTTACGATGGCTATGGTCAAACCCAACAGGTTTATCCCTGTGTAAAGCTTCCGCTTTTGCAGATTACGAAAAGAGACTTTTAGGTAATTTTTCCACATGACGACAAAAGTTAAAAGGTTGTAAAGTTGGAAAGCAGGAAGGTTTCCTCCCTCTTCCTGCTTGCTAACTTCTCTACTCCATACTTCCTACTTTTATGCCATAAAAAAAGCCCCTGAAATAGCTCCAGAGGCATTTTAGTGGTTTTATTCCTACTCTTTTCTCGAACAATTTTGTCCGCCAGCGAACGAAACAGTTGCCGGTTGTGAGTTTGAGAACCCATCATTCTGATCGGACCTGGCGGATTCCGACAGCAGTACGGGAGAATAATCTCTTTACAGTTGGAGATCCAAAACAACCTTCAGGATGGCAGAATCTAATTCATTTTTAATTCTGGATTACTCAAGTCTCTTTTTTTGCATTTCGGTTCAAGCAATTTACTCACTCTTAAGGACCTTGGCAGGATTGATCGTGGCGGTTTTGATGGCCTGTGAACTGACTGTCAAAAATGCGATCCCTAAAGCCGCAATCGCTGTCCAAAGGAAGATCTTCCAATCGATGGAGATTCTATAATCAAAGGTTTCCAGCCAAGAATCCATAAAATACCATGTGACTGGTATTCCCAGCAAAACTGCGATCAGGACCAACTTTGTAAATTCGGAAGATATCAACCTCACCAATCCTGGGATAGATGCTCCCAAAACTTTCCTGACAGAGATTTCTTTTCTTCTTTGCTCTGCAATGAATGTGGCCAATCCAAAAAGCCCCATGCAGGAAATGAGAACAGCCAAGACCGTAAATAATCCGGTCAACTGAGCTGTACGTTTCTGGATTTCAAACTTTCTGGCATGGACCTGATCTACAAAATTATAATCAAAAGGAGCTCCGGGGTTGAACTTTGCAAATACAGCTGCAACATTGGCCATTATTTCGGAATAGTTCTCTCCGGGATTCAGACGGACATGGATAAAACTCAGATTTCGTTTTGGACCAAAAACCAAAATAGGCAATACCTCTTCAAAAGGCGATCTCATTATAAAATCCTTCACCACGCCGACAACAGTAAAACTCAGGTCATCGTCTTGGATCACCTGTCCCAAAGGATCTTCAAATCCCATTCTCATAGCTGCGGTTTCATTGATCAAAACTGCATTGCTGTCACTTGGAAAAGTATATACATCGATATCCCTTCCTGCAATCAATTCCAATCCAGCAGTTTCGACCAAATTCGCATCTGCTCCCATTCGGTACATGGCGGGTCTGTAGCTATCATCTTTACCCTGCCATTTCATCATATTGGTGTCACTGTTGATCTCGGTGATGGGCGAAAAGGTGTAGCTGACGGAGTTGACTTCTTTCAAGGCCAAAAGTTCATTGCGGAAAGCCACCATGTTTTTCTGCATTGTTCCGGAGACCTGATGGTAAATGAGGTTTTCCTTGTCCAACCCAAGATCTCTGTTTTGGACATGATTCATCTGATCACGGATAATCCATACGCTCGAAATCAAAATAGCAACCACTGCAAATTGGAAAACCACCAATGCCGCACGGGGATTGATCCAATATTTGCGGGCATTCAACTTCAGTTTGAAAACAGCCGTAGGCTTGAAGGAACTCATCAAAAACGCAGGGTAACTTCCTGCAAGAATTCCGATGACCATGATATAGGCCAAAGAAATCATCCAAAACATAGGTTGCTCAAATGAACTCTGAAGTTCTTTCCCTATTAAATTACTGAACCAAGGCAATGAAATCCCGACTAAAAATAAAGCGAATCCATAAGCAAACAAGGCTATCATGATTGATTCGACCAGAAACTGCCAAACCAACATTCCCCGACCTGCACCGGAGATCTTCCTAACGCCAACTTCTTTGGCCCTGTTTTCACTTTGTGCAGTACTGAGGTTGATAAAATTGATACAGGCAAGCATTAAAATGACAATAGCCACTCCTCCGAATAACCGGATTAATTCAATCCTTCCCCCAACAGAGACACCGTTTTCAAATTTAGAATACAGATGCAGGTCAGACATGGGAAATAAAAAATCGCTTACACTTTTGTCCTTCGAATTCATGGAGGTAAATCCTGCAAATTTCTCATTGAAATCTTTTACATCGGCCTTCTCATCAAGCATCGCAAAAGTCCTGTAGGAATTATTGCCCCAATTTGGATCTACCCAACCCATGTCTTCGAGTTTTTTGAAAGGCAAAAAGACAGTGTAATCGAAGTTTGTGTTCTGAGGCAGATCCTGCACCACGGCCATTACCTGAAAATCAAGTTGCTTTTCTAAAACAACTGTTTTTCCGATTGGATCCTCCTTTCCAAAAAGCTTTTCTGCAACAGTTTTGGTAAGAATAATACCATCCGGAACAGACAAGGCAGCATCGGTATCACCGGAAATTACTTCAAAAGTAAAGAGCTTAAAAAAACCGGGATCCACAAAAGTTGTCTTTTCATAGAAACTATTAGATCCTACGGTCAATAGATGCGGGTCCCATTCTGTAAGCCTTGTGGTAGCTTCCACTTCAGGAAATTTGTCTTCCAACGCTGGACCATAAGGTGCTGGTGTATAATCCCAACTCATCACTTCGCCCTCTATAGTGGTGTTTCGCCAAACTGCATAAATCCGATCCGAATGGGCATAAAACCTGTCGATCGAAAGCTCAAATTGGATCCAGGTAAGGATCAGAACCGAGGCCGCAATCCCGATTCCTAGCCCTCCAATATTGATAAACGAAAATCCTTTACTTCTCAGGATATTTCTCCAGGCGATTTTCAGGTAGTTTTTCCACATAATGAAGGAAAGTGAAAATTAGAAAATTGAAAGATTGGAAAACCCTGTTACTGGAATCCATTCTTCACCCTGAACTTCCAGTTTTATGCCATAAAAAAAGCCCCTGAAATCAATCCAGAGGCATTTTATGGGTTTCAATCCTATTCTTTTCTCGAACATTTTTGTTCGCCAGCGGACGAAACAGTGAGCAGTTGTCAGATGTCAGTCGCAGTCTCAGTTTCCTGAAATCCTCATTTTGACTTCAGATTTCTGACTTCAGCCTTTTTACATCGGTCATCCAGCCTTCCTAAAACTTCCTATACTTTCCGTCCAGCAATTTATTGGCTTTCTTCTTCGAGAATAGCGCCTTTTCACTGTCCCAGTAGAGCTTTTCGTTTGGAAATCTACCTGCAATCACACCAAGAAGGATGGTTTCAGTTAACCTGGCAGAATAGGAAAAAGGCGCACTGCATTCGCCTTTGCCCAAA
>JBILPR010000440.1:0-3346 GCA_044373795.1 Algoriphagus sp. | reverse complement strand
TACTTAATTTGCGCCAAAATTCAACCAATGGCAAGAGTACTGACAGGCATTCAAAGTAGTGGAAGACCGCATCTGGGAAATATCCTCGGGGCGATCATGCCGGCAATCGAGCTCATCAACCAGAATCAGGAAGAGTCCTATATTTTCATCGCGGACCTTCATTCCCTGACTACTTCGAAAGACGGAGAACTTCGAAAGCAAAACACACTTGCCGTGGCTGCAGCCTGGTTAGCCTTTGGTCTTGACATCAAAAAAACCACTTTTTACAGACAATCCCGAAGACCGGAAGTCACCGAACTGACTTGGTATCTGAACTGCTTTACTCCTTTCCCTATGCTCGCAAATGCGCATAGCTTCAAGGATAAGGCAGAGCGATTGGCAGATGTGAACGCCGGACTTTTCACCTATCCGGTCTTGATGGCGTCGGACATTTTGCTCTATTCCGCGGATTTAGTTCCTGTCGGAAAAGATCAGCTACAGCACTTGGAAATGGCTCGTGATATCGCATCGGCTTTTAATCGTCAGGTTGGAGAGGAAGTTTTGATACTCCCGGAACCTCGAATCAGCGAAGCGGTAAAGATCATTCCCGGCATTGACGGTCAGAAGATGAGCAAGTCTTATAACAACTTCATCGATATTTTCCTTCCGGAAAAAGAACTTAAGAAAGTCGTCAACAGCATCGTCACCGACAGCACTCCGCTGGAAGAACCCAAAGATCCGGACACTTGTAACGTCTTCAAGCTTTACAGCCTGATGGGAACCGAGGACCAAATCCAAATTCTAAGAGCAAAGTACCTTGGTGGAAATTATGGCTATGGCCATGCAAAAAAAGCATTGCTTGAATTGATCCTCAATAAGTTTACGAAGGAGAGAATCGCTTTTGATTCCTTCATGAGCAATCCAGCTGAAATTGAAAAGAACCTGGCTGCCGGTGAAGAAAAAGCAAAAGCTGTGGCGATGGAACTTCTGAATCGAGTAAGAGAAAAATTGGGTTTTTTATAAAGCTTTCCTGCTTCAGTTATTATAGTTATCCTGCTTCTCCTGATTCTCACAAAGCAGGATTTATGAATCTCATCACCAAAAGTAATTTTGGGAAGAAACAAAAAATCCCGGCAAACCGGGATTTCATTTTATATGCTTCTCTTATCTGCTTTTCCAGATATCCTTCAGAGGTTTTCCGTTGATGATCATTAAGATGCGAACCGGATTAGGAACCAAAACCAGCCTAACATCCTGTCGATCAAACTGATCTGATTCGATAGGAACTCCTTCCCTGCCAGTCACCTCATAAGTTACGACGCCATTAGCATCAGGAAGTACGGGCTTGTATTTGTTGGCGATATAGGCCGTGGGAAGAAGGATATCTGTATCCGACTTGAGACGAGTGTAGATTTTTTCAAACTCCTTCTCAAGAACTCCCTCGTAGTTTTCATTGAAATCATCTTCCAAGTCATGAATCGCTTCTTCAAGGTCATCATACTTTTCGTCGCTGTAGTCCATTGCACTCAGCTGATTCTTTTTTTCGACAATTTCCGTTAGCTCCTTATCCAGCTTTTCCCAATTCATTTCTTGATTCCGTTTTTGGTTCGTGATGCAAAGATGCGATTCCCGCTTTTTATGACCTAAATAATTTTGAGAAATTAACTCACCAAGAGGATTTTTCCATTCCTTCCGGGAGTTTCATAGGCTGCGATTGCTTCTTTGAACTGTTCCAAAGGGAATTTTGCAGCCACATCTACCTTCTCAGAATGCTGGATCAGAAATCCAAAAACAGCCTTGATTGCTTTTCCTTTTTCAGCATCGGACAAAGAATCCATCCAACTTGACAGCCAGAAACCTTCAACTTTGAGATCTTTGAAGATCAGCAAACCGCTATTCAATGGAATATTTTCCAGACTGAGCAACCCAAAAACCATCATCTTTCCACCAGGCTTAAGCGATGCCAAGGCTTTGGCACCCAAAACCCCACCCACTGCATCAAATACGACAGAAACTCCCTCTCCAGTTTGCTCAGCGATTGCTTTCTGAAGTTTTTCTTTTTCGGAATTGATGACCAGATCAGCTCCCAGTTTTTGCAAAATCTCTTTTTGAGCTTCATGTCTGACAGTTGCTGCTACTTTAATCCCTTTGGCTTTGGCCATCTGAATCGCAAATTTTCCGAAGGCAGAAGCCCCGGCTGTAATCAGCAACCAATCGCCGGCCTCCAAACCTGATTTTTCGATCATCCCATACGCGGTGATCGGATTGACAAAAGCCTGACAAGCCACCTCATCGCTCATCGCGTCAGGAACGGGAATCACAAGCGCAGCGGGAACGCAAAGAAACTCTCTCCAAGTGCCTATCGCAGTGAACATCACACGAGTACCAACCTGAACTTTTCCTGCTTCATCGGATTTGGTTACAACGCCACTTGCCTCAAAACCTGCGCTGCTTGGCAGTTTGGGTGTGATTCCATACATCCCTCTCACAAACATGATATCGGATGGATTAATATTTCTTGCTGTCACGCGGACTTGCACCTCATGAGGTTTAGGTTCCGGCATCACAGATTCTTTCAATTGTAAAACGTCCTGTGGCAACCCGGTTGCTTCAAAAATTACTTCTTTCATAGTTGGATTTAGATAAAATGATTGAGAAATCAGAGTATAAGTAAAGATAAGAATATGTCTTGGGTTGGACTTATCAAAGCTAAAGAAGCTCTCAACCGAAGGCTTCAATCCCGTATCCCTTTTGAATACTTCGCAAACTCAAAAGATTTGCTTGGAAGAAAGGAAGGAAATCCTACTTAAAACTACGTCGGCACCCTTTTTTTCTTACCTTAATACAAAAGAAATAAACCCACAAATTATGGACTTATCAACAGTTTTTTCATTGAATGGCAAAGTCGCACTTGTCACCGGGGCAAGTAAAGGAATAGGTTTTGAAATTGCGGAAATTTTTGCAGCAGCCGGAGCAAAAGTCGTCCTGAGCAGCAGGAAGCAGGAAGCATTGGACGAGATGGCAAATAAACTTCGCTGTCAAGGGTACGAGGCCACCGGAATCGCTTGTAATGTTGGGCACATGGAGGAACTTCCGCTTTTGGTTGAAAAAACTGTAGCCCTTTATGGGCAAATCGATATTCTTGTCAACAATGCTGCTGTGAACCCGGTCTTTGGACCCGTTCATGAAACAAGTCTGGAAGTTTTTGACAAAATTATGAATGTTAATGTGAAAGCTGCTTTTGAGCTTTGCAGACTTTGCTACCCGCATCTTCGAAAATCTAACGGTGCATCCGTTATCAATATCAGTTCGATCGGAGGCCTATCTCCGGAACCCGGACTAGGAATATACAGTGTGAGTAAAGCTG
>JBILPR010000119.1:0-11512 GCA_044373795.1 Algoriphagus sp. | reverse complement strand
CACTTCTGCATTACAAAAGTTAGAAAGAAGAAGTATTCAACAAGTAAGCACGCAACACTCATAAAAGGGAGCGGTTGAATTGAAATCTCTTTAAAAAACGGAGGCACGCGCAACACGCGCGCGCCAGCAAATCTGAAATCAAAAACCAAAAACCTTAAACATCTTCGCAAAAGGAAATCCTTCTTCGGTTGTTCCTTCTACCCAGATATTCATGGTTTTGACCTCCGCGGGAGTTTTGACTTTGAAGGTAAAGACACCCTGATTTTCCAGCGTAGTGGCTGTAGGATTCCAGTAGATGGTCGGTTTATTGACAGGAATCTCTTCCGAATCAAAAGAATTCTTGAAGGTGAGTTCGGGAGAAAATCCCCGCATTCTGAAAAGTTGGAAGCCTTCGGAGTTGAAGTTGGATTTTTCGCCAGCAACAACCCGACTTCCTTTTTTGGTTTCTATAATGATCACTCCTCCAAATCCTGCCAATCCGAATGTGGTCGCATTGTAAGTGTAGACTGAAATAGATTCGAGTTCCGCGGGGACAAAACTCGATATCAGAACATCAAATTCATCATCATCTAAGAAGGGATAACTTGCCCCATCGATAATCAGAAGAGGATTTGAAGCTTTCAAACCGAAATTAAAGTTGCCAATACTCCTTCCTTTTAGCCCTAAATACTGACCAATCGCTTCGTTTGACATTATTCCCAATTTATCCGCGGTAAGTTTCCTGTCCGGTGTACCATATCCATAATTTCTTTCCGCTAATGTTTCAATGGATTCATCCTCCTTAACAAATTCTTCCAAAAGGATATAATCTTCAGATAGATCAAACTTTAATTCTTTGGTTTCCTTGGAAACTGCTTCATAAGAATACTTTGGAAATGAACCTCTGAAAGCCGGCTTTTCACGGGTAATCAGGCTGACTGAACCATATGGTTTTTGGTTTTTATCAAGTGCTGCCAAAGCAATCGTGGCCGAATCGGTAAAGGAAAGTCCTGTTGCCCGGAAATAGCCTGAGGAATCCGTTTGTACGATTCCATAATCCTCCAAATCTCCCCGGACGACGGTAATCGGATTCAAAAAGGGCTGGTTTCGTTTGTCCCTTTCAAACTTTCCCTCGACGGAAATCCCGTAATCTATAGGGAAATCTGAAGCCTGATAGGCAGGTTTTGTGGCTTTTTCATCGAGCCAATTCATAGCATCCGTGAGCGTCGGAATTTGGTTGATCGGACTTGACAATTCATCATCGGTTACCGAAATGGTGAATTCTGCATTGGTCAGTTCACCTGTTTCGTCCATAAAAGTCAGGCTGATTTCTGTTTCCGTCACCGTTCCGGTTTTCACGCTGGATTGATCTAGTTTGATTTCCAAATCCCCAAAGAAATCGGTCTCTTCAATCGGGGTTGCCTGCACCCACTCCCCTTTTTTCAGCACCGGCAGCGGACGCAGGAAGAAATCCCGATCAGGATAATTTCGCATCCAATTGGTGTAGGCACGGATGAAATAATCTCCGGAATTCAGCGAATCCGGCAGAACAAATCCGCCCTTAACTTTCCCCTCGCGAATCGGAAAAATCTCAGTTTGAATTACTTCGGTCTTGCTATTCATCACATCCACGTACAAAACACGACTTAGGGAGTCAGCCATTAGTTGGTTTTGGTAAAGCATCCTTCCGCCCAGCCAAACAGTTTCTCCCGGATAGTAGTAAGATTTATTGGTCGTCAGATAGGGCTTTTCCCGCAGGTTATTCCACCGGGCAAAAACCCGTTGATTGCTGTCTACTTCCGCATAATAATATTGCATCAGACCGGTTGAGACGTAGTCGTTTGGAAGGAATCTCCCGGCGCGTTGCCTTCCCATATACCCAGAAAGCACTAATTGGGTGGGGTTTACAGGGATTCCGTTTCGATCAATATCGAAATATCCCTCCGGGGCAGTAATCCAACTGATGGGATTATAGACGTCGAGGTAATACTCATTTAGCCAGGATTTATTATTGAAATGCACTTCGACACGACCCGGCCAGATTACTCTGAAATTCCCGTTGGCAAGCGGAATCCTGCGAATGGAATCTTCAGAAATTGAAATGATGGACTTTCCCAATTCTTCATGGTAGCTATTGGTTCGGATCCTGTCCATTGGTGCAGGATTGACGGTGTAAAGGCTGAAACCCTGCTCCGAAACAAGGCTGAGTAAAAGTGATTTCAGCAAATGCCGCGTCGAACCCTGATAGCTCGTTTCTTTATTTTCATCCCAAGTCGAAAGCTCAACAGAGTCCGCTGAAGCTTTTGGAGTGTAATGAACCAACCCATAATATCGTGCGCCCGTTTTATAAAGTCGATAATCCTGAAGGTTGTATTCGATATGATATCCCAGTGCGGCATTTTCGATCTCAAGAGCTTGCTGCGCAAAAGCACGGACGTAATTTGGACCTTTTTCGCCTTTTACTTCTTCAAAATCCAAAACCCAGGGATTCGTAATTTCTAGCTGCTTCGCAAAAGGATCATCCGGCAAAGCGAGGAATACTTCCCGGAATCGTTTGAGATTCCGCTCCCATTTTTTGTCAACCCGGGATTCCAGTTGAACCTCGCTGAGCATCGATTCCAGCGGTTCGAGTTTGAAATTGACGGTGAGCTCGTTTTTTCCCGAAAAAGAAACCTGCTGCGAACTCGTGATATAACCTACGAACGAGGCTACCAATTCCAGATTTCTTGGAAGATCACCTGTGATTTTGAATGCCCCTTTTTCATTCGTCGTATTTCCGACAGTCGTGTTGTTGATGAAGACATTGGTAAAAGGCATGGGTTCGCCCGTCTTCGCGTCCGTCACCACCCCGGTGATAGTCTGCCCAAAAGATTGAAAAGAACTACATACAGCCAGTATAAAAAGTATGATTCTGAAATGTCTTTCAAAAAATGACTCCATTGGCGAAATTCTTGGCTTGATCCTATTTTCAATATACTGGATTTCGGGAAGAAAGTTAGGCGGGAAGTTGGAGGTTGGGAGGTTAGAAATTATCATTTGCAGTTTTCAGTCGCAGTGTGTGAATGCCTAAAAAACGTTGACCAGTTTACCTTGCTGTCTAACATTTATTTGGTCCTATTCCGACCTTCTGCTTCGAGCTTCCTAGCTTTCTCCAGGTCTTCGGCAGTGTCAATGGCCACAGCCTGATGGATGGTCTCAACCATTCGGATTTTGATTCCTCTTTCAAGTAATCTAAGCTGCTCCAACATCTCGGTTTGCTCTAAAAATGACTTGGGCCAAGAGGTAAATTCCCTCAAAATCTCTCTTCTATAAGCATAAACTCCAATATGCTTCCAATATGCTAAATCTTTAATTTTCTCACGATTATAGGGAATCGGTGATCTTGAAAAATAGAGTGCATTTGATTTCGAATCCAACACTACTTTCACTGCATTTGGGTTTTGTGCATCTTCTTCGGAAATCCTGCACATCAGCGATGCAACTTTGATTTCTGAATCCTGAAACACTGCCACCAAATCCCTGAGTGACTTTTTATCCTGGAAAGGCTCGTCTCCCTGAACATTTACGATCAGTTCGGCCTCCACCTCACTCAGCGCCTCTGCGATCCTGTCGGAACCGCTTTCATGGAGCTTTTTGCTAAAAAATACTTTCCCTCCCACTTCTTCTATTTGCATGGCAATTTCAGCATGATCAGTCACCACCCAAACTTCATCAAAAATTCCTGCCTCCGCAGTACTCAAATACGTTCGTTGAATTACTGATTTCCCTCCCAGATCCTGCACCAGTTTGGCAGGTAATCTTGTGGAAGCATATCGAGCCGGAATGAGAGCGGCAGTTTTTAACATTTTCGGTTGTCGGTTGTGGAATATCGGTTGTGAGTTATCGGTTGTCAGTTCTGCCACGGCCGACAGGTGTAGGTTATCAGTCATGTCGAGTAAGCGAGACATCTCATTCTTTGGAACAGTAAGTTTTCGGGTGTCAGGTGTCGGTTATCAGTCATGCCGAGTAAGCGAGACATCTAATTCTCTGGAATATTGCTCAACCGAATGGGACCTCTGCTTGGTCGAGGTGACTCAAAAAACTTCTGACTTCCATCATCCAGCATCAGTCATCACATTCGTGCTTCCTGGCTCTTTTTACTTCGGTCTTCGTTCCTCGGTCTTCCGTCCTCCGTCTTCCGTCTTCCATCCTTCAACCTCCCTCTTATACTCTTAATTTACCCAACAGCTTATTCAACCATTCCGAAGGTTTCTTCTTTTCATCCTGATCATAATAGTTTCCAGTATACTCATTCTTTCTCATGTAGGAATAGTTGTACCCATAACCATAATTATATCCTCCAAAATCATATACATCGAGACCAGCTTTCATCCCATTAAATACTGCATAAATATTATCTAACTGGTCATTGGCGTATAAATCATTAATCATCAAAAGATATCTCTTGTGTGTATAGTCCTGTCGGACAATGTATAATTTAACATCACAAAAACGCATCAGGTCCATCGTTTCAGAAACAAGACCTATCGGAGGTGTATCCAGAACGACCATATCAAATTCCTCATTAAGTGAATTTAAAAAATCTCTCATTTTATCTTTTAGAAGCAATTCAGCCGGGTTAGGTGGAATCGGCCCTGATGGCACTATAAACAAATTCTCATAAGCTGTTTGTATTATAATTTCTTCTCTTGTCGCTTTGTCCACCAAAAAACTGGAAAGTCCTGTTTGATTAGAAACACCGACATACTCAGACAATTTTGGCCTTCTCAAATCCAGACCGATCAGACAGGTTTTCTTTCCACTCAATGCAAGTGCGGAGGCAAGATTAATACTTACGAAAGTCTTGCCCTCTCCTGAAACAGAAGAAGTAACCAATATTTTCTTGCACTTCTTCTCACTGGAAATATAAAACAGAGCTGATCTTAAAGAACGAAAAGACTCAGCCACCATGGATTTAGGATGCTCGGCAACCAGCATATTGGTATCCTTGGTACTGAACCCTATTGTACCTAAGAGTGGGATTCTCAGTACATTTTTGAGCTGAATCTGGTCAACAATTTTATTATTGAGGTAATGATATAAGAGTAAAAAAACCAGAGGAATAAATAACCCTAGACCAACAGCCATTCCATAATTTTGAGCTTTCTGCGGAAAAATCAGATTTCCTTTTCTCGCATAATCCAATACCGAATTATCAGAAATGTTTGAGGCTCTGGCAATGCCCGCTTCAGCTCTTTTCTCCAATAAATAGTTGTAAAGGTTTTCTCTAAGTTTAAATTCACGGTTCAAGGCCATAAAATCTGACTCTGCCTGAGGGAGAGTTGAAAACAACTTGTCTTCGCTGTCAAGTTTTGAAATAGCCTGAGATTTTCGATCTCTGGTATTGATTACAAGATTATCGATATTCTCAAAAATATTTTCTCTCAACTTGGTAATCTGCTCGTCCAACTCCTTCACATTGGGGTGTGTCTCATTCACCACGGCAAGCATTTTTCTTCTCTCCAAAGAAATGTCAACCAATTTACTCACCAAACCATTTAATAATCCATCAGAGATCCCAACAAGCGAAGGAGCCAAAATATCTGAATAGTCCTTTCCTTTTTCCTCCAAGTAGCGTTGTAATGACTGGTAATACTGAAGTTCAAAATCAATCTTTTGAATCTGATCCTCCAGGTTTTGGATGTTGCCAAGCACTCCTCCAAACTCTGAATTGACATCCATCAATTTATTTTCGACCTTGAAATTTAGCATTTTCCGCTCCACCAGCTTTAGAGAATCTTCCACCACATAAAGCTGCTCATCAAGAAACTTCAGTGTGTTTTCCGTCATCTGGTTTTTCTCCCTCAAATTGTACGTGATGTAGGAGTCCATCAGAGCATTTACATAATCTCTGCCCTTTTCGACAACTTTGGTTACCATACTTACCTGAAGGACCGTTCCATAACTGTTTATCGGCCTTACAGAAATTGAGCGGGAATAATCATCAATAATTGAGATTGGGTTGTGGATCACAAATGAAAGTTGCTCACCCGTTCTCATTTCCTTGATTTTATTCACCACAAATCTACTTTGACCTGACTCTATTTTCTGTCCAAAGCTAAATGTCCTGTTAAGTATCGCCTCATCCACAGCTCCGTCAGCTTTTGCTTTCACAAAATCAAAAAATCCCGTTTCCTGCTTTGTCAAAATAAATTGGTCTTCATTCAATGTTGTGAGCGTAATTTCCCCCATTTCCATTTGAGGGAATTCCGGATCCACTTCCACTCTTATCGGAGTTTTATCATACAATTCAATCTCCTTGATATTCGTCGAAGCATAATAGGTTACATTGAAGTGCAAATTCCTTAATGCTTCCGTAGCCAGATTTTTTGAGGTTAAGAGAAGGATGTCATTCTCAAGATTATTAGTTCCTGAAAAAATATTTGACCTGTCAAGAATCCTCACTTCAGGAGAAGAATTAGTTTTGATCAGAACACTTCCCTGAACCTCATATTCTTCAACAGAATACCGGTGAAAAAGAAATACAAGTATAATTCCCAGAAAAACACAAGTCAGATACAAAGGCCAGTATCTGGAATACTTGATCAAGTAGTATTTGATGTCAATGGGCTTGACCTCTTCCTGAAACTTCGAGTTATCTATTTTCCCATCAATCATAAATTACCTGAGAGTAAGGCTATTACTAAAATAACAGATGATGTAACTGAAATTATCAAGCCTAAAGAAGCCGTTAGGTTTTCAGCATTTCCAAATTGACGAATATTCATCGGTTCCAGATAAAGTATGTCATTTGGCTGAATAAAATAAAACGGGGACGCCAATAACTGCCGGTCATTTAAGTTGATTTGATGGATTTTAGTCCCTTTATCATACTGCCGGATAATAAATAGCTTGTTCTTTTTAGCAAGAATATTTGATTCACCGGCTACCGCCAAGGCATCGAATATGGTAGCCCTGTTTTTCAGAATCACCTGGGTTCCTGAATTACTGAATTCACCCAAAGAAGTAAATCTGATACCACCTATCCTGAGCTTCACAAATACTTCTTCTTTAAAGTATTCATTTATCGAAACCTGAACCATCTTTTGAGCCTCCTCTTCTACCAGTCCTCCTATCTTGATTTTTCCAAGCTGGGGGAGCTCGATAAAACCTTCCTGATCAATAGAGTATCCGGTAAAATAAAAGATATCAGAAGCACCCCCGCCACCCCCGCCACCTCGAGCGGCCCGAGAACCCTGATATTCAAAAGCTTTGATCAGCTCTTCATTACTTGATGCGAAATCAATATTTACAATATCAAATGGCTGAAGGATATACTTGTAATCAACCTGGGCATACGGAATATACTCATCCAACCCAATCTCAGGGTTTCCAGGCAAGTTTTGGAGATAGTTAATCCGTTTATTCGAAATACAGGATTGCCCCATAAATAGAATCACACTGAGCAATACTCCCTTAAAAATCAAATATTTTACTTTTTCGATCATTTCGATTTTCAAGCTTTACAATTAATTCAAAAGTAATCCTAAATAGAGATTTCTTATTTACATTTTTCAGCAGCCTCCTGCATAGTCATGGATTTCAGACCTTTAGTTTCCATTCTGTCTTTTATCCATCCCAGGAGATCCTCCAGTATTCTCAGATTTTCATCAGGGTAATGTCCAAAATTATGTGGGTGCCACCATAAATGATAAATCTCTCCAAAACTGATAGCCTGGTCAATTTCTCCCTTTACTCTATCAACTCTTCGTTGATTAAATAAAGATCCTTCGCTGTAAGGACGCAAGAGCCTAGAGGCCGGTAAGGTGGCCATTTCTTTTTTGCAACCAACTCCGCCATAAGAAGACCTAACTCCCAAGGGGAAAAGCGTATCTCCAGTTCTGAAAACTTTTTTAAGTAAACTTTCTTGTTGCGAATTGGCCCAAAACCAGTCAAGAGGGTTTGTCCTTACTGCTTTAAATCCTTTCTTTTGAGCCAAATTCAAGCTGATTTCTGAATATTGATTTCTTGGAAAGACCAAGGAATAATGGGTATGATTAAATTTCTCCAAGGCGATTCGGTTGGCAGCTTCCAGATCAGCACCCCACTCCTCCACGCGTTGCCCATCAGCCAGAGAATAATAATGGGAATAGGAATGACTCCCCAACTCCTGATTGGGAGTTTCCAAAATCATTTTGACCAATTCAGGTGCAAAGAGGGCTTCATTGACTACCTGACTTTGAGAATCCATCCAGGAATACGCTGAAAATAAACGATTGGTATAGGAGGGTTTAAACTCAGGAGAGTAAAATTCCCATTCCTCCCGGGTTTCGGCCATTAGCATTCCCACAGTCGCCCAGGTCACATGAATGTCATATTTGGAAAATAAAGCCAACAATTTGGGGATCACTGCTCTCGTTTTCCGATAATAAGTCAGATTTGAATCAATCGAATACTTATCAAATCGTCCCCAATGCAACTCAAAATCAAGTGAAATTATTAAGGTTGGTTTATTCACAAGGCAAAATAAAGGTTTTTCAAAGGTTCAAAGAGTCTTCTGTTTTTTTTCTTTGGTTAAATAACAAAAACCACCCATTCCAACCTGTCAAGGCCAAAAATGGAACCAACGGACTTTTTAAACGGATCATTATCCCAAGTACATTTACAGTCAATGCAATAGACATCAAAAACAAAATTATCCCGATTATCATAACCATAATGAGAAGAAATTTCTTCCTTTGGCCAAATGAATGAATAAAAGTGGGAATTATCCCCAGAGTCAGCAACCCAAGAATTAAATTTTCCATCCCCACTATTGACCCCCAAAGGGTGGGTATTTCCGACGGGAATGGCCTGAATCCGACAGTTAATAATCTATATATCATGGAATATTCCTCCATTGGAACCAAGGTATCAGGATTAAATTCTTTCAAAAATCGATATTGGTAAAGACTAAAATCAGAAATTGAATTTATGGAAACCGAACTGATCCCAGTGATATACATCAGAAGGCACATTCCCAAAAACCCCGAAACAATCAAAAGGCTGACTAGAAGCCAAATTTTACCGGTTGGGATACGGACCAGGGTAAGCCAGTATACTGAACTGACACCCATCGCCAACAATCCCAATACGGGCCGGACCCAGACCAAAAGAGCAACGGCCAGGAAATAAAGTACAACCCGGGAATTCACAGTAGACTTCAGCAGTAAAACAAGACAAAACCAGATAAAAGCCTCCTTACTGACCAAACCAGTCCAAAAATGTGGTCCCGGCAGAAAAAAAATCAACAGCATACTAACTGCAAAAAATCGGGACTGTCTGACTGCGGAAAGATACAAAGGACTGACCACCTCGACCAACCAAATAAAACCAATCAAACTTAATGTGGAGTAAATCAGGCAACCTGTCAGATAGTGTAAGCCCAATACCTTGGAAGGAAGGTAATTCAGCCATTGGATAAAAAAAGTATTGTATCCCCAATACTCCATCCAAGTGCTTGCATTTTGAGAGAGATCTGCCGTCAGGGCCCAGTATTTGACAGAGTCTCCTCCAAAGGTTATCACATAGTAAATGCTGAGCGCTGAAATGGTATAATGAAAAAATATCAATGCAGGCAGAAACCAGTTTGGGTAATTTTTAAAACTCAATTCCCCCTTTTTCTTCTTTAGAATCAGAAATAATCCTGAAAAAAGCAGAACCAGAGCCAGAGCATCCGCATATCCCGGGAAATCCCACTCACTCATTTTTCTAAAAATTCAAACACCTCCAAATAATCCCTGACTGCTTTTCCCAAAGAAAACTGCTCAATCGCCCATTTTCTAAGCCCTTCCCTGTCTAGGCCGGACAATTCTTTCCATTGCCGGTAGGACTTTTGCGCGAAATCAGGCTCATCCAGATCTATCCCAATCAGCCCTCTTCTTTCCTTGATCCATTCTCCCGTATCCCCAACCTGAACAGAAGCAAAAACAGGCAAACCTGTAAGCAGATATTCGCCCAGTTTTATCGGAAAAAGGCCACTCAAACTAGGGGCTGGCATTCTCAGGCTTATCCCCAAATCTCCTGCATTCAGATAATCAGGAATATTGGAAAATTCGGTCCTAACCAATTTTATCCTCTCCAAAAGATCCACAGGCAGTTTATCCTGAATGAAATCCGGGGTCCTGGTCAAAACCAAAAGCTTTACATTTTCGCCCCTGAAAAGGAAAAACCTTAAAAGCTCCAACAATTTATCCCAGGCATAAGCTGGCCCTAATGAACCGGTATATACCCAAACCTGATCAGTATTCTTATAACCGAGTTCTTTTCTCCTTTCACCTCTTTTTTCATTGTCTATCCGGAAAAAATTTTCATCCCTTCCATTTCTCACCCTGAAAAATTTCCCGCGTTCCAAGTCCGGATTATTTTTCATATGAATACTTATAGCCCTTTTTGATCGGGTTAAAACCGCATCCGACAGATGCAGCATCAGGTTTTCCTGCTTTTCAAAATAGCGATGTTGAAATCCATTTGGATTTAATCCTGCAAAATCAACTCTTTCTTGGATAGGAAATCCATCAGCATCATAAATCACCTGTACGGCATGAGCCTTGATCCAACTCTTTATCCTGTTCACCATCATAGCCGGTATAGTTGAGCGTGGCATCAGGATGTCAATTTTTTTTTGGAAGATCAGTTGAGTAAGCTGATAGGAACTCTCAAGGACTGCTTTGATAGTGCCAAGTGCCGGATGAGGAAACCTGCTAACCCGAAAATGGAAATAGGCTAAATCATGCTGATCAGCTATTTTTTTTATCCGGTTTACTTCTTCCTTTTTTGCCCAGGAAAACTGCGCTACAAAAATCCGAATCTTGCTTTTTTGCTGAATTCCGCTGAAAATCGGAAAAAAAAGAGATTCCAGATAGTTAGTCTGATCCGAATCCCATGTGATAAAGAGTAGGTTTTTCAAGTTCAAAAACAATTGATTTTCAAGTCTACAATTCTTAAGGCGAAAAAAGAAGAAAGCTTATCCGAGCTTGTCAAAAGGGAGGTACATAAATTCAAAGAAGTTTTTATTACCGCAATAGACACAAAAATTCGTCAGAAGCATAAAATAGGGATAAATCATAAGGATAATCAGGAAATAAATGGGTACGCCTTCGCCAGCAGTTCTTTATTGCAACCCGTCAGAGGAGTTTTTTGACATATTCTCTTTTTTACTTTTTGGCGGCAAAAAGTAACAAAACCCTTTTGCCAGCGGAGCAGATAAAAAGAAGGCTGAAGGCCTGACTTGTGATAGCCATGGGTGAAGCAAAGCGAAACCCATGGTAAAAAACAAAAAGGCCATTGACCTCGGCCCTGAATCACATTGGAAGTAGAATTTATATCGCCGAGGACGGAGAAGAAATATTTTGGAAAGAGAGTTGTTTAGCTTTCTGCGGATTAGAAATCCTACGATCTCAACCACGGAATTGCAAATTCCGCGGAGCAGGGCCAGAGGTCCATTATAGCAACCCGTCAGAGGAATTTTTTGACATATTCTCTTTGTTACTTTTTGCAGCCAAAAAGTAACAAA
>JBILPR010000439.1:0-3350 GCA_044373795.1 Algoriphagus sp. | reverse complement strand
ATGAAGTTCATCATTTGAATCGGACTTAATAAAAAGACAACCCTTTTTGTCTTCGTCCCCCTCAATTAAAAAACTTGACTTAATCGTTTGTATTTTCATATTCTAAACAATTTGGGACACAAAAGTATAGCCTGTCAATTACAAAAAAATACCCTGTACAGGGTATTTTTTAAGAAATCTGAATCATTTCAAAAATATGTTGTTTGGTTTCCAGAGGTTTAGGACAATCCAACAAGTCATTTATTCCCAAATGCTGTTTAATTTGCTAAAATATGATCAATTGACTTATATTTGCCTTAGCTTAAAACAGAAAGTTCTGTGATTAATTAGGGAAGCTTTAAAATGGTCAACCAAGAGAAATAGACCAAGCCTTAAAATATTCAGAGAGTTGGGTGAGTGGCTGAAACCAACAGTTTGCTAAACTGTCGTACGGGTTAAACTGTACCGGGGGTTCGAATCCCCCACTCTCTGCAAGTTCAGTTTCAAATGTTTTTTAATCCCTCATTTCATAAGAAATGAGGGATTTTTATTTGGGAAAATTTAATGTGACCATTCGGAAAGTTGCACATCAGCTGTAGAAGCCAGATTAAATTCTGTTCGCTTTTTTTCTGTCAAACGGATAAGCGTATCATGCCTTCTACTAAAGTCGACGGAAATTCGTCTTTACGTCAACCCTTTTATACCTGTCAAGCCAATATAAACAGAGGCCCGCACCGGATTTGTCTGCTGGTCCAGAAGCTGAAAAGCAATTAAGGCAAAGTATTGTAAAATTTTATCAGGACCTTTTTTCACCATTCGAGACTATCATTGTGGCATATTCCTAATGGTGGAGACTTATTTTTCCTCCTCAGTCATAGACTTCAGAATTACATTCATACCGTCTAAATAATCCCCTTCTGCAAGGGCTTTTATTTCAAACTCCAACTTTCGGGGTGTTGCAAGTACCTTCATAAATTCCAGCTGCTTTGGATCTACTTCAAGGGTATATTTCCCGGGCAGCAGTCCAAAAGCATAATAGCCCCCATCTGAGAATGTCCGAATCGTCTCCAAAGGTTCTGCATCTCCGATGCGCTGTAAGGTTATTCTCAATCCTCCTACTCCCTCTAGTCCTTTTGCTGTTAACCTTAGGACGCTACCTTCCATCATCCCCGTACGGTAGAGCGGAATATCGAGGGATTTGAATCGATTGGGATCTGCCATAAATCCGAAAACCTTTTCCTTGGGAGCCAGAGTAGGATCCGGCAGGGCATTTATGTCTACTTCCAGCCTATAGGTCCAATAGCTTTGAAGCTGGGTAATCCTAAGAATCCCGTCTGATCCCAACAGCATATTGGCGGACTTATCCAGACGAACTGCCTCGGCAGGAATGACCTCCTCGCCCTCATCAAAAACAGTATTTTCGTTCTTATCTACAAACATCCGTACCGAAATCCCCGATCGAGTCACCTGATCTCTATTGGATGTGAGCAATTTTCCTGACTGGTTATCAAAGGCCAAAGAACCACTCAAACTTTGTCTGATCGAGTAATCACCCTTTCGTCCGGTATACTGGGAAGCGGAACGGATAAAATTGAAATCATATAAAAAACCAACCTGAATAGCGCCACTCCTATTTAAGATATTCCGATCATAAGACAGGGATAATCTCCCCATTTTAAAAAGTGTTTGGGATATCTGAACATTGATTGTAGATAACTTCGAAGTTTCGGTGTTATACTCCGCCTGGGTACGCAAAAACATCCCCTTGATAAAAACCGGAAGTCCGGGACTTCTAGGGAGGGAATAAGTCAAGGAACTTGTTAATGTCCCTGAAGCAAACTCGGGGGCTAAATTATCTGCCGCGCGTGAACCCAATAACTGCGCACGGTAATTAAATCGAGTTGCCACCCTGCCGAATTGATAATTATAATCTGCTTGGAGATTACCTTTATATCCTTCTGTCAACCAGAGATTTTCTCCTCCAAGGCGGATTCCCGAAAACTTCCCGAATAGCTTGAAGGGAACAAAAACATTCAAATTTGCATCTCGAAGAGGCTTCGTGCCTCCACTTGACTCAAGTGGCTGGGCAAAATAGTCTGTTGTCCTGGCGCTGATGTTGATATTGTTTGCATAGAATACACTTGCATTGACTCGGTAGTATTGAGAGGGTAAGTAATCCACATCCAATAAGTATTGCTGAAAAAGTCGCGTAGACATGCCAAAAGAAGTCGCTGTCTTATCGAATCCAAAATAATCCCCATAGTCCAAACCAGCTCGAACCGTAATAGCATTACTCACTCCCACTGCGATATCAGCATGACCAAGCAGATCTGAAGCCAGGCTATCAGGGGCATTCATCAGGCTTCCACCTTGAATATTATAAGACACGAATCCTTTTGGAAGGAAGGAAAAGGGAATCTGTAGCTGTCTCTCCTGGATGAGTATTTCTCCTCGAGGAGTGTAAATTCTCAAGGTAAGACGGACTGTACCATAGGTCACAGGGGCATTGAAGCGGTAATAGCCTACCTCATCTGCACGCATGAAATCCACCAACTGACCTCCGATCAGCAACTCGACCTCTGAATCTTTTTCGGTGTAGCCATCGACTACAAAGACGTCCAACTCTCGACGGGGTATCACTGGATTATTGCTGATACCAAAACCCGTCAGTGAGACACCGGAAGTCTGGCTTGAGGTACTGATTTGACCTAGGGTGATACTACCAAGCAAACCATTTTTTTCAGGGGTTAATCCAGCAGGTAACACATACCGCCATCTCAATCCGGAGAAATTTGTGGTAAAACCTTCCCCATTCTTTTTGCTATTCATATTCATTTGAAAGTCTCCCCCCAAAATCTCCGCTCCAGCTCTCACTTGAAGTCCCAAACTCGATGCTTTGGGGGAGTTATCAACGTTTAGGTTATAATCCAAGACACCCAGTCCCAGTTTTTTGCGCTCCAGCGGGTAGCGCATTACCAACTTCTCCTGCCCACCTCCCTTGGATTGGATTTGTTTTCTAAGAGTTTCCCTCTTCTTTTTTTCTTCGATGGGAAGAGCACTGGCAGACTTCATCGTCATGGATAAAGTGGAAGCATTTACCAAAAAATCCAAACCAAAAATTTTACTGAAATAGCTTGGATGGAGGTACAGCTCTTGCTCTCCCAAGTAGAAGTCATCTGCCGGGAGGGTCTCGGATACACCCTGAATACTGATCAATCCAGCCACGGGATCTATCATCCAAGATTCCTTAGGACTCGGGTAGAATCCCTGAAGCCCAAATTTGTTGATTGATGGTGTGGATGGGATCTCCGTCAAGCTGAGGAGCTCTCCAAGAGGCAGGTATGCGACCTCCCCAAAAAATACCACACCAA
>JBILPR010000118.1:0-11536 GCA_044373795.1 Algoriphagus sp. | reverse complement strand
GAAGGTACCAAAGAGAATCCTGTTCAGTTTATTGAGTTGAAAGGATTTGTCTTTCGCCATGCTGCTCGCAGTTTCATGGAAAATAAGGAGCAGTTGCTCCGGAGTGACTGGACGACTTTTAGAGGAGGTGCCATCCAATTTACAGGCGCTGAAAACTGTACCATTTCCGACAGTGAATTTGATCAGTTGGGCGGGAACAGCATTTTTGTCAACAACTACAATCGCTACATCACGATCAAAGGCTGCTACATTCATCATTCCGGTGCGAGCGGAGTGGCCTTTGTAGGCGATCCCGAGATGGTACGCAATCCGCTTTTCAGATATGGTCCGCAGGATTTTGCAGCACTTGATCTAAAGCGAGGTCCCCTGGGAGACAATTTTCCACAGGATAGCCGGGTAGAGGATTGTCTGATCACAATGACCGGTCGCTTTGAAAAGCAAACTTCTCCTGTGCAGATATCCATGTCGAAAAGCATCACCGTGAGCCATTGCTCGATCTATGATGTGCCGCGTGCCGGGATCAATATCAGTGAAGGTAATTTCGGAGGCCACATCATCGAATATTGCGATGTGTTCAATACCGTGCTGGAAACAGGAGATCACGGTAGCTTCAACTCTTGGGGCAGGGATCGATTCTGGACTCCTGATATCAATCAGACGGCGGAGCAAGTAGCGAAAAATCCGGATTTGCCATTTCTGGATATTCTGGAGCCCAATATCATCCGAAACAGTCGCTGGAGATGTGATCATGGCTGGGACATCGATCTGGATGACGGTTCGTCCCGCTACCGCATTTACAACAACCTGCTGCTCAATCGCGGCTTGAAAATGCGCGAGGGTTACGACCGCATTGCCACCAATAACATCATCATCAACAACAGCCTTCATCCCCATGTTTGGTATCCCAACAGTGGCGACGTGTTTAAGGGAAATATCGTCTCTACGGGCTATCAGCCTGCTGTGATGGCAAGGGGTATTCAGGCAGATGGAAAATGGGGAGCACAGTTGGACTCAAACCTGTTCATTTCTAACGAGGCAGATCGGACAAAATTCTTGCAAAATCAGGCAGATGCCCATTCCCTTGTTGGGGATGCGCTTTTCATCGATGCTGCCCATGGAGATTTTCGCGTAGCATCCAACTCTCCAGCCATTCTGTTGGGTTTTGAAAATTTCCCCATGGATCAATTTGGAGTAGTCTCCGAAAAGCTGAAAAAGATCGCAAAACAACCGGAAATCCCCCGCGTGCTGGCTTTGTCGGTGGGCGCTGATACCAAAGTTATGGAGTGGTACATGTGCACGGTGAAGAGTGTGGAAACCATGGAAGAGCGCTCGGCGGCAGGACTCTCGGATACCAGCGGTGTGTTGCTACTCAGTGTGCCGGTGTATTCCAATCCGGGCAAGGCAGGACTGCAGGCCGGTGATGTGATAGCGTCTTTCAAGGATACCCCCATCAAAAATTTTGAGCATCTCCAAGCTATCCTAAAAGAAAACAGCGGACAAAAAGAGCTGACTTTTGGCGTGATGCATAACCAAGAAATAATTGATGTGACGATGGAGTTGTGATTGCCGGTTGGACAGCATTCCGCCAGCTCAGACTTCTAAGGATGAAGACTGCAAGCAGTTTGGCAATGCCTGGGAACAAATGAACGTCGTCTGTCGACGATTGGAAAAATTGAAGGGTAAAGAGTCGATTGGATAAAAAGAAATATGACGGTAAAAGACAAACAAGTAGGATTCGGATTGTTTAGCCCAAATGGATACAGATGGAGAATCTGCACCTTATTGTTTTTTGCCACTGTCATCAATTACATCGACCGTCAGGTCTTAGGTATTCTGGCCCCTCAGCTGCAGGCAGAATTAAACTGGTCTGATTCTGAGTATGGCTTGATTGTGACCACTTTTCAAGTTGCTTACGCCATAGGTTTTTTATTTATGGGGCGGATGATGGACTATTTGGGAAGCAGAATTGGGTATTCTATTTCGGTGGGCTTTTGGAGTATAGCCACCTTGGCACATGCTTTCGCCAACTCAATCATCGGTTTCGGTGCTGTCCGGTTTGCTTTGGGCTTGGGCGAGGCGGGCAATTTTCCTGCTGCCGTCAAAACTTCCTCGGAGTGGTTTCCCAAAGTAGAGCGGTCCTTCGTCAATGGGATTTTTGTTTCGGGAGCCAGTATTGGTGCGATCATCGCCCCGTTGATGGTGCCTGTGATCGCCATTCACATGGGCTGGCGCTGGGCTTTCATTCTCACGGGAATTCTCGGATTCATTTGGCTGATTTTCTGGAGCCTGACCTATCATAAACCGAGGAGCCATCCGAAATTATCCGCCGAAGAATTGGCGTACATTGAATCTGATCCAGAGGAGCAACAAATCAACATTTCCTGGAAGAGCCTATTGGGTTATAAGCAAACCTGGGCTTTTGCTTTAGCCAAATTTTTCACCGATCCGGTTTTTTCGTTCTTCTTTTTCTTTCTGCCCAAGTTTCTATACACCTCACATGGAGTCACTCTGGATAAGCTCGGCATTCCACTTATGGTCATCTATATCATGTCGGATGTAGGAAGCATCGTTGGCGGTTGGACTTCGTCCTATTTTCTCAAACGGGGCTGGTCGGTCAATGCGAGCCGAAAGACCACCATGTTGATGGCCGCTATATGTGTGCCGCTTGTGTACTTTGCGTCTGTTACCACCTCCCTATGGATGGCAGTGGGGCTGATCGGGTTTGCATTGGCTGCTCATCAGGCGTGGTCGGCAAATCTGTTCACCCTGCCATCTGATATATTTCCCCAGAAAGTGGTCGCTTCCGTAGTAGGGGTGGGAAGTACCCTGGGTGCTATTGGTGGGATGTTTGGAGCGGCTACTGCCGGATTCTTGCTGGAATCAACCGGAGGTTATCGTATCCACTTCATTGTAGCAAGTGTTGTTTATTTGATTGCTCTAGCGATAATTCATGGCTTGGTGCCCACTATCAAAATGATCCAAATGGATGAGGTTTTGAAAAACAAAAACAAAAACAAAAACAAAAACGGAATCACGCCGAAGTAGCGAAAGTACCAGAAAGTTTCTGATCAATAGGTAATTAGAGCAGGTGAAAAGTAAGACATAGAAGCTGCAAACCCTCTCTTTCTGATGGTTAAATCTGACAGCAAACTCCTGGGAGTTGCTTATTGAAATTTTAAAATTGAACTCGACAAACCCAAACATGAACACCCAAAAATTCCTTTCCCTAGTTGTGCTTCTGATTGCAATGTTGACAGTCAGCATTGGCTTTGCCCAGGACTTGACTTTTACCGAGGCTCCGGAAAGCTACCGGCTTTATGCAAGAAATCAGAACGACAGTGCAGCGGTCCGCATCGCAGGAAAACTGAAGAAGGGGGTGAATGTGACGAGTCTTGCTCTGAAAGTGTATAAAGACGAGGTGCTCTACGACGAGCAGGAAATCCAAATCGTGGATCAGTCATTTTCGGCTACTTCCAAGATTTATGCTGGACTGCATCAGTTTCGTTTCGAACTTTTCACCAAAAAGAATGAGCAGGACAGTCTGTATCTGGTTGCGGACAAGGTGGTCTGCGGCGATGCTTACATCATCACCGGTCAGTCCAATTCCCATCCAAGCAGTACTTTGTCCACCTATAGCAGTCCGTTTGCCAGAAGTTTTGGTGTAAAGACAGGCTATGAGGCCTACTCCGAAGAGGACAAAAAAGTACGTTGGGGAAGTGCCTCGGGGAATTGCCCCGGACTGGACAGAGAAGTCGGGGGATGGTTTATCAAAAATCCCCATGGCGTAGGAGTGTGGGGAATGGAACTGGCCAGATTGATCATCGAAAGGCACCAAGTGCCGGTCTGCATCATCAACGGGGGTAGCGGTTCCTCTTCGATAGAAGAAAATATGCTTTACCCCGAAAAACAATCTCTGGAAACCAGTTTCGGTCGTCTGGCCTATCGCGTGGACCAGGCTGGATTGAAGGATCAGTTGAAAGCGATCTTTTGGCACCAGGGAGAAACCAACACCAACACAGTGGCGGGGTATAAGTCCTATCCTGCCAATTTCGATACCTTAAAAAAAGACTGGGAGCGTGTATATACGGGACTTGAAAAAATCTATTTGTTCCAATTGCATCCGGGGTGTGGGGCAAAAGCGGAGGGATATTATAACGAGCTTCGGGAGATTCAAGCTCAGCTGGACGATCTTTACAACAACATAGAGATCATGTCCACGATGGGAGTCTCAGGGCACGATGGCTGTCACTTTTCGTATCAGGGATATCTGGAATTTGCTGAGCGTATCTTTCCTTTGGTTTCCCGTGATTTTTATGGGGAACAACCTACTTTGGTAATCACTCCGCCCAAATTGCTGAGCGCAAAATATGTGGATGAAAATGAATTGGAACTTACGTTTGATCAAGATATTGCTGTAGAAGAAAAGCGGGAAGTCAATGGGGAAACGTACTTCCTAAAGGACCAATTTTTCTTCAAAAAGGAGCTCGATAGAGCATTAACCGTGTTAAAGGTTAGCAAGATACAATCTCATGGTAACAGGTTGATCCTTTCATTGGAAACGGCAGGTTCGTACCCGTATATAACGTATTTGCCTGGCAAATTCTATACAGGAACCAACGAGTTCTACGAAGGTCCTTGGCTTACTGGAAGTGCAAATAATTTGGGAGCTTTGAGTTTCCATCAGCGCCAAGTTGCACCATTTCAGAAGAAATAGGATTGATTTCTTTCTGAAAACTAGTTTTTAAATACTGAGCTCCGGGCTAATTAGAATTTCATTCAAAGTAGTATTTTCAAAAAAAAGCTTCTGAGAGCCGGAGCGGGATTTGGGTTACTCGCTATTGTGGGCTTATCCATAAACTCATTTAGTAAGGTGATGCTCATGAGGTAGTGCCAGTAGTTGAAAATATAGCGATTTTAGAAAAATAGACTTTAGGTTGGGAAATGACTATCACCAACAAGCTTGGAATCGTAAATCACCCACATTTATAAGAAGACCCACAGCCTTTTATTGATTTTTTTTAAGCATTTGAGATGTGTATAAAAAATAGAAGGTTAATAGATCAAAATTGTATTTGCGCAATTTTCTTTTACATATAGGTTTAGTATCAGTGAAATCAATAAAAGACTTGTACTAAACACGAAGTATTAATCCGCAAATAGATGTGCACAGGTGTGCCTTATAAATAATTGACTTACATGATAGTAGGTTAATTGGATAATAATACCTTTTGCAAAAGATAGACTCGGTTCAATCCGAATCTATTTAGTAGTTCAACCCAAAATTTAACCATATGAAAATGCACTTTACCCTGTTTACGTTTTTCATGCTGTTAACAGTTTTTGGCCTGCAGGCACAAAACAAAGTAATAAGCGGAAAAATAATTGATACGTCAGATGAAACAATGCCCGGCGTTACCATAATCCAAAAGGGCACTGCCAATGGCACTGTCTCTGATATTGATGGGAGATATTCATTGTCAGTTCCTGAGGGAGCTACACTGGTATTTTCATTCATTGGATATTCCTCCATTGAAAAGGCTGTTGGTGCTAGCAACATCTTAGATGTTACGTTGCAGATAGATGAAGCAGAACTTGATGAAGTAGTAGTAATTGGATATGGAAGCCAAAAAAAGAGTGATTTGACTGGTGCAGTAGGTTCTGCTTCAGGTGAAGAACTTCAAAATCGCCCTACATCTTCTCTCCCTCAAGCTCTCTCAGGAAAAATTTCAGGAGTGAATGTTTCTCAAAACTCAGGTAGGCCGGGAGGAAAGACACAAATAAGAATAAGAGGTAATTCTTCTGTAAGCTTAGACAATAGTCCTTTGTATGTGGTTGACGGGGTTATCTTGGTTTCAACATCATTAAGTGACAATTCTAGTCCCATAGATTATATCAACTCAAACGATATAGAATCTGTAGAAGTACTTAAAGATGCCTCTGCAACTGCTATCTATGGATCTAGAGGTGCTAATGGAGTTATACTAGTTTCTACCAAAAGGGGCAATAAGACTGGAGCCAGAGTTGGTTATGATAGCTATTATGGAGTTGGGGAAATAGCTAAGAAAGTTGGAGTATTAAATTCTGAGCAATTTTTAATGGTAGAAGATGTTGCATATCAAAATGCTCAGAAATATGACGAGGTCGGATGGAGAAATGGTAAGTATCCGGACCCAAAATTAAAAAGAACAAATCCCTTGTTATTTGACGCAAATGGCAAACCATTGTATGACACGGACTGGCAGGATGAGGTCACTCAATCAGCCTTGTCGCAAAACCACCAATTATCTTTCACTTCAGGAAGTGAGAGTGGCAGTTTTGGAGCGTTTTTAGGATATACAGGTGAGGAAGGCATAATGAAAGAATCATGGCTAAAGCGGTATTCGGGCAGATTTGTGTTTGATACCAATATCAGAAGCTGGTTTAAAGTAGGAGGTAGTCTAAGTTATAACCAGCAAAATGAAAGGATTATACATGATTCCTGGGTAGGCAGAAACATGATTGAGGCTATTCCAATAATACCAGTTAAGTATTCTGATGGAAAGTGGGCTAGTAATTTAGATTATCCCGGTATGGAAGGTGGGCCAAACCCTGTTGAAGTAGGAGAAAAGTATCAGAGATACTTGAAAACAAATACAGTACTTGGAAATGTCTTTGCCAATATTAGCCTGGCTAAGGGGCTGGAATTTAGATCTTCGGTAGGAATAAATTACATCAATCAAAAAACGGATGAATACGCAGGCCGTAATCTTAACTTTATCGGTACTCCAACTAACGGATATGCCCAAATTTATTCTAATGAATTCTTTTCTTGGCAATTTGAAAACTACCTAACCTACATAAGAAAATTTGCGGAAATTCACTCCTTTACAGGTTTACTTGGTGTTTCATGGCAGCAAACCGAAAGATCTAATTACAATATAAGGGTTAATAATTTTTCAGATGATTTTTTTAGTTTTAATAACTTAGGAGCAGGTTCCGTTCCGGTACCTCCAACTTCAAGCGCTTTTGTAGAGGGTATAAGTTCATATTTTGGCAGGTTAAACTATGGCCTTAAAGACAAGTATTTATTGACTGTCACGGGAAGGATTGATGGGTCATCAAAATTCGGTGCCAATAAAAGGTATGCATTCTTTCCATCAGCAGCATTAGCGTGGAGAGTATCTGACGAAGGTTTTCTATCAGGTTCAGCCCTAATCTCAAACCTTAAGCTGAGAACAAGTTATGGCGAAACCGGTAATTCAGGAATTCCAGCTTATGGGGCTCTTGCTGGGCTAAGTAGTAATTATTCATATGTATATGGCGGATCCGTAGTGAAAGGGATCGGTAAGGGCTCTCTGGCCAATCCTGAACTTAAATGGGAGAGAACTAAGCAGTTTGATGCTGGGTTTGAACTTGGTTTTTTTAATGAAAGAGTCGTGATAGAGGCTGATTTTTATATCAAGGAGACAACCGATATGCTTTTGAATGCTCCTGTACCCCTTAGCAGTGGCTTTTCTACAGTCTTTAGAAATATTGGTAGTATGGAAAATAGAGGAGTTGAGCTTTCATTAAATACAGTGAATGTTGATAAAGGTGAATTTTCATGGGAGTCAATGTTTAATATCTCACTGAATAAAAACGAGGTTACAGCGCTATCAGGTGGCAGTGATATTTTTTCGGGAAACACAATAATTCGCCAAGGCGAACCGGTGGGTTCCTTTTGGGGCTGGGTTCACTTAGGAACTTGGGGGTCCGATGAGGGAGATGCAGCAAAAGCCCTGAATCCTAATTGGGTGCCCGGAGATATTAAATTAAAAGATGTCAACAATGATGGTGTAATCAACGATTCAGATAAGGTAATTATTGGAAATGGAATTCCTAGAGGATATGGTAGTTTGATAAACACGATTTATTTCAAAAATTTCGAATTTTCATTGGACTTACAATACACTTATGGAAACGATATTATGTATCTGGCTACCCGTCCTCAGGAAAACCGTCAGGGTATTGCAAATAGTCTTAGTACAGTTTTAAATGCTTGGACTCCTGAAAATCAAAATACCGAAATAGCACAATGGCGACCGGCTTCGGCTGGACATGACAATAGAGATACGGATCATATGATTCAAGATGGTTCATTTATCAGAGGTAGAAATCTGCTATTCGCTTATAATTTTTCCTCAGACCTTCTATCTAAAATAAATCTTCAAAGATTTAGAGTCTACACTTCTTTACAAAATTTCTTTCTTATTACTAATTACCAAGGCTATGAGCCTGAAGCTCAATCTACCAACACCCCATTTGGTCAAGGTGAAGTGACTTTTGCCCAATATCCTAGACCAAAAGTATTTATGGTTGGATTAAATGTGTCATTCTAATTTAAAAAAGCAATTATGAAATTTAATATAAAAATGAAGATTCAACTTCTTATAGCAGGATCCATATTGTTTTTTGGAACAAGTTGCTCTGATTTCCTTGAAGAAACAGACCCTTCGAATATTACTGAAGATAGTTACTATCAAACAGCTGAGCATGCTAATACAGCAGTAATCGCCATTTATTCTAGCTTGAAAGATATTCGAGGTGGAGCATATGGTGGCGGACCTTGGTTAATGGCAGAGTTTGCAACTGGCTTAGCTGATAGTGATTTGGGCCAGGCAGAAAATAGCATCGTTATCAGAAATTTGGATAATAATTCCGATAATGTCTATGGCTTAGCGCACTGGAGGTCTAATTACGAGGGAATTGCAAATGCCAATCTTGCTATTTCAAAAATTCCGGGGATTGAAATGGATGAAAATCTAAAAAAGAAGTTTGTGGGGGAAGCTAAGTTTTTAAGAGCCCATTATTATTATCAATTAGTAAGATTGTTTGGAAAGGTACCTTTAATTGTAGAGCCTATCAATTTAGCTTCTCCTGACCTTTATCCTACACAGTCATCAGAGGAAGATATCTATTCGCAAATTGTAAAAGACTTGATTGATGCTGAAGCTTCAGGGTTACCTTTAAAGGATCCGACAGGAAAAGTTACCTTGGGAGCAATTAAAACCTTATTGTCTTCAGTATATCTTACTATGGCAGGATATCCTTTAGAAAAGGGTATGTCACACTATACGTTGGCTGCAAATAAAGCTAAAGAAGTAATTGATAATTCTACTGCTTATGGATATAGTTTGTTTCCTAGTTACGATGATCTACATAATCCCTCAAAGAAAAATACAGGTGAAAATATTTTTATGGTTCAATATAAAACATTTACAGCACCCTCAAACTGGCAGCCTCTTATAATACCCTACAACCAAAATATCTCGGCTTATTCTGAGCAGACTGGAGCAATTTATGCTAATCTTGACTTCATCAAATCGTATGAAAGTGGGGATAAAAGGGTTGAGGAAAAAGCGTTTTATTATACAAAGTATACCCTGAAAACTGACCGAACCAAAACAATTAATTTAGGTGGTTATTTTTTGTATAAACATTTTGATGTTCAGGCTAATCTTTTATCAGCAAGTTCGGATCTTAACTGGTCATTATATCGCTATGCAGAGTTGTTATTAATTTATGCTGAAGCATCAAATGAAATATCTGGGCCTTCATCATTGGCTTATAATGGAGTTAATGCTATTAGGAGTCGAGCAGGATTAACTCCATATGCTAGTCTTTCTAAAGGCGAATTTAGAGAAGCAGTATGGAGAGAAAAGTGGCATGAGCTCAGTTACGAATCTGTAACTTGGTTTGATATGGTTAGGGTTAGAAAAGGGTTCAATGTGAGCAATGGTACCTTTGATGAATTTGTCGGACATAAGTTTGCCTACGGGCCTACTCTGACTGCCAGGGAATTGGTATTCCCTATTCCAACAAGCGAAATGAGAAACAACACAAATCTCGTACAGAATCTTGGTTATTAAAAATCATGTTTAATTTGAATCAACATAAGATTCTAATCTCTTTATGTGAGATTAAATAGTACAGTTTAGATTGGGTTTTATATTTTAAAGGGGAGTTGGATGCTACAAATTAAGTAGTACTCAACTTCCTTTTTTTTGGGAAAGCAATGTAAAAGTGAATCTTTTATAAAATAAATCAACATAGCAAAAAGTTTAAATTTGTACTTAAGGTAATGAAATGTTCTTGGAATATAAACATCTCCTACCTGCTTTGTTAGATATTCAATCCTTCTCCAAAACAACGAATTCTCAGATAAATTGAAAACCAAATATCATCATCAGTTACACCGATGATCAAGGGTATGGAGATGTAGGAGCCTCAAATCCTGAAGCTAAAAATCTGACTCCAAATATGGATAAAATAGCAAATCAGGGAGGTGATTTTTACGGACGGGAATAGCAGTGATGCGGTATGGTCCCCTTCGAAATATTCTCTGCCTGTCTGATGAAGTACTTATTTTGCTGATCCTTGGTCCTCCGGCTCCCCAGCAGCAGAGCAAGCGACAGGAAATACAGATGGCACTTTTGCCGACCTGTGCCAAAGAACTCCGTCGCAAAGGCATTACCCAGCAGCGTCTCTGGGAAGATTACATCGCCAAACACCCTCAGCGTTAACGCTGCAGTCAGTTTAAAGCGTATTTAAGCGAATACATGAACCGTAGGATTCTGACTATGCATTTTATCACAAGGCTGGTGGCAAAGTATTCATTGACTATGCGGGCAAGCTCCTTTACATCTCCGATCCGGAGACAGGTGAGCATATTCCCGTACAGGTTTTTTTGGGAGTGCTGGGGTTCAGCCAATAAACCTATATAGTGGCAACTCTGACCCAAAAGAAAGAAGATTTTACAGAAAGCTGCCGCAGGTTGCTGGAGTACTATGGAGGTGTCCCAAGAGCCGTTGTTCCGGACAATCTCAAGTCGGCGGTACAGAAGGGGAGCAAATATTCCCCGGTAATCAACGAGACCTTTGAATCCTTTGCAGAGCATTGCGGAACCAGTATTCTCCCCACCCGACCACGCCAGCCCAGAGAAAAATCCTTGGTTGAAGGAGCCGTCAAATTGGCCCATCAGCGGATCTACATCCACTTCAAAACAAAGTGTTCTTTTCTTTGGAAGGACTCAATGAAGCTCTGAGGCCACTTCTTGCCTCTTACAATGACCGTGCCCTCCGGGGAGACGAAAGTCGTCGGGAGCAGTTTGAACAGCTCGAACGGGAAAGTCTGCAGCCCTTTCCGCCCTGCCTTACCAACTGATGCAGGTCAAAATCTCCACGGTAATGAAAAACACCCACATCTTTTTTGGTCCAGTACTTTTTAAAATAAAAAGAAATATTATGGGGTCATTTTTCCTTCTTACATCCTCTTTGTTTTAGAAGTTTGAGTAAACCCAGAATATCTATGCACCCTAATCCAGAATTTCCAAATAATGAACATAATAATATTTATCCCTTGGGGCATTCTGAATCTATCAAAGTTTATGAAGAGAAACCCGATTTGGATATCTGGAATGCCTTCAATAAGGGGGATGAAAATGCATTCAATTATATCTACAGGATGTATGTGAAAGTATTATTTAAATACGGTTGCCAAATGTGTAAGGACCAAAACC
>JBILPR010000438.1:0-3357 GCA_044373795.1 Algoriphagus sp. | reverse complement strand
CAGATTTTGGAAACAAATTTGGTCAGCCGCTGATCGCAGGATCTGTTTTGACTTTTGAACATGAGGAAGAAGGCAAGCAATACGGCTTCGACAAAGTAATCATGCTGGCAGGTGGTGTTGGATTTACTAATGCCAAATACACCAAGAAATCCGAGCCAAAAGCCGGTGACCAAATCGTCATCATGGGCGGTGACAACTACCGCATCGGAATGGGCGGATCGGCGGTTTCTTCCCTGAATACAGGCGAACTCTCCAACGCCATCGAACTCAACGCCATCCAACGCTCCAATCCGGAGATGCAAAAGCGGGTGTCAAACGTCATCCGTGCCATGGCCGAAAGCGATAACAACCCAATCATTTCAATCCACGATCACGGTGCAGGCGGACATTTGAACTGTCTTTCTGAACTCGTAGAAAGTACCGGAGGAACAATCCATATCGATAAATTACCAATCGGTGACCCTACTCTTTCCGCTAAGGAAATCATCGGAAACGAGTCTCAGGAAAGAATGGGATTGGTGGTCGGAAAAGAAGACGTCGATACTCTTCAACAGCTTTCTGATCGTGAGCGCGCTCCGTTTTATGTGGTGGGCGAGACGACCGGAGATATGCATTTCAAGTTTGAAAATCAGAAAACAGGTGAAAAGCCTGTGGATTGGGATCTTGCCTATATGTTTGGCTCCTCGCCAAAGACTATCCTGGAGGACGACACTCAAAACGCATCTTTCGCAGAGGCCAATTACAATCCCGAACTAATCCGCGGATACATCAATGAAGTGCTCCAACTGGAAGCAGTGGCGTGTAAAGATTGGTTGACCAATAAAGTCGATCGATCTGTGACCGGCCGCGTAGCGACCCAGCAGACTGTCGGAGAAATCCAGCTTCCGCTGAATGATGTTGCAGTAATGGCACTCGATTATACCGGCAACAAAGGCATAGCAACATCCATCGGACATGCTCCGGTTGCAGCATTGGCAGATCCGGAAGCAGGTAGCAGGCTGGCGATCGCTGAAGCAATGACCAACCTGATTTTTGCACCGATTGCAGATGGATTGAGTGGAATTTCCCTCAGCGCAAACTGGATGTGGCCCGCGAAAAATAAAGGCGAAAACGACAGACTTTACCGGGCTGTTCAGGCAGTTTCTGAATTCGCCATCGAGCTGGGTGTGAATATTCCTACCGGAAAAGATTCACTTTCCATGACTCAGAAATATCCTGATGGAAAGGTGGTTTACTCTCCGGGAACGGTGATTATTTCCACCGTGGGTGAATGCTCTGACATCAAAAAGACAATAAAAACTGCACTGAAACCTATCAAAGGAAGTAGAATCCTATACATAGATTTTTCAAAGGACAATTTCAAACTGGCCGGTTCCAGCTTTTACCAAGCATTGAATAAGATTGGTACTGAAACTCCGGACGTTAAAAACCCGGCATATTTCGCAAAGGCATTTACCGCCGTTCAGGACCTAATCGACCAGACTTGGCTGCTCTCAGGACATGATATCTCCTCGGGAGGATTAGTGACTGCCCTTTTAGAAATGTGTTTCCCGATACAAAACATAGGCTTGAAAGTGAAACTTGATCGCTTGAATGAGCCAGATTTAGTGAAAGCACTATTTGCGGAGAACCCGGGAATCCTGATTCAGGTGGCCGATGATCATGCTGTAGAAAGCTTATTGATGGAAGCTGATGTGGATTATGTGGAGCTTGCCAAAGTGACTGATTCCGGTATGATCGAATTTGCCGGTAAAGATCTTTCACTTGACATCGCCGAGCTTCGTGATGTTTGGTTCAGATCATCTTACCTGCTCGACAGAAAACAAAGCGGAGAGAAACTAGCTAAAGACCGTTTTGACAATTATAAAAATCAACCTTTGTCTTTTGAGTTTGCTGAAGGCTGGAAAGGCAGTTTCGAAACGTCCGGACTTGATCCTTTCAGAACTTCCAAGGGAAAAGCAACTGCCGCTATCATTCGGGAAAAAGGGGTAAATGGCGATCGTGAGATGGCTTATTCGCTTTGGTTGGCAGGATTTGAAGTGAAAGACATCCACATGACCGACTTGATTGCAGGTCGTGAAAATCTGGAAGATGTGCAGATGATCGTCTTTGTAGGCGGATTCTCCAACTCAGATGTGTTGGGCTCGGCCAAAGGCTGGGCAGGCGCTTTCCTTTACAATCCAAAGGCAAAGCAGGCACTTGATAATTTCTACGCAAGACCTGATACGCTGAGCCTGGGAGTTTGCAACGGTTGCCAGCTGATGGTGGAACTTGGACTGGTTACTCCTGACCACGATCAGAAACCAAAAATGCTTCATAACGAAAGCCACAAGTTTGAATCGACTTTCTTGAATGTATCCATTCCTCAAAACGATAGCGTAATGCTTGGAAGTCTGAGCGGACAGCGATTGGGCGTCTGGGTGGCACACGGTGAAGGAAAGTTCTCCCTTCCAAAAGCAGAAAGTGAATATCATGTTAGCATGAAGTTCAGCTACGAAGCGTATCCGGGCAATCCAAACGGATCGGACTATTCTGTAGCCGGAATCGCCACCGCCGATGGTCGTCATCTTGCAATCATGCCTCATATCGAGCGAAGCTTGAAGTCATGGAACTGGGCTCATTACCCTTCAGACAGACAAGATGATTTCACCCCTTGGATGGAAGCTTTTGTGAATGCGAGGAATTGGGTGGAAAGTCAGAAGTCAGAAGGTTGAAATTTGAAGGTTGAAAAGTTGTAAAACCCCGGATTCAATTCTAATTCTTCAATCTCTATTTTAAATTTTAAATTCAAATTTCCCCTTTGGTTAATTCCGAAGGGGATTTTTTAGTTATTTACAACCGATAAAACAGTAAGACTTTTGATTCTCTTAGCCTTATTTCCCACAGATCATCTCAGAAAAATTCACTTATTCATTCAAATGAATTCGAAGTAAATTTGAAAGATTTTGGATAAAATCTGAAATTTCAATGCCATTCAATCCCTGATCATTGTTTTTCGATTGTCATTTATTGTAAACGAAAAGCAACCTTTCAGTTTCCAACAGGCAATACTTTATTTCCGGATTATTTACTTTTAATTTACTTTAATGCAACCATTTAAGCCAAAAATTGAGATTCGTTTAAATCACTTGCCTTACTAGCTGTTTGAAGCAAATCTCCTGCTGATCTATAATTTTAAAACTGTCACCCCATTAATTCATTATCCCCAACAACCCTTTGTCTATTCAATCAAAACTTCAAAAAATCCGAAATCACTTTTTCGAATTCAGGCAGAGAGCATTGGGATTCCCTATTCTTCAAAAAGTATTCTTCAAAAATCACGGCTATCCGCTCAACCTAAAAAATCCGACTACCAAT
>JBILPR010000437.1:0-3374 GCA_044373795.1 Algoriphagus sp. | reverse complement strand
GCTATGCAAGCTTCCACCCAGCTGTTGTAATGTCCGCGATCTCCACCGGGAACACGATATAATGACTCAGGTACTGTTATATCTTTTGTTTTTGAAGTTGGAAGCAATTGTGGGTTTACGCCGTAAGTGGAGCACATGATTTTCCCTTTGGTACCTTCGATGATAACCCCATTTCCTCCGTCTCCCATGATCTCGTTGGGTTCAAGTTCTTCAGGTCTTGTTGGCTGGATTCCGCCGTCCATCCAATGGAACTCTAGGTCTTCTTTACCCGGTCTGTCAAATCTCAAAGTGATGTGAGATGAAGGAGGGCAACTTTCCGGGAAATAGCCACGGCTAAACTCACCCACATAAACAGAACCAACCGAGCATTCGGCTGACTTAGGATACCCAAGTCCCAAAACCCGAAAAGGAGGCTCCATGATATGACATGCCATATCTCCTAAAGCACCTGTTCCATAGTCCCACCAGCCTCTCCAATTGAATGGAATAAGATTTCCTACGTAATCTTTTTGTGGAGCTGTGCCCAGCCAAAGGTCCCAATCCAGATCAGCAGGCGGAGTTATTGGAGTTTTTGGCCATTCTATTCCTTGTGGCCAAACCGGACGATTAGTCCAGGTATAAACTTTTGTTGCGTCTCCAATAAGACCGGCTTCGTACCATTCAACCATTTTTCGTACTCCATCACCAGATGATCCCTGGTTGCCCATTTGGGTCACAACTTTGTATTTTTCTGCTGCTTCGGTGAGCATCCTTGCCTCATAAATATCATGAGAAAGGGGTTTTTGAACATAGACATGCTTTCCCATTTTCATTGCCATCATAGCTGCTACGGCATGCTGGTGATCAGGAGTAGAAACAGTAACCGCATCGATATTCCCGGCCTCTTTCTCAAGCATGATCCTGAAATCTTTATAGTATTTTGCATTTGGATGTTCATCTCGACTCTTTTTTGCCCTTACATCGTCGACATCGCAAAGAGCAACAATTTCAACTTTTCCGCTTCCGAATACTCCATTAACATCGCCGTATCCCATTCCTCCCACACCAATTCCTGCAACTCTCAGTTTATCACTCGGAGCTATAAATCCGGGACCGCCCAAGACGTGTCTTGGAACAATAAAAAAGCCGGATGCGACCAGTGCGGATGACTTTATAAAATTTCTTCTTGAGTTTCCAGAATTGGAATCTTTTCTTTTCATGGTGTTGCGGGTTGATTAACTAGTGCAGGTGAAATTATTAAAATCAGATTAGACTTTTTTCAGGTGAACGTAAAAAATGACGGACAGGCCTTAAAGAGGTCAGCTGGTTCGATCTGTGTTTTTGTGGTCAATTGAACTTTTCTCCATTCTATATTAAGTTTAATAATAAAATAGATTAGATGAAAATAGATTGTTGAAAATTTACATTAAGTTTATTGCAAATTCATAACCTATGAAAAAATCATTTTGGTCAATTGCATTAGTTTCATCCCTTGCATTAGGCTCTTGTCAAGCCCCAGTTCCCAGTCTTGAAGAAGCGGGAATAATCCCTTTTCCTGCTTCATTGGAAGCAGGAAGCGGAAGCTTTACTCTTCAAACCGAATCCGGAATAAAAGTGACAGGTGAAGGTGAAGAACTTGAAACTTTAGGAGAATTTCTGGCCACGAAACTTCGGCCTGCCACTGGTTTTATTTTGCCGGTATCAAGAGAGTCAGGAGATATCATCCTTGAACTGACAAGTGGTGGTATTCCGGATTCCTATGAATTGGAAATCTCTGAAAACGAAATAAAAATAACTGCATCTTCAGGATCAGGGCTGTTTTATGGTATTCAAACGCTGGTTCAGATTTTCCCTGTGGAAATAGAAAATGAATCTCTTGTGGATATGTCTTGGAGAATTCCTCAGGGTAAAGTTTCAGATATGCCGGAATACGAGTACAGAGGTTCAATGCTCGATGTTGCCAGACATTTCATCTCGGTAGAAGATGTAAAGCACTACATCGATCAGATGGCAGGTTTGAAATTAAACTACCTGCATTTACATCTGACAGATGATCAGGGATGGAGAATTGAAATTAAATCCTGGCCGAAATTGACTGAGATAGGAGGAAGCACAGAAGTTGGTGGAGGAAATGGAGGATTTTATACTCAAGAGCAATACAAAGATATTGTGGCTTACGCAGCCCAAAATTATATCACTATCGTACCTGAGGTTGATATGCCTGGTCACACCAATGCTGTTTTGGCATCTTATGCATCCCTCAATCCGGGAGTAAACCTTCCAAATGGAAAAACTGATTCTCTGAATAAAGCACCCTTAGATTATAAAATGCCTACAACCAATCCTCAGGCAGCCGAGCTTTATACGGGAATTGAAGTTGGATTCAGCACATTCTCGACCGAATTGGAACTTACCTATCAGTTTGTTGATGATGTGGTGAGAGAGATTTCTGAAATCACTCCCGGTCCTTATTTCCATATCGGCGGAGACGAATCTCATGTGACTGAAAAAGATGACTACATCTATTTCATAGAGCGAGTTCAGAACATTGTGGTGAAATACGGGAAAACAAATGTAGGCTGGGACGAAGTGGCAACAGCCAAATTATTACCGGGTTCAATTGCTCAATTCTGGGCAGTTGAAGAAAATGCAAAGCTGGCTAAAGAGCAAGGAAACAAAGTGCTGATGTCTCCCGCAAAAAAAGTTTATCTGGATATGCAGTACGACTCAACTTCCAGAATCGGTCTGCATTGGGCTGCCTATATCGAACTGGATTCAGCGTACCTTTGGAATCCTGAAACCTACGCAAATGGATTAGAAAAAGCCGATATTCTTGGGGTGGAAGCTCCGCTTTGGACCGAAACTGTTACTAATAGGGCTGATATTGAGTATTTGACATTTCCCCGACTTTCGGCCATTGCTGAAGTTGCCTGGACCAAGACTGAAAGGAAAGATTGGGAAAGTTTTAGAAAAAGAATTGCTCAACATGGTAAACGATGGGATATCAACGGAATAGGGTTTTATAAATCGCCAAAAGTAAACTGGTAGCTCTCAAGGAACTTTATTAAAGCCCGGTCAGCCTAAACGCTGTCCGGGCTTTTTGTTTTTTATTGAGAATTCAAACTTTGATTTTGGATAAAATGGACCTATTATCGGAGATTAATTGAAGCCTGAATTCAGGTAAATTCTATTTTGAAATTGACTCATGGGAGATATTATTATTGCATTTAGTAATTGGATTTGGGGACCGCCAATATTGGTTTTATTACTGGGAGGCGGAACCTATTTCTTGATCCATTCCGGTTTTGTGCCAATTACTAAAATTGGCCATGCGATTAAGTTGCTCCGGGGAAAATACGATGACACCAATATTCCTGGACAAATTTCATCTTTTC
>JBILPR010000117.1:0-11617 GCA_044373795.1 Algoriphagus sp. | reverse complement strand
AAATCGGATGACGAAAAAGAATCCTGAATCTGATTTTTAAAACTTCTTAAAATTTACAAATTAAACTAAAGCTCCTATCTGGAGCTTTTTTTCTTAAGATTAAAATCTTAATTTTCAGGATCACTCTAATCAGCCAATGCTCCGATTTTTTTTGATTGTCTTATTTTATCTTTTGCCGTTTTTCGCGCACGCTCAATCCTCTGAAATAACGGGAAAAGTCATCAACAAAAATTCCGGCCTGCCTGTAGCGGAATGTCATGTTTTCATTCCGGGATCAAGTTTCCAGGCATTTTCTGATTCATCAGGCAATTTCAACCTTACAAATATTCCTCTCGGAAGATGGCAAATTGTGGCAGTTTTAAGTGGATTTGAATTTCTTCAGGACAGCGTTTTACTAGTCCCTGCAAAGCCGTTTTCCAAAGAAATACAGCTGACACCTATCCCCGGACCTTCCCCTGTTTCAATTGAACTAAGTGAAGGAAAAAGAAAAAATCTGGAGAAAGAGTTTTCAAAAGTCTTCTTAGGCAAAATTGTCAATGACCTGGAAATCTCCCTGTTGAACCCCGATAAATTGGTTTTTGAAAAATCCACAGGCAAGACGACGACTGTTTCTGCAGAGGATCCGATATTTTTTAGAAATAATTTTACCGGTTACCTGATTTCCGTCTATTTCAAACCTTTCAAACTTGAAGCATCCAATCAGGAAATCTCAATGATCGCCTCTTTTTATGAACTACCTGCAGAAAATAATTCAATCCTTGCTCAAAGAAGAGAGACGAGGTTGGGCATCTACAAAAACTCCCTTGAGTACAATTTAAGTGAATTGATGTCGGGAGAAACTTCCGCATTTAGCCCCTCTCCGGATCCAAAAGTAGCAATTGGTAAAAATCCCGGTGAATATCTTTTAGACTTTACTCATCCTGTTTCGGTCAAATTATCAAATGGAAAAATCGGCACAATCGATTACACCGGAGAGAATATAGCCCTTCGAATAAATGGCTCCCCGATAGCCTATTCAAGTCTTATACTTGGAGAAAATTTCTCAGATGCTAATCCTGTTTTTGGACTGCCTGTTAATTTCAACGGGGATAAAATAATCCGATTGGCTAATCTGGAGCGCAATGCTCAGGTCATGCAGGAAAGAATATTCATCCATACTGATCGACAGCATTATTGGCATCAGGAACACCTGCTTTTCAAAGCCTATATCCGCTACGGCAGTCCGCTTTTGGCGGAAGATATGAGTAAGGTCCTCCACGTAGAGCTATTGGATACAGGAGGAAATGTTCAACTTCATCGACTTTTTAAAATCGAAAATGGAACTGCTTCCGGATCGATTCTCTTGCCGGATTCCCTTTCGAAAAATAACTATTTACTGAGATCCTATACGGCCTGGAGCAGTAATTATGACAAGGACGGAGAATTTTTCAAGCCCATTCAAATCCTCGATCGCAGTCTGAAACCTGTCAATCAAAATCTGGAATCTGCCTCAGCTGGAGTCACAGTCTTTACAGACAAGCAGTCTTACGGGCCAGATGAATCCGTTCGGCTGAATATCATGGCATCAGATTCCAAAGGAAAACCGATCAATGCCAATTTATCTGTGACGGTATTGGACTTGAATCAGGCAAGTGTCCTTCCCGAGCAAGCAGATCTCAAATCCGCTCTTGAAATCATCAATACCTCAAAAGACAAATCATCATTTAACAGACATGCTGAATCGGGATTTCAGATAAAAGGCTTCTTATTCACTCCCGAAGGAACTCCGATTGAAGGAAATGTTACGGCCTTGATCAATGGCTATGAGAATATTAAAAAGCTGAAATCCGAAAAGGATGGAAGCTTTTACTTTCCGCAGGCAAATTTTGAGGATAAATTTGAAATCTCTGTCCAGGCAACTTCGCAGGAAGGATTTCCAATCAAAAACATAAAAATGGAACTGGTGAGGTATCCCTATTCCTACCTTCCGGCTGAGTTTGATTTTTCACCAATTACCACCAGAAGTGTTAAGGCACTCTCCAGAGCAGAGATTGTGAAAGACATGGAAATCGGAGAAATTCTCATGGAAGAAGCAGTCATAGAAAATAAAAGAGAAAGTACAATTGGCTCCATGCCATACGGTGTGCCGGATAATATCGTGAAAGCTGAAGACCTGACTCTCAATGGAAACGTAAATCAATTTCTAAATAGTCTGGCTGGCAAAATCCCGGGAATGCAAGTCTTTGGTACTCCGACGGCGGTGAAGTTTCGAGGAGGGGAACCTTTGGTGCTTGTCAATGGGGTACCGGTGAGCCGAGCTGGAGAGCCAGTTATCAATGTATTGGGCCAAATTGACATTTATTCAATCGAGCGCGTTGAGGTACTCAGAAGACTGGTGCCCACCTTGGGGGATCAGGGCCGAAACGGTGTCATTTCCATTATTTTGAAAAGTGGTGAAGACCTCGAAAAATCAAGAGAAGCCTATTCGAACAACTTTACACTATTCGAATTTCAGGGCTTTAGAATAAATGAAAGCTTTGAGGAATTGATGCTGAAACAGCTCCAAAACCCCTGGACCATGGACCAAAAACCAACCCTCTATTGGAATCCAAATCTGGTGACAAACGAATCGAATCTTTCGAAAGCAATAGAATTCAAAACAAACTCAAAAGCTGGCCCTATCTGGGTGGAAATCCAGGGAATAAGTGAATCGGGAGAACCTCTTTTTGGAAAATTCCTGATCAATGAAAATCCATCAAAAGACTAACTTAAATTTGAAAATGAAGGTTAAAGAAAAAAGATTGTACCTACTCTTCAAAAATTGACTAGACCAACGCATACCAACCAATTCAAATGAAAAAGAAACTGGCATTACTTGCTGTTTTTATCGCCTTCGCTTTTCACGCATTTTCCCAAACCGGAACGATCACCGGCGTAGTGAAAGACGCTGAAACCGGCGAAACCCTTCCCTATTGCAATGTCTTCATCAACAATACCACCATCGCCACGGTGACCGATATGGAAGGGAAATTCACACTTTCAAATCTGGAAACTGGTCCGCTGGAAATTGGATTTTCATTTATGGGATATGTAGCCGAGACGAGAAAATTGACGTTGAACCCAGGTGGAATTTCAACCCTGAACCTGAGTATGAAGCCGTTTGATCAGGAACTCAGTGATGTGGAAATCAAAGCCTCAAGAGATAAAGTCTGGGAGCGTGATCTTCGCAAATTTCAAAATCTCTTCCTGGGAAATGATCCCGTCGCATCACTCTCCACGATCCAAAACCCTTGGGCAATTGACTTTTCCGAAGGGGAAGAAAAAGGGACTTTTCTGGCTACAGCCATTCAGCCGATTGAAATCGAAAACAATTACCTGGGTTATAAAATCAGCTTTGACCTCAAAGAATTTTTTGACTCTCCGACCAATTACCGGATCGTGGGTGCGGCCCGATTTGAGGAAATGAAACCTGAATCAGAAACACAGCGCAGCACTTGGGAAAACAACAGAGCCGAAGTTTACAAGAAATCTCCCATGAATATGTTTCGGGCGATGATCAATAAACAGCAGGAGCAGGAAGGGTTTTTTCTTTATGGTGACAAGCCTGGAGGATCCGCAAGCATGAACATGAGATCAGACATTTTTTCAAACGAACTGGGAAAATCCGTCGTCCCATATAAGCCTGAGCAGCTAGTGACCCCTGCTGACAAACCCGGAGAATATCTGATCGCTATGAAAGGCCGGATCGAAATCCACTACCAAAAAGGATATTCTCAGGTCAATACCTACAAAGATGCCCCGTATCCTGTCTCGTGGCTGGAAGTAAATAAAGGAATTGTTCGCGTTCGCGAAAACGGCATGGTGCTCAATCCTCAGGATCTGGTCTTCTCCGGAGACATGGATCAAAAGCGCATTTCGACACTATTACCGCTGGACTACGATGCAGAAAAAGCCATTCAGCTTCAAAACCTGGCACGAACCGCCGCGAATTTTCAGGAAAAAATCTACCTCCACACAGACAAGCCCTACTACTACGCCGGTGATCAGCTTTTCTTTAAAGCCTATTTCAACTATGGTAATCCCTACCTGCGGGATGAGCTCAGCAAGATCTTGCATGTCGAAGTCATCAATGAGGCTCGTGACTTTATCCTCGAAAAGAAATTCCAGATTCGCGATGGAATAGTCGTTGGCAATTTCTCCCTTCCCGACTCGCTAATCGAGGAGAAGTACTTCATCCGGGCCTATACCAACTGGAACAAAAACTACGGACCAAAACATTATTTCACCGCTCCATTGAGCATTCTTACACCTTTCCAGCGAGTGGAAGAATCGGAAGCGAGTGCACCAAAACCAGCAGATCGATTGGTTCTTTCGGCAGATAAAGAGAATTATGGCCCGAGAGAAAAAGTCACCCTGACACTCAATACCAAAAACTTCCGCGGAGCTGCAGTACAGGCAAACCTTTCCGTGTCTGTTCTGGATCAAACTCAGATTGTCCCGATCAAGGACCAAACTGATATCCGGAGTTCGCTGGAACTGGAAGAAATCCCGCCTGCTATGACTTTGGATCGCTTTTCCTATCCGGTTGAAAAAAGTTTAAGTCAGAAGGGAATCGTCCTTGACGAAAAAGGAAAGCCGGTAGCAGCACAAGTCATTGCTTTTGTGAATGACTTTGAGGGAATTGTAGAAATGGAAGCCAATCCAAAGGGAGAATTTGCGATAGAAGAAATGGAATTTTACGGACCGATGAAATTGGCGATTCAGGCAACTGACAAAAAAGGAAAGACTGTTTCAAAAGTTGAACTCGTTCCTGCTCTGAATGCACCGGTTGCGCTTCCTGATAGCGCTATTTTCCCAAAAACAAAAACTGTCTCCAAGTCGATCCGGCCTTTGTTGGAATCTGAAGTTACCGCCGAACTCGAGGAGGTATTGATAGAAGACGAAGCCATAAAAGGCCCAAGAGCGATCTATGGCGCAGCAGACTACGTGGTTCCCGGAGAAAGACTTTTAGTTTCCGGAAATACAAATGATTTGGTAACCAGCCTTGCGGGAAATGTACCGGGAATGCGTGTGACATTAGCAGGAGCAACGGGAGTCCAGCAAATCCGCTTAAGAGGCGGTGCTACGTCTATTTCGGGTTCGATGGAACCATTAGTCATGGTCAACGGTGCAATCATGGTAAGCGCCGGATCAATTACTGCTGCTGACAATCTGAAAAGCATCAACCCCTACGATATCGATCGGGTGGAAATCGTATCCCGGACAGTTTCCATGCTGGGTGATCAGGGCAGAAACGGCGTCATCGCGGTCTACTTGAAGTCGGGAGAATCTTCTCAGTCTTCAGCTCCTTCTTTAAAACCATCAGGCATTAACGAGTTTACAATCGAAGGCTTTCAGCCGGGAACCCCATTCTATCAAATGGATTATTCTCAGGAAACTGATGTAGAATTAATCGATCAGCGACAGACGATTTATTGGAACCCATTTTTGGTCACCGATCAATCCGGACAGGTGAGTATCTCCTTCTACACCAGTGATCTTGGAGGACCGATGACGGTGGTAGTAAAAGGTTTGGGGCTAGACGGACTTCCTGTTTCAGGGACTTTCACAATCAATAAAAAATAAAACCCATCAGCAAAGACAGATTTCCATAATTTTAGTCCATGAACCGAATCATTTTTACAGGAATTTTCTGCTTCATTTCTTTTATTTCGCTTGCGCAAACCAGCATGGGATTTCGGGTAGGGTATGTCACTTCCTCTTACGGTTACCAACCTGCGGCAAATAGCCGGAGAGTTTCTGTCGGCGGAATCGGGGCTCCAACGTATGCTTTTGTCATCGAGCATTTCGGCTCAAAAAATGCCGGAATCGAATTGAATTTGCAATTACTAAGCATTGGATTCCAACAGTTGGATGAGGTTGTTTCTTCAGTCAAAACCAATGAAACCCGGTTTGATTATTTGAAAGTGCCGGTTCTTTCCAGCTTTTACATGGGAAAATCAGGCAGGTTTCAGATCAAATTCGGACCTCATATCGGCTATCTGCTGAAGGCAACGGACATTTCCAGAGAGTTTTCGGGAGCTAACCCAAAAGAACTTCCGACCTATGGAGGTGCTCAGGACGAACCCAATAAATTCATGTACGGTATTACTGCAGGAGCTGGACTTTCGAAGCTTTTTGGAAAAAGCACCCTGGCCGGAGAAGTCCGATTTGCCTATGATTTCACCAATCCGGAAGGTCAGGACCGGATTTTTGATATGTCCTCGACCAATCTGGAATTTACACTGGCATACCTTTTCAAGATCCGGGAAATGAAGAAGTAAGAAGTTTGAAATATGAAGGCTGAAGGCTGAAGTTTGAAATCTGAAAGGATCGATTTAAGTAATCACTTTCCATTCAGCATCTATATTGAACAAGGTTCGGAGTTCAAATTAATGGGCTGTGGACTGTCAACTGTCGACGATTTGACCTTGCCTGATTTTGGTTGTCACATTTGGTCTAGTGTCGATTTAAATTTAGCTGTTGATTTCTTCGGTCTTCCAGCCAAATACCCAAAGAGAACTCACTTACCGCCAGAAAGTATAAATCACATTTTTTTCCCCTCCTTGTCATATATCCCCCGATTTTTACGACTAACTCATGTAAATGAATCGCACGCAGCTCGACCATCTCTTAAAACTCCATCACAGGGAAGCTTATTTATGGGCGAGGCAATGCTGTTCATTTGACGAGGAACTTGCGAAAGATGTACTTCAGCAGGTTTACCTGAAGATTCTCGAGGGAAAAGCAACCCTGAACGAAGAGGAAAAAGCGAAAACCTGGATTTTCTCCATCATTCGCTACACCGCCATTGATCAGCTGCGCAAAGGAGGAAAACTCGTCTCAATGGAAGGTATCGAAGAGATTGCTTACAAGGATGAGGAAATAGATTCCACCGACTACGAAGCGATCATCAGTCTCCTTCCAAGAATGCAGCAAGAAGTGATTCTGATGGTTTTTTACCATCAGATGACAATCGGGCAAAGTGCAGAAGTACTGCAAATCAGCCTCGGAACCGCTCGCACTCATTACGAACGTGGCAAAAAGAAACTGAAAGAATTGATTTCAATAGCCCAAACACAGGCTCAAAATGGAAAATAACGACCCACTGAATTGGTTTTTTGAAGAGATGAAAGCAAAGGACGAAGGCTTGTCTGTCCCTCCTTTTCCAACTCAAAAACCAAAAAAATTCAACCCCTGGATTCCGGTAGGAATCGCAGCTTCCCTGACGCTGATAGGTATCGCAGTCTGGTATGAAAAGCCCATCCCGGATCCTCCCGCAGAAGTCATCATCATCACCCTTCATCAAGGAAAAAACCAACAGCAGGAAATCACCATCGAGGAAAGTACGTATCTCGAAACTTGGGAATCTCCAACCTCATCCTTACTCACTGAATACTAAACCAACTTAACTCTTCCAGCTATGAAAAAACTATTGATCGTCATACTCACCTTCTTTGCCGGAGTGACGCAAGCCCAGGACATGTTCAGCGAATACTTGTATTCTGCGGATCGGGTGATGAAAAACCGGGAAACCATCTCTTTGACTGATGCGCAAGCAGAAAAGATCAAGAAAATCCACAGCGCCAATGCTGCAGATTTCACCACCCTGAAATGGGATCTTGATGCCGCAACTGCCAAGCTAAAAACCCTTTTGGCAGCGCCAAAGCTTAATCAGGAAGCAGTGCAGAAGCAAATGGATCTGGTCTTAAGTTTGGAGAATTCTCTTAAGAAAAAGCAGCTAAGTACCTTAGTTGCCATCAAAAATGAACTCACTGAAAGCCAGCAAGCCACTTTGAAATCAACAAAATCCTATGTTGTAAGCGATGTTTCTTATGTACCTAATGACACCAAAAATCCGGTTGGTAGTTCTATCACAGGTCCAGGTATAAATAACGGATCAAATCCGAAAGTATCTGTTCAGATTGCCGGAACAGCCACCTCAAGCTCCCCTGCAATTTTCATAAACAGTTCTGAAGGGCTAAAAAAGATAAATGAGTCAGACATGAACAGCATCAACCCTCAGGATATCGAAAGTGTCCAAGTCTTAAAAGATAAAGCTGCAACAGAAAAGTTTGGAGAAGACGGAGCAAATGGAGTAATCATCATTTCCCTAAAAAAGGGGAAAGAATACTACTTCCAACAAAAATAGATTATGGTTTAAATTGAAAAAAGGAGGCTGAATCGGCTTCCTTTTTTTATAAAAGCGAATACTAAATCGCTGAAAGTAACCTTGCTGAATGATGAATTCGAATGATAAAAATTTTGTCTTCGATGATTCTGTAGACTAATCTGTAATTACCCTCAATTAATTCACGAATATTTTCATTTGAAAACTCGGGTACTATTCTTCCGGATTGAGGTTGTAATTGAAGTTGCTCTACCCTTTTGATGATTTTGGAAACTTGCCTTCTGGCATAAACTCTCGAGTCTCAACTGATATAATCATGGATGGATTTTAAGTCATCAATTGCTAAATCAGTCCAAATCAGCTTGACCATTTTTCAGTAATCTCTTTCACAGCTTGATGACTTTTTACTTTTTCCTGTTCCACCTGTTTCAAACCTGCTTCAACTTTTTCGATAAAAATTAATCTTTCGATAAGCACCTCAACATCGAATTCAGCAGGCATCTCATTGAAAACTTGAATTGCTTTGTCTTTTTTCATTTTTAATATATTTTTTATGGCCGCATTCCTAAGACTTAAACTTCTGGAAGTCATTGAAAATTCAATTCTTTCTAAATTCCTTCCAGGTCTTCCAGCTGTAATAAAAAATCAACCTGACAATTGCCCCAAAAAGGCAAACCATAAAAACTAATAAAAGCAGGTAGGCGAATGATGTGACATATTCCATCCAAGTAATTTAGTTGAAAAATTCAAACTAACTATAAGCTCTCAGATAATAGCCCCCTTTTCTTTTGGAATCTTTCAGATAGAAGTCCAATGAGATCTTCTCCTCTATTAACAAATATGGTCCTTGGACTTTTGACCATCTCACCTTTTTTCTTTCACCACAAAGCAACAAAAGGGAACAAACCCACTTTGTTGACTTTGTTCCCTTTTGTGGTTTTTTGGATCCATAGATAACTCCAATCAATCCAAAAACCTCCAGCTCGCTTTATGATTTTTATCCAGCGGTTTGCCGGTCACTTTGGCTCTCAGGATCTCGATCGGCATCGCATTCTGACTCATGATCAGATCGTGAAATTCCTTCTCTCCCATCTTGCCTGAGTTCACCATCTCTTCCCGCATCGAGTAGATTTCCAGCGCTCCGATCATATAAGCGATTTGGTAGAGTGGACCATAACTTCCCTCGAAGGAGCGTCTCACTTCCGCTTCCGCATTGGCAGGTTCGTGGCCAACTTTATCCACGAGCAAATCGATGCATTCCTGCGGAGACATATTTCCAAGGTGATAATTCAACGAGAAAATGATCCTCGCGCAACGGTGCATTCTCCAGAAAAGCATCCCGACTTTATCCTTCGCATCTCTCGGGAAATTTCGGTCCCAAAGCACAAACTCCCAATAAAGCGCCCATCCTTCCGTCCAAAAAGGCGTTCCAAATGGTCGTCTATGGGTCATGTTTCGCTGATTCATAAATTGCTGCAAATGGTGTCCGGGAATCAATTCATGCTGAACCGTCGCCCGGGAGAAATGTGGATTGTTACCGCGCATGCTCATCATTTTATCCTCATGGCTCATTTCGGAAGTTGGGTAAGCAATCTGAATCGTCTCTCCGCCCAAAAAGAACGGACTAACGCGCTGTCGCTCTGCCGAAATCATGATCGTTCTCCAGCTTTCTTTCGCAAGTTCCGGAACCGTGATCAGGTCATTTACTTCCATATAAGTAGTGGCTTCTTCCGCCAGACGAATCACTTCCGCAGGCCAAGCTCCAGCAGGGAAATAGGTGTTTTTCACCATCTCCAGCGCCGCTTTCCAGTCATTTCCAAAACCCAATTCATTGGAAGCTTTGAGCATTTCTTTCTCGCACCAGGCAAATTGCTTTTCCGCCTCGGCGATCAATTCCTCCGGACTGTATGCAATCATTTCGAAGGCTAATTGCTTTTCAAGCGCTTCTCTTCCAATCGGCTTTCCGATGATTCCGCTTCCATCGTCTTTCACCGAGTTGGTATAGTGCTCACGTAAACCTTTTGCGTAGGCCTTCATGCTTGCGTCGAGCTTTTTCCAAGGCTCGGGCATCCACCAGGTAAACTCCGGATCGAAATCGAAATAATAGCCATACGCCTCGGCTGTCACTTTATTCAGCGATTCGATTGACTGTGCCGCCAAGTCAGCCTTCTGCCAGCTTGAATACTTGGGCATCGAAGCCAAACCTTTCAGCTGCGCGTCAATTTTCAAAGCGATGGTATTCCATGTTCCGGCAAGCTCCTGAGATTTTGGCTGCACGGCTCGTCTTCTTCCTTTGACAAACTCCTCCAAAGGCGGAGCAAAAGCCAAAACTGAAGTGATTTCTTCAAAGCCTCTTCGGTCAATATCCAGTTCGGCAAGTGTCTTTTCCAAATAGTTTCTGAACAAGACATAATCGATTTTCCCGTCTTCAGAGAGCGATTCATAAGATTGCGCCTGAAGCGTTTTCAGATAATCCTGATTGAATTTTTCCATACGCTCAAAGTATTCAAGCGAAAGTTGATTCGTGTAAAGCCGCGAAAGTGCTCCCCGATCCGCCTGATACGTTTGGATCATTTGGACTAGTTCAGTGGCTTTGGCCAGACCTGCGGAAAGGAAAAAGAAGCAAATGAAAAGGAATTTCTTCATAGTATTTGGTGGTAGTTATTGGAAAAGGAAGGTATAAGATGCCGGATCCCGAAAGGTGCCGGAAAGTCGAATGGAGTCATTGGAGTTGGTTTTCAGGTATTTTTCCCATTCAGCAGGTTTGTCCAGAATCAGCTTCACCTGAATGAGTTTTTCGGGAGAAAAGGTATTCATTCCCCGCAAGCCATCCACCAATCCGAGGTAGCTGTTTGCAGAAAGTCCATAGATTTTGGCCCAACCCTGATCGGTACTTAGATTGAGTCCCAACTGCTCCTCCACGAAGAGCTGAGCCGGCAACATGTCTTTGTAATAGAGCCAGGTCACTGAACCCCGGAAAGAGAATTTTTCCCCGAGTGAAGTGGGTTCAGGATTCATTTGGGCGAGTTCCGGCATCAGAATCTCATTCTCCGGATGCTGTCTGAACATTTCAAATTCCAATAAATACCCTTCCGGATCCACCGCCACAAATCCATCGTGCGCACCTTCGGGCTTTACTTTGAGCGTGTATTTGATTTCAACTTTTTGGGCAAGCAAACGATCGTACCAGATTTGGAGGTCGTCGGTCAGAAGCGCCAAGGCCACGGATTTAGGTTCGGAGCCTGTGAAACCGCTTCCGGAAATAGAATTCAACACGAGTTTGGAATCACCTGCAATCAAAAAACTGGCAGAAGTCGCTGTTTCGGAAAGCAATTTCAGCCCAAGCTTTTCTCCGTAAAAAGCTTTTGCTTTCCCCAGATCTGAATAGTACCAATGCAATTCCTGCCCTTTGATACCGAAATCTTCTAAGTCACGGAATTCAGAATTTTCCGCCAGGAGATTATTAAT
>JBILPR010000436.1:0-3384 GCA_044373795.1 Algoriphagus sp. | reverse complement strand
CCGGTTGATTTTGGATTTGTAGAGCTTGGAAGTTCCTTTCGGATAGGCCAGCCAGATTGCCTGGTCTTCGGCTGCGAGCTCATGCATTTGTGAAAAGTACTTTTCTATCTCTTCTTCAGTCTGGACAAAAGCTAGCATGAAGTCAGGATTCTCTTTTTCAGAAGCCATCAGACCTTCCTTTTTCCATGACTTAACCAATTCTGAAAGTTCTGTCGGGATATTCCAGACTTGGATTTTCATCCCTTCTTTCCAGTTCATTTTTTTGAGCAGAGGATTCATAGCTTCAGGTATTTAGGGCAAATTAACGTGAATTTAAAAATTTTGGCATCCCTTTGCCGTGGTCAGGACTTTGCTTTTCTGTAATTTCAGGCAGTAACCAAACCTGTTCTATGCGCTACCTGACTGTTTTTGCTTTGCTGTTTTCGTTTTTCGCAGAAGCGAAATCTTCGGCCTTAGATACACTTTACGCTTCTTCAATCGCGATCAAAGAAATCAGCAATCCCAAACTGGAGGAAATCAGCGGGATGGCTTTTGGGAAACTGAACCCGGGATTGATTTATGTTCACACGGATAGCGGAGGAGAATCTGCCGTTTATATTCTGGATTCATTGGGAAATGAACTTGGCAAAATCATGCTGATTGGAGTTCAAAACCGGGATTGGGAGGATATTGCAGTTGGTCCGGGTACCGATGGACAATCCTATATCTACGTAGGAGAAATCGGAGACAACCTTGCTCAACACGCTGAAATAACTGTTTTTAGAATTCCTGAACCTAAAGTCATTCTTCCGAATATGGAGATTTCTCCGGATAGGGTCACACTGATTTATCCGGGAGGAGCAAGAGATGCAGAGACATTGTTGGTAGATCCAATCACCGCCGATCTTTTTATCCTTTCCAAAAGAGACAGCGTAAACACTGTATATCGTTTGGCTGCGGATGATTTTGGAAAAGGAAAGGCAACTTTGGAGGAACTCGGGAAATTGCCTTTCACTAGTTCAACTGGTGGAGATATTTCCCAAGATGGAAGCCAAATCCTGATCAAAAATTACTTTGCAGTGTATCTTTGGGAAAGAAAATCTGGCGAATCCATTTCGGAAGCATTAGCTCGAATTCCCGTCAAATTGCCTTATATACCCGAACCGCAGGGCGAGGCTATTGGTTTTCAAACGGACGGTGAGGCTTATTATACGATCAGCGAAAAGCGATTTGATATTACTCCGGTTCTCTATCGATATCCCTCAATCCGCTAAATCATGCAAACTTCCTCCACGATATTGATGGTCCGACCGGCGAATTTTGGGTTCAATCCCGAAACCGCAGAGAACAACTTTTACCAGCAAACTGATGCCCGATCTTCAGAAATAATCAGGAATTTGGCCAGGGCAGAGTTTGATGGATTCGTAGCGATGTTGCGTGATCAGGATGTGAATGTGATCGTGATTGAGGATTCGGCAGCACCTGTGAAAACGGATGCAGTTTTTCCAAACAATTGGTTCAGCACCCATGCGGATGGGAAATTGATTTTGTATCCGATGTTTTCACCTATGCGAAGACTTGAGCGGAGAAAAGATCTGATCGAGCAGCTGATGAATCTGGGTTTCCGGGTGGAGGAGATCGTGGATCTGAGTTTCTTTGAGGAGCATCACCAATACCTCGAAGGGACCGGAAGCATGGTGATGGATCATCAGGCAAAAATTATTTACGCTTGCTATTCTGTGCGAACTCATCCTGTTCCACTGGGATACGTGGCCAAAATTCTGGGATATAAAGTTGTTTCCTTTGATGCAGTGCAGGAAGTCAATGGAGAGGTCAGTCCGATTTATCATACCAATGTGATGATGCACATAGGGACTGATTTGGCGGTGGTTTGTCTGGAAAGTATTTCAAAAACAGCAGAGCGCCAGCTTGTGCAGGAATCCCTGACCAAATCCGGAAAAAAGGTAGTTCCAATCACTGCAAAGCAGAAATTCAACTTTGCGGGAAACATGCTCGAAGTCGGAAATGACGGCGGGGAGAAGTTTACCGTGATGTCACAGACCGCACTAGATTCACTGAATATCGGGCAGATTCAGTTGATTGAAAAATACACGACCATCATTAGTCCATCCATTCCTACGATCGAGAAACTTGGTGGCGGAAGCGCACGATGCATGATGGCGGAGATTTTTTTACCGTTTTGACCTTTGAGGTTTTTCAGCCCCTGTGAGTGTCTCCACTCACATGTTGAAGACTGTCGTGAGAACAGATATAAAAAGACACAGTGAATTGGCACCTTCAGGACCCTGTAAATTAAGGTGGTGAGTGGAGACACTCACCACGGCGGCAGAAGGGATTATTTCTATTCGCCTATGTGAGTGTCTCCACTCACATTTTTTCAATCAATTATCGGGCAATTGAGAGTTTCTTAATCTTATTAGAAGTTAGATAGTCAGGAGTGGAGTCACTTACGACGATAAGACTACTCTATGCCCAATTATGCGTTTTATGGGTTCCGATGTGCGCATTAATCTAGGCTTGATTGTTTATTTTTCTTAACATACTTTTTATGCTTAAATTAAAACATGCCCATGGAATTGGATAAGCTTTATTTTTTCACAGCCACAATTAGAGGTTGGATTCCATTATTGGAAAAAGAAGTCTTCAAGGAAATTATTTTAGAAAGTCTAAAATTTCTCAATTCAAAAGACTTGATCCTAGTTTATGGATTTGTCATAATGCCAAATCATATCCACATAATTTGGGAAATGATAAACATGAATGGAAAGGAATCTCCCCACGCCAGTTTTTTAAAATTTACAGCCCATGAATTTCTAAAGAAAATCAGAAAAATGGATATTCAACTTTTGGAGAATTTTAAAGTTGATGAGGTAAATAAATCACATGCTTTTTGGCAAAGAGATCCTTTGGACATTGAAATATTTACCCCGAAGGTAATTTTTCAAAAGCTGGATTATATTCATAATAATCCTTGCAGAGGGAAATGGATGTTGGCTGAAGATCCCAAAGATTATAGGTTTTCCTCTTTGGAATTTTATGAAACGGGCCAGAGTCGATTTGAGTTTTTAAACCACATTGGAGAACGGATCTGAAAAAAATATTGGGTGGCGACAAGTCAGCTCAACTAAAGGTGGTGAGTGGAGACACTCACCACGGCTTCAGCTGGAATTTTTGACTTCGCCAATGTGAGTGTCTCCACTCACATTTTTCAACCAATTATTGGGCAATTGTGAGTTTCCAAATTTTATTAGAAGCGAGAAAGTCGTTAGTGGAGACACTCCCGTGGCGAAGCATCTGGTTAACAATCGACATCTCTGACGGGATTGGGGAATGGAAAAGGTGGTGAGTGGAGACACTCACCACGGCAATTAACCTGATTTGGAG
>JBILPR010000116.1:0-11637 GCA_044373795.1 Algoriphagus sp. | reverse complement strand
AAACTACTTTCTCCGAAAACCAAATTGGTCAGTATTGTTCATGCTTCCAACGCTTTGGGCACAATCAATCCAGTTAAAAAAATCATTGACGCAGCACATGAACTAGGCGCAAAAGTTCTTCTGGACGGCGCCCAGAGTACAAGTCATCTGGCGATTGATGTGCAAGAATTGGATTGCGATTTTCTGGCTTTTTCTGCGCATAAACTTTATGGTCCTACCGGACTCGGAGTTCTTTATGGCAAAAGGGAAGTCCTTGAAGCAATGCCACCCTTCCTTGGAGGCGGGGAAATGATCAAGGAAGTGACTTTCGAAAAGACTACTTACAACGATATCCCTTTCAAGTTTGAAGCTGGAACTCCGAATATAGCTGACGTGATTGCTTTCAAATCCTCCTTGGATTTTATAAAAGGTCTTGGGAAAAAGAACATCAAAAAGCATGAAGACGAGTTACTAGCCTATTCAAATGAACTTTTGACTCCGATCAAAGGCTTTATTCCGGTTGGCACTGCTGATGAAAAAGTCAGTGTTTTGTCCTTCAATATCAAAGATATGCATCCATTCGATGTAGGTGTGATGCTCGATGCAAATGGTATTGCTGTTCGCACCGGACACCATTGCACTCAACCTTTGATGAAAAGATTAGGGCTTGAAGGAACTGTAAGGGCTTCGTTTGCTGTTTACAACACCAAATTGGAAATCGAGAAATTGGCTGAAAGCGTAGCTAAAATCGCCAGAATCAAAAATAAATGAGCAGCATCAAAGATATACAGGATGAAATCGTATCTGAGTTTGAAATCCTCAGAGATGACAAAGAATCCACCATTTTTTACATAATGGAATTGGGTGCGAGCCTTGGAACTTTTCCTGAAGGGGAAAGAATAGAGGGAAATATCATCAAAGGATGCCAATCAAAAGTCTGGCTGATCGCCGACGAGCAGGATGGTAAAATAAATTACCAAGCAGATTCAAATACTGACATCACGAAGGGATTGATATCCCTTTTGCTTCGAGTCCTGAACAATCGAAAACCTGAAGAAATTCTGAACGCCGAGTTAGATTTCGTCAGCAGAATTGGAATGGGAAGCATTATCGGTAGTCAGCGATCCAATGGATTTGCTTCGATGATCAAGCAGATTAAACTTTACGCTCTGGCGTTTCAAACCAAACAAAATGTCTGAGAATATGGAAACAGAAGAAACAGGACAAGCAGGTCAAATCGCCAACTTAAAGGAAAAAGTGATTCAGGCGATCAAGCTTGTTTATGACCCTGAAATTCCAGTGGATGTTTACGATTTGGGGCTTATTTACGAAATCACAGTATACCCCGTAAACAATGTCTATGTACTGATGACCCTGACCTCACCAAATTGCCCGTCTGCAGAGTATATTCCCACCGAGGTCAAGGAAAAAATCCAGCAAATCCAGGGTATAAATAACGTGGAAGTGGAAATCACATTTGATCCTCCCTACTCTCAGGATATGATGTCTGAGGCTGCAAAACTAGAATTAGGATTTCTCTAAACTGTCAACAATAAAGTAACTCAATATGTATCCAGAAGAATTAATCGCTCCAATGAGAGCGGAGCTTTCCACTGTAGGATTCGAAGAATTCAGAACTGCTGAAATGGTAGCTGAGCAATTAGGTCCAAATCATAAAGGAACCACATTCGTGGTAGTGAACTCAGTTTGCGGATGTGCTGCCGGAGCAGCAAGACCGGGAGTGAGGTACGCTGTCGAAAACGCAAAAGTAAAGCCATCCCAATTGGCAACTGTATTTGCAGGAAATGACATTGCTGCTTTATCCAAATTCAGAGAAATGGTATTGCCATATCCTCCATCTTCCCCTGCTATGGCTCTTTTCAAAGACGGTGAGCTTGTTCATTTTATCGAGCGCCACCACATCGAAGGAAGAAGTGCCAAAATGATTGGAGATCATTTAGTTGAAGTATTTGAGCACTTTTGCGCATAAAAAATAGCCCTTCGGGGCTTTTTTTATAAGAAAAATAAATGGGTAAGATTTTACATTTCTATTCATCAGTGGGTTAAAGCCTGAAATAAATATTCTTTCCAATTTTTGAAAGAATTCATCAACCATTTTATTAAAAAATGATGTTTATTTTACCTCTAATACATTTATCACCGTAAAAACTATTCGATTTTATTAACTTAACGCCATATTAATAGGTTTTTTCTAAAACAGAATTCCAAACAAAACATATATGTCTGATTCCGCTAAATTGTCCTTCAACGGTCAAGATTTTGAATTGCCAGTTATCACCGGAACCGAAAAAGAGTCTGCAATTGATATTGCAAAACTCCGAAGCGCATCCGGACTTATCACCATCGATCCAGGATACAAAAACACAGGATCAACAACAAGTGCCATTACATTTTTGGACGGAGAAGAAGGAATCCTTCGCTACAGAGGTTATAGAATCGAGGATCTTGCCGAAAAATCAACTTTCCTTGAAGTTTCCTATTTGTTGATTTATGGAGAATTGCCTACGAAGGTACAGTTTGAAGATTTCTCAAGAGAAATCACACGCCACACCCTGGTTCATGAGGACATCAAAAAAATCTTAGAAGGCTTCCCTTCCAACGCTCACCCAATGGGAGTACTTTCTTCTTTGATTTGTTCTCAAACGGCTTTTTATCCTGATTCACTAAATCCAAACAGAAGTGAGGAGCAATTAAACTTGAGCATTGTACGCCTTATCGCCAAAATGCCGACTTTTGCAGCTTGGGCTTATAAAAACAAAATGGGGCATCCGGTAAATTATCCCGACAATTCACTGGATTATTGCTCCAATTTCTTAAATATGATGTTTGCCTTGCCTGTTGAAAAATATGAGGTAGATCCTATTATAGCAAAAGCTTTGGATTCTTTACTGATTCTTCATGCTGATCATGAACAAAACTGTTCTACTTCAACAGTCAGATTAGTGGGTTCGTCACAAGCCTCCGTATATGCTTCCATTTCTGCCGGAATCAACGCTCTTTGGGGACCACTTCACGGTGGTGCAAACCAATCTGTAATCGAAATGCTTGAGGCTATTAAAGCGGACGGCGGAGATGCTAAAAAATACCTTGACAAAGCAAAAGACAAAAATGATCCTTTCCGTTTAATGGGCTTTGGTCACAGAGTTTACAAAAACTTTGACCCAAGAGCCAAAATAATCAAGAAGGCAGCTGATGATGTACTGACCAAACTGGGAGTGAAAGATCCAATTCTTGAAATTGCTCAGGAACTGGAACATGCAGCACTTAACGATCAGTATTTCGTAGATCGGAAGCTTTATCCAAACGTCGATTTCTATTCCGGAATCATTTACAGAGCACTTGGAATCCCGACTGATATGTTTACCGTGATGTTTGCGCTGGGAAGATTACCTGGCTGGATCGCACAGTGGAAAGAAATGAGAGAAAATAATGAGCCTATTGGCCGTCCTCGTCAGATCTATGTAGGAGCAAATGAGCGCGACTACGTCTACATGACTAAGCGTTAATCACCTCTAGATTCAAAAATATAGGCCAGCCATTTTAGGGTTGGCCTTTTTTATGTTTCAAAATCAAGGAAATCTCCAATTTTGATAAGATCTTTGGAAACTCAAATCACCTAATCAAGTTTACTATGAAACTCAATTCCTTAGAAGAAGCTGTTGCACTCACCAATCAATTTAACACAAGACCAGGAAATGAAGAGCTATTGAAACTTTACGGGTTGTACAAGCAAGCAACCGAAGGCGACAATGAAGGAGAACGCCCCGGTGGTTTTGATTTCAAGGCAGCTGCCAAGTACAATAGCTGGCTGAATTTCAAAGGAAAAAGTAAAGAAGAAGCTACCGCACTTTACATCGGACTGGTTGAAGAACTCTCCGGAAAATATATGTAAAAGAAGCCTGGGCAGATGCTCAGGCTTCTTTGTTTTTAAATTCAAATTTTGATAGTTATTTGGCCCACTAATTTGCCTTCAGAAAAAATAAATCGAATCAATTTTTTCCATACTTTGAGCCGAAAGGAGTTCTTTTTATCATGTATTCCACTCCACCTTTATAGGAATCCATTGTAGTACCAAATACATGTCTGGATTGGGAGTACAGATTATCTCCTCGGTCATTGAACATTCGAAAATCTACAGTAGTATCGTAGTTGATAGTTGTTGTAGCGCTTGTTGAGGTGAAACCACTTCCCTTAGTATTGGTATTGGTTTTATTGTTATTGTAAGAATTGGATTCTTTTTCCTTGTAAGTAGACCCTGATCCTATATAAGTGGAGGCTCCTTTATTGGTAATACTGAGTGTACCAACTATTAAAAATTCGACTTCCAGTATATTTGCAATCTCTATCGGGGTGAAAGTTGAAATATTTTCATGAGTTATGTTATTCTTACCCAAGATTGCATTAGTAGTCAGAGGGTCCTGAAGTAAGAGGGTGCGGTACTCATCTTTGGCCAGATTTGCAGTATTGTTTTGCACCAACTTACTCATGGATGCTGGATCCATTCCTCCATCATTAGTGATGAATTCGAAAGAAAGTACGGCCAATTTATTATGGGAGTCAGGTGAACCCGCATGGGTTGCAGATTTTTTTGTAGGTTCAGAGGAGGTCACATCAACTTGCTCTGTGGATCCTCCAAATGTTTCGATCCGACCACTTCCAAATTCAATTTTTACAACTTCAGATTTTGAGAAATCATAGTCAAACTCCTCGCCCGGATACCGAAATTTAATATTGGAAGCCGTAATGCCGATAACCTTTCCCTCTTTTCTCTCTCCATTAGATAATACTATAATATCATTTTTTGCTTGGGCGTATGCATTGATACAAGCGCAAAAAATTAGGAGTACCAAAACCAATCCTGCAGCCTTCTTCATTTTACATTATTTGAATATAAATTATAAAATATCTATTTTTTGATTATCAAAAATCAATGAAAATAATGAAATGTAAAAATTCAATTTATTAAAATTATATTAAAATAGTATCACTAACCTACGATTTTACAAGGAAATTTCAAAATATTGGTAATTATTTCAGATTTAATTAGCTTGAAAAAATTTTGTTGAAAGAGAGCATAATGGAGGTTAGAAACCACTTAAACCGTAAAATCACAGGCATTTACCAAAAGGCATTTTTCTCACTTGTCGCCTTACTTTTTTTAACCATTCAAAACAGTTTTGAAGCTTTTGGACAAGGGTCGGATTCCATTCAAAACTCAGAAAAGGCCGTAAATCAACTACCTTCAGCAATTTCTGATTCCATTCCAAAATCAGAATTCATCAAAACAGTACAGAAAGCGGGTGAGGTCGAATACAAAAAAAGCCTGGATAAATTTGGAAATAGAAAGATCTACCTCAGACAACATGAACTGATAAACCAATTAAAAAATGAAAATCACAAAGTTAAAGTACTGTTAAATTCCGGTTTTGAATTTTCAGAAACACAAGTAAGAATGGCAGAATATCGGGCGTTGATTCCGATAATATTGGAGGGGATCTATGAGAATAGAGGAGACCTGCAGACAGAGCGAAATCTTACTGTTTCAGCGGCAATTTTTAAAGAAATCCTGGATGAATTAGTCATTCAAAAAAAGAAAGTGGATGAATTTGCCAGCGAATTTCGCCAGGCACAATATAGAATCGATTCGATCTCCGCGGAAAAAGATCTCTATCTATTTTCCTCCGATTCCCTTCAAATCAGGCAGTATGCTTATTCTTTGATTGAAATCGGAAAGGAAATTAAGCCTTCGCAAGATTCTTTGAATTTTTATAGTGGAAAATTGGATAGCCTTCAGACTTCATTGAATGAGATAGTTTTTGATGTGAACACTCAGATTGAAAATCTGGAGTTAATCCGGAAAGAACTCAATGCATCCATATTTCAAAAGGATATTCCAAATGATCTGACTTCTCAATATTTCACCATAAGTCTCTCAGAAGCTATTTCCTATTCTTTGACAAAAGAAAAACTTGCGATCCTGTTCTATATCAAGCTTTATCAGAATCGGCTTTTGTTTTTTTCCGGATTGATTGTCTTGTTTTGGATTTTTGTGAGCACATTGAAAAAGCGGACTGAAACATTACCAAACCTTGATTCTCCCGAAGAGGGGCAGGTTGTTTTGAAATTTCCATTTCTATCCGCTATAATCATTGTAATAGGGTTCTTCCAGTTCTTTTTTCCTAATCCACCTTTTATTTTCTATTGGCTTCTTTGGTTTATAGCTTCCGTTTCGCTCACAGCAATCTTTGCAGGATACTTAAGTAAATTCTGGTTTTTGTTTTGGGTGTTTACCGTGTTTGTCTTTCTGCTCTCCGGAGCGGCTAACATGATCTTGCTACCGAGTAATTCGGAGCAAATACTGTTGTTGGGGCTTTCAGTTATCGGCGTATTCTTTATGCTTTTTACAATTTTCAAAAGAAGGACTCAACAACTCAAAGAAAAGAGGATAGCCTATTTCATCTTTTTCATGGGAATTTTTGAGTTGATTTCCCTGATTCTGAATTTGAGTGGAAGATTTAATCTCTCCAAATCCTTTCTTGTTGCAGGATATATTGGAATTGTGGTAGGTATCCTTCTTTTGTGGACAGTTAGGCTTATCAATCAAGGTTTGGCGATTGCAACCAAAATCTACCATAATCAGGAGAAAGAACTTTTCTTCATCAATTTTGATAAGCTTGGCAATAAAGCTCCCGGGATATTTTACACGTTCCTGATATTTGGATGGATCATCCTGGTGGGAAAGAATTTTTACAGTTTTTCTCAAATCTCGTTGGCGATCAATGAATTTCTCAATGCGGAGCGATTGCTTGGGTCGTATAAATTTTCTATTAACGGTTTGTTTGTTTTTCTGATCATTCTTATTGTATCAGTATTGATTTCCAGACTATTATCTGTTTTTTCTGCAGATCCAGAGACGTCCTTATCTAAAGGAGAACGTAAACGAGTCAGCTTTGGAAGCTGGCTTTTGCTTGTTCAGATATTTGTAATTTCAGTAGGTATGTTTCTCGCCTTTGCAGCATCGGGAATTCCTTTGGATAAAATCACCCTTATTCTGGGAGCTCTGAGTGTCGGCATTGGATTGGGTCTTCAGGGCTTAGTCAACAATCTTGTCAGTGGTCTGATCATAGCTTTTGAAAACACGGTCAAAGTTGGGGACTTGATCGAGATCGAAGGAAGACCCGGTGTGATGAAATCTATCGGGTTTAGAAGCAGCGTTGTCAGTATGTTTGAAGGATCTACTGTGATCATTCCTAATGGTGAGCTAATAAGCAAGCAATTGACCAACTGGACAACAGGCAAAGGCCGTAAACTGACTGTGATCATTGGGGTTTCTTACGGCACAGAGCTGGAGAAAGCCCTAAGATTACTCAGGGAAATAATCTCAGAAGATTCCCGAATCAGGATGTATCCTGCGCCAAGGGTGGTTCCGATGGATTTTGCAGACAGCCGAATTGACATAGAAGTTACATTTTGGGTGAATAACTACCTGGATTACCCTTTTGTAAAAGGTGAATTGATCAGCAAGGCGAATGAATTATTCAAACAAAACGATATCCGAATCCCATTCCCTCAGAGAGACCTGCATGTCAAATCTGTTTCAGAAGGAGTCTCATTTGTTCAGCCTGCGAAAGAAGAGGAATCTTAGAATCTAAACCAGGGATACTTATCATTCATGAAATCCAGCGCCCTCGGTAAGCCATCTCCGGGAACGAATTCTGATTTTGGCAGAAGAGATGGATTGGACGGATAGGACTTTCCGTCAAATTTCACCAAACGGTACGCTTCACCGCTGAGTATGAAAAGATCTCTCCAGTCATTCGAGCTTTCAGTTGAAATAACTATCGGATAATCAGAAACAGTGAAGCTGGAAATAACTTCACCCTTAGCATCGAGAATCAACTGCGTACATCCTCCTGATCCGCAAAAATAGGGTCCTGTAAGTCCCACGAAAATCTCATTCCTGTTGTCACCATTGAGATCATACTCGAAAAAGATAAACTTCCTGCTGAGAGAATCGACAATCTCGAGTTTCAAGTCATCTGCCGCAATTAATTTCAATCGGTTCCGAACCAACGCTGCGATCTCTTCAGAAACGGAATTAATCAAATATTGATCTCCCGTGATTTGATCAGTCGCATCAGGATCAGTTATGACTCCCTTAAAAGTAGCGGAATCAACAATAGGTTTATCAACAAGGACTTTTTCAGCATCAGTCCCTTTTCCGCAGGACCAACTAAAAACAAGTACTAAAAGGGTGAAAAAAGAAGTTCGCCTCATAAGCTTTTCAGGTTTTAAAAATCAGTTTGCAGAAGAAAATTTATAAAAAAAATGGATGATCAACTTCATTCGAATTCAAACAACTCAACGCGATTTTGTTTTTTTCCTTCCAAAATATCCGGCAATTACACTTCCCGCTATCAGTTGCTGAATATGATACAGCATCACAGGGAGTAAAACCAACCCAAAAAGAGCCGGATCAGGAAAGATGATTTTGCCAATCACGACACCCTGAACAAGTGATTTTTTTGAACCACAGAATAAAGCTGTCACACGATCCTCCCAGCTGAATCCTAATATTCTGGCCAATACCTCTACCAAACCCCAAATCAAAAAGAATAAACCCAGCATGGTCACTCCAACTTTCAGTAAAGTAGCTACCGAGTACGGAGAAAATATTTCCTGTGAAAAAGACTGTGCAAACGAGGTGAAAACGATCATCATGATCACCGTTTGGTCCAGATATTTCAGTTTGGGTAAATGATGCTCGATTCTTGGGAAAAGAAAATTGTGAAGAAAAATCCCCAAAATCACCGGAAACAAAACCTTGAGGGAAAGCTCTCCAAATGTCGAGACAAAGTCCATTTCAATCTGAGAGGTATCTGCAATAATCCCCATCCAAATGGGCGTTATCACTACTCCGATCAGACTCGAAATACTTGCATTGAAGATCGCTCCGGGCAAGTTTCCACCTGCGATTGACACCATTACCACTGAAGCACTTACAGTCGAAGGCAAAGTCGATAAATAACTGATTCCCAGCTGGAAGTCAGGATCTATCCATGGAGTGAATTTCATCAAAACCAACACCACTACCGGAAAAAGCAGAAAGGTGCAGAACTGAATCAGGACGTGAAGTCTCCAATTGCTGAGTCCCGCTTTAAGTTGTTCGGGGTTTAGCTTTACTCCGTAAAAGAAAAAAACGAGTGCAATCCCAACATCTGTGATCGGCTTCCATGGAACAGGAGATTCTGAAGAACCGGCAAAAGGAAACAAGTAAGCAAGTAAAATCGCTGCGAATAATCCCAACAAGAATCCATTAATCCCTACCCTGTTTAAAGTCTTGAGAATGGGCTGAATCATGAAGTGATCATCCTTTTGAAATTATCACAAAGAATGGCCGTGGCGATCGCCACATTCAAAGACTCTGCTTGGCCAAAACCGGGAATAGTGACTTTTTGGGTCACTTTCGTTTCGAGTTCCGGAGAAATTCCTTTTGATTCGTTTCCCATCAGGATCACTCCAGGAGCAGGTTTCTGGAAGGTGTGAAGATTTTTACCTTCAAGAAACGCTCCATAAACCGGGACTTTCCAACGGTCAAAAACAGTCGATAAATCCTCGTATAAAAACTTAACACGGGTGAATGAACCCATACTCGCCTGAATCACTTTTGGGTTGTAAAACTCTGCCGTTTGGGGAGAAAAGACCAAATGACTGATCCCATACCAATCGGCAATCCGGATGATGGTCCCCAGATTTCCCGGGTCTCTCACATCATCGAGCGCTATGGCCAACTCACCTTTTGGCAAGTCAAACCAAGCATTGGGTTTCATCTCCACTACGGCAATGGCACTATCGTTGCTTTGATATTGCCCGAGGCTTTCCAGTTGGTTTTGAGTTACTTCAATCAATTCTCCTTTATATCTCCGAAGGTTGGAAGCGTTTTGGTCAAGGAATAGTTTTGTTGCCAACAGTAACTTTACCGAAAAATCTGAGTTTAGCACCTCTAAAACGCTTTTCTCACCCTCCACAAAGAACTGATTTTCCTCGTTTCGGAATTTCTTCTGATGTAAGGATTTAATAAACTTAACTGTATTTTTGCTAAGCATTCGGATCTGTTCTCGTATTTTGAAATTCACCAAATATATACTTTTTATCTATGTCCTCGGGTCACTCGTGAGTTGCTCGATCACCAAGAATGTACCCAAAGGTGAATATGTCTTGTATGACAATGAGATCAAGGGAATAGAGCTATCTGAAGAAGATGCGCTTTCTGCCTATATCTCCCAAGAGCCCAACACCAGAATCCCATTCAGCAACAGGTCATTGGGAGTCAGCATTTATCGGGTTGGAACTTGGTTTTATGATAGCCTGAAGGTTGCCTCCAAATTGGAGAAAAAGCAACTTGACCTTACCCAAGTGCAACTGGTAAGAGATAGTCTGCCTGATAACAGAAAACTCCAAAAAAGGCAAGACAAGCTGACAACTCAAATCGAAGCTCTGGAAGAAAAACTGGAATTCGGGAATTTGGTCATGAGAACAGGAAACCCTGTAACACTTCTCGATAGTACCAAAACTAAAAATTCAACACAAGAAATTAAGGATTATCTGGTCAATCATGGCTTTTTCGATGCTACCTCAAGCTTTTCAGTAGTGACCAAAAAGGAAAAAGCATATGTCACCTATACTATCGAGGAGAAACAACCTTATTTGGTGGACTCATTTTATACCCGAACTGACAACGAAGAGATCATTCGGGTCCTCAAAGCAAATGCTTCTGATTCAGAGATAAAGACAGGGAAAATCTACAATCAGGACGAAGTTTCCCGCGAAAGAAGTCGAATTGAAGTACTGCTGAAAAACAATGGATTTTACATGTTTTCGGATTCCTACATCGAATACAATGTCTACCAGGACACCAGCGCCAAAAGGGTAGCAATCGAGCAGGTAATTTTCAAACCCAGTTTTGCCGAAAAGCATAAGATATTCACGATCGATTCCATCACTTTCCAAGTCACCCCCCCCAGCAGCGATTTTGTGGATGAAAAATTCAAAAGGGAATATCGGGATATTGATTTTACTTTTTTCAGAGACCGATATTCGGCCAAATTATTTGCTTCGAGAGTTTTCTTTGAAGAAGGAAAACCCTACCATAGAAATGATATTATCGAAACTCAGAAACAGCTCAACAATCTTGACCTGTTTCGCTTTCTGAATATTTCTTTTGACACGTTGGGCACTTCGCTCACCGCAAAAGTAGTTGCGCAGCCGAATCAAAAATATCAGCTCACCAATCAGGTGGGTTTGAGTGTAACTGAACAGCTGCCGGGCCCTTTCTTCAGTTCTTCCCTTCGAAACCGAAATTTCTTCCATTCAGGAGAAATACTGGAATTCAACTTCCGTGCAGGTCTGGAAGGAGTGGCTTCGGCTACCAATTCAGACGTGTATCAAAGCAAGGAATTGACCGCCTCGGCATCTGTGATCTTTCCAAGGTTCCTGATACCTTTTGCCCCTAGTACTCTGGCAAAATACGGCCGATACAACCCAAACACCCGAACATCAATCGGGTATTCCTACACAAACAGACCGGAATATACCCGAAGCTCTCTGAATTCTCAGCTTGGTTATTCTTGGGCCACC
>JBILPR010000115.1:0-11669 GCA_044373795.1 Algoriphagus sp. | reverse complement strand
AATGATGTTTGTCTATTTACAATAAGCTCTCAAACCGGAAGTAACCGGATTCAAAATCGAGCCCAGTTGGCTGATTGTCAAAAAGCCCAAAAACAGAAGACCCCGAACCTGAAATAGCCGAATAGAACGCTCCGGCTTCATACATTTTTTCTTTGATCTCGGCGATCTCGGGAAAGTTTTTGAAAATGCTCGGTTCGAAGTCATTCACCAATTCATCTTTCCATCTGCCTCTATCTTGAAGTACTTCTGCAAGATTCACTTTTGGAGCTCCCGGAGTCACGCCAGCGTAAGCCTCTTTGGTACCAACATGGATTCCGGGATTGATCAGGACCAGCCAGGTTCCTTTTAAGTCAAGCGATATGGGTTCCAAAACCTCACCTCTTCCACGAGCGATTTTCGGAGTGTTTTCAATGAAAAATGGGCAATCGCTTCCCAATTGCTCGGCGTATTCCTCCAGGAAAAAATCATCGAGATGGAGTTCAAAAAGGCTATTCATCAATTTCAAAGCAAAAGCCCCATCCGCTGATCCGCCACCCAAGCCCGCACCCAGTGGAATATGCTTGTGAAGATGGATATTCACCGAAGGAAGATCCGGGAAATCCTTTCTCATAAGGTGATAAGCTTTCACGATCAGATTGTCTTTCGATTCACCTGGAATAGGTAATCCGGTGGAATTCCAAGTCATTTTCTTCGGATCCAGGATCATTTCAAGCGCATCATAAAGTGGAATCGGAACCATGCAGGTTTCGATTTCATGATACCCATCCTTTCTTTTGGAAGTGATGTGGAGTCCGAGGTTGATTTTGGCGTTTGGAAATGAGATCATTGGAACGAAAGATTCTGACAAAAATAGGATAAAAATCAAGCGAAAATCTTCGATAGTCGCTTTTGAGAATTTGGTAATGGAATCGGTTTTTATTGAACGAATGGAGGTATATTAATTTTTTCCTTAAAAAAAATCGAAATTTTTTCCACAAACCTTAAAAGAACTGGTAATCCATACAAAATTTTGAAAATCGAAAAAACCAACAAATCATTTCCTGAATTATGGGGTTAATCTCGTATTATTTAAACTAATATTCTGTCAAAATAATTTTTACTTATAGTTTTTGTCTGAATTTGAGGTAATAAGTAAAATTAAATATTGTAACTCTGAATTTTCAGTTTAATTTTGACATGTGATTCGATTCCGAACTCCAAATAATCTCGACTCAAGTATGTTCAAAGTGGTCTTTTTGCCAAGCTCTATTATTCTCATTGGATCTTAATGTAAGGCACTAGACTATTTATTAATATGAAATAAAAAAATCTGAAGTGCCTCACAGAAATGAGGCACTTTTTTTATACCCAAAAACCATGACCCTGAAAAAATACAGTTGGGAAATAAGCGATAATGATGAGCATCCAGCAGGCAAAGCCATGCTTTATGCCACCGGATTGAGTGATAAGAAAATGAAACAGCCTTTCGTAGGGGTAGCAAGTTGTGGCTATGAAAGCAATCCCTGCAACATGCATCTCAATGACTTCGCCGGTCTGATCAAAAACTCCTCTCAGGAATATGATCTGACCGGTTTGATTTTTAATACCATCGGGATATCTGATGGAACTTCGATGGGAACACTCGGAATGCGTTATTCACTGGTTTCCAGAGAAATCATCGCAGATTCCATCGAATCCTTCATTTTAGGTCACTCATTTGATGCTTGTATTGCGGTAGCAGGTTGTGATAAGAATATGCCAGGTGCGATCATGGGAATGATTCGGATCAATAGGCCGGCTATAATGGTTTATGGTGGTACCATCGCATCAGGTCTATATAAAGGCGAGAAACTAAATATAGTTTCTGCATTTGAAGCCTTTGGAAAGAAAATCCAAGGTTCCATTTCCGAAGAAGATTATGATGGAGTGATTCGTAACGCATGTCCAGGTGCAGGTGCTTGTGGCGGGATGTACACAGCCAATACAATGTCATCGGCGATTGAAGCCATGGGCATGTCATTGCCTTATTCTGCCTCCTTTCCCGCTAATTCCCCTGAAAAACTCAGGGAATGCAGGGAAGTCAACAAATACATGAGAATCCTACTTGAGCAGGATATTAAGCCAAAAGATATCATTACTCGAAAAAGTATAGAAAATGCTGTCCGTGTAGCTATTGCTTTGGGCGGAAGTACCAACGCTGTGCTTCATATTTTGGCGATAGCCAGAACTGCCGGAGTAGCGTTCACTTTGGAAGACTTTAAAGCAATTAATGCAACCACCCCGCTGCTTGGTGACTTCAAGCCTTCAGGTAAATTCCTGATGGAAGACCTTCATGAACAGGGAGGCTTGCCAGCTTTTATGAAATATTTTCTGGAAAAAGGATACCTACATGGGGACTGTATGACTGTGACGGGAAAGACTCTGGCAGAAAATCTTGAAAAAGTTCAGCCAATCATTCCTTCTAAAGTCAATGTCATTCATCCGGTGGAGTCTCCGATCAAAGAGACCGGCCACCTGTGTATTCTATCCGGGAATCTAGCCCCGGAAGGTGCCGTAGCTAAAATTACAGGAAAAGAAGGTCGACTATTCACAGGTCCTGCTCGAGTGTATGATTCGGAATTGGATGCAAATAACTCCATTCGGGACCATCAGGTCAAGGCAGGTGATGTAGTCGTAATCCGAAATGTAGGACCAAAAGGAGCTCCAGGAATGCCGGAAATGCTAAAGCCAACTTCCATGATTATAGGAGCGGGATTAGGTGCGGATGTGGCGCTGATTACCGACGGGAGATTTTCTGGTGGTACTCACGGGTTTGTAGTGGGCCATGTGACTCCTGAAGCATGGTGCGGTGGTCCGATTGGATTGCTTAAGGACGGTGACCTGATTACCATTGACACAGACAATCAATTGTTGATTGTTCAGGTGAGTGAGGAGGAGTTTGCAGAGCGCAAAAAAACCTGGTCTCCAAAAGTCATAGAAGGACTCCAGGGAACCTTGAAGAAATATAATAAACTAGTTTCTACAGCCTCTGAAGGCTGTGTTACAGATAAATTTTAAGCCTATGAAGGATCAAATGATCAGAGGTGCAGACATCGTAGTCAGATCTCTTATTGCTGAGCAGGCTGAAGTAATTTTTGGATATCCCGGCGGAGCAATCATGCCGGTTTATGATGCCTTGCATGATTATCATGATCAACTCAGACATGTGCTTACCCGTCATGAGCAAGGAGCAATCCATGCTGCACAGGGTTACGCGAGAGTTTCCGGTAAAGTAGGCGTTTGCCTTGCGACTTCAGGTCCGGGTGCGACAAATCTGATTACAGGAATGGCGGATGCACAGATTGATAGTACTCCTTTGGTTTGTATTACCGGTCAGGTTGCGGCGCATTTGCTGGGAACTGATGCATTTCAGGAAACCGACATGATCGGAATCTCAATGCCTTGCTCCAAATGGAATATTCAGGTAAGAAGAGTGGAGGATATTGCTCCGGCGATTGCAAAAGCATTTTATATCGCTCGCTCGGGCAGACCAGGTCCGGTTTTGATTGACATTACCAAGAACGCTCAGGTGGATTTTGGAGAGTTTAATTATGTTCCGTGCCTTGGATTCAGGTCCTATAAAACCCACAATCCGATAGAAACTTCCGCGATTGCAAAAGCAGCAGATTTGATCAATTCGGCAGAAAGACCTTATGTCCTTTATGGGCAGGGAGTGATTTTGGGAAAAGCAGAGGCGGAGCTTAAGTTTTTCCTGGACAAAACGGGAATTCCGGCTGCTTCCACACTTTTAGGCTCAGGGGCACTTCCACAGGATCACCCTAATTATGTGGGTAAACTCGGGATGCACGGAAATTATGCGCCAAATCTTTTGACCAATAAGTGTGATGTATTGATCGCTGTAGGGATGAGGTTTGATGATCGGGTGACCGGAGACTTGAAGCGCTATGCGAAGCAAGCCAGGATCGTGCATTTGGAGCTGGATCCGGCTGAAGTCAATAAAACTGTGAAATGCGAAGTAGCTGTCTTGGGCGACTGTCGTGAAAGTTTGGCAATGCTGACAGCGGCTGTTGATGCCAAAAAGCATGATACCTGGATGAAGAGATTTCGGGACTTGGAAGAAGAAGAAACCGCTGCTGTCATGCAACACGACCTGACTCCAACCAAGGATGGATTGACAATGGGTGAAGTAATAAACATTGTCAACCAATACAAGGCGGATGATGCTGTATTGGTCACTGACGTAGGGCAGCACCAGATGATTGCCTGGAGATATTTTAATTACAAAAAGACAAGAACTCAGGTGACTTCAGGGGGATTGGGCACAATGGGTTTTGCACTCCCCGCAGCTTTGGGAGCGCAACTGCACGATTATTCCCGTCAGGTAATTTGCGTGGTCGGAGACGGTGGAATTCAAATGACCATTCAGGAACTTGGAACGATCATGCAAACAAAAGCTCCGGTGAAGATTGTCCTTCTCAATAATAACTACCTGGGGATGGTGAGGCAATGGCAGCAAATGTTCTTCGACAAGCGCTATTCATTTACCGAACTGGATAATCCTGACTTCGTCAAGATCGCAGAAGCATATAATATTAAAGCTCAGAAAGTCACAGAAAGAGTCGATTTGAGAGAGGCAGTGGAGGATATGCTGATTCACGACGGACCGTTTTTCCTGGAAGTAGTGGTAGAAAAAGAAGACAATGTCTTCCCGATGATCGCAACGGGATGTTCAGTAGAAGAAGTAAGGCTTAGCTAATTCCAGCCTATGAAATCGAGCATCATGATAACTTCACACGAATGTGTGGTTAACAGAAATGCTAGATTCCATGTGACCTTTGAAAGAAAATTATAAACACATGAAATCGAACAGGACCCAAGTCTCAAACAGAGGTACGATAATCAATAAGGCGAGATTCCATCTGACCTTTACAAAACAATAATTAACAGATGAAACGATATACCATATTCGTTATTACCGAGAACTTCATTGGAATTCTCAACAGGATCACCATCATTTTTACCAGAAGGGGGATCAACATCAATGCGTTGACTGCATCAGAAAGCCGGCTCGAAGGGATTCACAGAATCACGATTGAGGTGACGGCAACTGAAGAAACTGTCATCCAGCTGGTCAATCAGATCGAAAAAATCATCGATGTGATCAAAGCATTTTATCACGAAGATGAAGGTGTCGTGTATCAGGAACTTGCTTTGTACAAGATCCCGGTTTCTAAATTGGACGGGGGGTTGGAGAAAATAATCCGTCAGCACGGAGCCAGAATAATATCAGCTGAGCCTGAGTTTGTCGTCTTGGAATTGACAGGGCACAAAGTGCAGACACAGGAATTGCTGGAAATACTCAAGGAATACGGATTGCTGGAATTTGCCCGAAGCGGCAGAGTGGCAGTCGCCAAAAGAATGTTAACCATTGATAGTTTCGTCAAATAATACTTAAAACCCGGGCCAAAAGCCTTCTCAAACCTATTAATACTATTTATCAAAACTCAAACCCATGAATCGGCAGATTCCATTGGTCAATTAAAAATCAAAACTCAAACCCATGAAATTAAAATTCGGCACAGTAGAAGAAAATGTAGTAACCAGAGAAGAATTTCCTTTGGAGAAAGCAAGAGAAGTACTCAAGAATGAAGTAATCGCAGTTTTGGGTTACGGAGTTCAGGGTCCTGGTCAAGCGCTTAACCTGAAAGACAACGGGTTCAACGTAATTATCGGACAGCGTAAAGGTTCCAAAACCTGGGATAAAGCGGTCGCTGATGGTTGGGTTCCTGGTGAGACTCTTTTTGAACTGGAAGAAGCATGTGAGAAAGGTACTATCCTTCAATTCCTTCTTTCTGATGCCGGCCAGATTGCTCTTTGGCCTACTGTGAAAAAACACCTGACACCGGGTAAAGCTCTTTATTTCTCTCACGGATTTGGTATCACCTACAAAGAAAAAACCGGAATCATCCCTCCTGCTGATGTAGATGTAATCTTGGTTGCGCCAAAAGGATCCGGAACTTCTCTGAGAAGAATGTTTGTAGAAGGAAGAGGCTTAAACTCATCTTATGCAATCTTTCAGGATGGTACAGGAAGAGCTTACGAAAGAGTTGTTGCCCTTGGAATTGGTGTAGGTTCAGGTTACTTATTCGAAACTGATTTCTACAGAGAAGTGACTTCCGACCTTACAGGTGAGAGAGGAACTTTGATGGGAGCAATTCAGGGGATTTTTGCAGCTCAGTACGAAGTTTTGAGAGCTAACGGACATACACCTTCTGAAGCTTTCAATGAGACTGTAGAAGAATTGACTCAAAGCTTAATGCCACTTGTGGCGGAAAACGGAATGGATTGGATGTATGCCAATTGCTCTACCACTGCTCAAAGAGGAGCTCTTGACTGGTGGAAGCCTTTCAGAGATGCTACAAAGCCGGTTTTCGAAGCGCTTTACAATTCAGTAAAAACAGGTCAGGAAGCTCAGAAATCAATCGATTCTAACAGCAAGCCTGATTATAGAGAGAAACTTGAGGTTGAATTGAAAGAATTGAGAGATTCTGAAATGTGGCAGGCAGGTGCTGTCGTCCGTCAGTTGAGACCAGAAAATAATTAATACCAAAACCCAAAAGAGTTATGAGTGATAAGCTGTGGATATTTGATACGACCCTGAGAGATGGGGAACAAGTGCCGGGGTGCCAACTGAATACCCAGGAAAAGATTGTGGTGGCGAAAGCTTTGGAGGCTTTAGGAGTAGATATCATTGAAGCAGGATTTCCAATATCCAGCCCGGGTGATTTCAATTCCGTCCTCGAGATTTCGAAGGCAGTTTCCAACCCGATTATTTGTGCACTCTCCAGAGCTGTTGAGAAGGATATCGATGTAGCAGCTCAATCACTCAAATTCGCAAAAAGGGGTCGAATACACACCGGAATCGGAGTTTCTCCCTATCACATCCAATTCAAACTTCGGTCTACTCCGGAGGATATTATCAAGCGCGGTGTTGCTGCGGTGAAGTATGCCCGAAGATTTGTAGACGATGTGGAATTCTATGCGGAAGATGCCGGACGTGCCGAACATGATTTCCTCGCTCGAATTATCGAAGAGGTGATCAAAGCCGGGGCGACCGTTGTCAATATCCCGGACACAACAGGCTATTGCCTTCCCGAGCAGTACGGCGCTATCATCGCCCATTTGAAAAATAATGTTCCGAATATCGATAGAGCCATCATTGCCACTCATTGTCACAATGACCTTGGAATGGCAACTGCCAATACGATCTCCGGAGTGCAGCATGGTGCTCGTCAGGTAGAAGTGACTATCAACGGAATCGGGGAGCGAGCAGGTAATACTTCCATGGAAGAGGTGGTCATGGCGATCAAATGCCATCAATCTATCCCCGTTCATACCAATATTGTCACTCAAAGAATTTATCAAACCAGCCGTTTGGTATCGAAACTGATGAACATGCCGGTGCAGGCAAACAAGGCGATTGTGGGAAGAAATGCATTCGCTCACTCTTCCGGAATTCACCAGGATGGGGTTTTGAAGCATAGAGAAAATTACGAAATCATCGATCCTAAAGAAGTGGGAGTGGATGAGTCCACGATTGTACTCACTGCAAGATCCGGACGCGCTGCATTGAAGCATCACCTAGATGCCTTGGGCGTGGAGCTGGAAGGGGAAGAATTGAGAGAGGTTTACGAAGCCTTCCTGATTTTGGCAGACAGCAAGCGCGATATCGGAAGAAAAGACTTGCTTGGCTTGGTCGGTAAGTACAAGGAAGACTCCAATTTCATCGAATTGGTGAAAGTGGGCTATTCCTCTAACGGACAAATCAGCGCTAATGTGACATTGACAGTGGGTTCAGAAACGCTTCAGGCTTCCTCCCATGGCGTTGGTCCGGTTGATGCGGTGCTCAAAGCGATTGAAAAAGTAGTCAAACCTCAGGTTGAGCTGGAAGAATTCCTCATCCAGGCAATCACGCATGGAAGTGATGACGTAGCCAAAGTCCACATGAGATTAATCAAAGGAGAAAAGCCTTACTACGGTTTTGCCTCCAACGCCGACATTGTCCTGGCTTCTGCCGAGGCATTTGTTGACGCCTTAAATAAAATTCCGGTCAAAGAATATGCGACTGCATAATTATGGAAAAGACAACATTATTTGATAAAATCTGGGATGCCCATGTGGTAAAATCAGTGCCTGCTGGTCCTGATGTTTTCTTCATTGATAAGCACTTTATCCATGAAGTGACTTCTCCTGTGGCGTTCCTGAATCTGGAAAAGCGAGGAATCGGGGTGAAAAACCCAAGCAGAACCGTTGCTACTCCGGATCACAACGTGCCTACTGTAGACCAGGATAAGACCATTAAAGACAAGCTTTCCCGCATGCAAGTGGAAAGACTTCGTGAAAATTGCGCCCGATACAATATCGAACTTCACGATTTGGGTTCGGCACATCACGGGATTGTACACGTGATCGGACCCGAACTGGGAATCACTCAGCCAGGAATGACGATTGTCTGCGGAGACAGTCATACTTCAACTCACGGTGCTTTTGGAGCTATTGCATTTGGAATCGGTACTTCAGAAGTAGAAATGGTATTGGCTACTCAGTGCATCATGCAGTCCAAGGCCAAGAAAATGAGAATCACCGTTGACGGGGTGATGGAAAAAGGAGTGACGTCAAAAGATATCATTCTGTACATAATTGCTAAAATCTCAGCAGCCGGCGCTACCGGTTACTTTGTGGAATATGCAGGATCCGCGATCCAAAGTCTTTCCATGGAAGCCCGAATGACCATTTGCAACATGTCCATCGAGATGGGCGCGCGCGGAGGTTTGATTGCTCCTGATGAGACGACTTTCAATTATCTGGAAGGAAAACAATATGCTCCAAAAGGCGCAGATTGGGATGAAGCAGTGGCTTACTGGAAAACGCTGAAAACTGACGAAGGTGCAATTTTCGACAAAGAATACGTCTTTGACGCTGCCGATATCGAGCCTATGATTACCTACGGAACCAATCCGGGGATGGGTATCAAGGTAAAAGGAACCATCCCGACAACTGAGGGAATGGAAGGAAGCAACAAAATCTCATACCTGAAATCATTGGATTACATGGGTTTTGCACCTGGCGAACCTGTCAAGGGCAAGTTGGTTGATTACGTTTTCGTAGGCTCATGTACAAATGGCCGAATTGAAGATATTCGATCAGTAGCCCAGTTTGTAAAAGGCCACAAGAAAGCGGATAACATCACGGCCTGGATCGTACCGGGATCCAGAGAAGTGGAGAAAATGGCACATGAGGAAGGATTGGTAAAAATCCTGGAAGAAGCAGGTTTCGAACTCAGACAGCCGGGTTGCTCAGCTTGTCTTGCAATGAACGATGACAAGATTCCCGCAGGAAAATATGCCGTTTCTACTTCAAATAGAAACTTCGAAGGTCGTCAGGGACCGGGAGCTCGTACGATGCTCGCATCTCCTTTGACTGTAGCAGCAGTTGCGATTACAGGCCGAATCACTGATCCAAGGGAAGTCTTTGAAAATTAATCTTCCAATCTTCCAATTTTCCAATCTTTCAATTCGAAAAAATGGCTTACGATAAATTTACAGTTCTCAGGAGTACGGCGGTTCCTTTACCTACCGAAAACGTGGACACCGATCAGATTATTCCTGCCCGATTCCTGAAGGCCACCGAGCGTGAGGGTTTTGGAGACAACTTATTCCGTGACTGGAGATACGATGTGGAAGGAAATCCGAAACAGGATTTCATTCTGAACGACCAGACTTACAGCGGAAAAATCCTTGTTGCCGGCAAAAACTTTGGTTCAGGATCCAGCCGGGAGCACGCCGTTTGGGCGCTTTATGATTATGGATTCAGATGCGTGGTTTCGAGCTTTTTCGCAGATATCTTCAAAAATAACTGTCTGAATATCGGAGTTCTTCCGGTGACAGTTTCTGCAGAATTTGCTGATAAGCTTTTCGCAGCAATCCTTCAAGATCCGACTACTGAGCTAGAAATCAACCTTCCTGAGCAGAAGATCAAGCTCCTTTCCACAGGAGAATCTGAATGTTTTGACATCAATGAATACAAAAAAGACAACATGACAAATGGGTTCGATGACATCGACTATTTGCTCAACATGTCTTCTGAAATCGATGCTTTTGCTAAAGGCAAATAATAAAATGAGGTCCGGGAAGCGCATAGAAATCATGGATACCACACTGAGGGATGGAGAACAAACCTCAGGTGTTTCCTTTTTGCCTTCTGAAAAGCTGCAAATCGCCAAGCTTTTGCTCGAAGAGTTGCGAGTGGACCGGATCGAAGTTGCGTCCGCAAGGGTTTCCGAAGGAGAACTAGAAGGTGTTCAGAAAATCACCACCTGGGCTGCAGAAAAAGGTTACTTGGATCGGGTGGAGGTTTTGGGTTTTGTGGATACGCCAGCTTCCGTCAATTGGTTGATTCTGGCTGGTGCCAAAGTTTTGAATCTGCTGACCAAAGGCTCTATGAATCATCTGGTTCATCAGCTTAAAAAAACACCTGAGCAACATTTCTCAGAAATTGCAAAAAGCATATCCCATGCGCAGGAAAACGGAATTTCGGTCAATGTGTACCTGGAGGACTGGTCAAATGGTATGAGAAATTCCAAGGAATATACACTCGGTCTGATTGAGTTTTTGACAACTCAGCCGGTCAAGAGAATCATGCTTCCGGATACGCTGGGTTTGCTTTCGCCAGACGAAACAAATAAGTATTTCACCGAAATCACGAAGAAATACCCGAATGTTCATTTCGATTTTCATGCCCATAACGATTACGACTTATCAGTTGCCAATGTGATGGAAGCGATTTTACATGGCGCATCGGGAATTCATACTACTGTAAATGGTCTTGGAGAACGTGCAGGAAATGCGCCTTTGGAATCTGTGATCGCTGTGATCAAAGATTTCACAGATCTCCAGATTGGAGTGCAGGAGCAAAAGATTTACCGTGTCAGCAAGTTGGTCGAGCAGTTTTCAGGTCAACATATTCCGGCAAATAAGCCGGTCGTGGGTGAGAATGTATTCACTCAAACTGCAGGAATTCATGCCGACGGAGACAGTAAAAAAAACCTTTACTTCAATGATTTGCTTCCCGAGCGATTTGGTAGACAGCGAAAGTACGCCTTGGGAAAGACTTCCGGCAAAGCCAATATTGTTAAGAATCTGGAAGAGCTTGGAATTTCTCTCGAGAAGGACGAACTCGCTCGCGTTACTCAACGAATCATAGAACTTGGTGATAAGAAAGAACGGGTGACGACAGAGGATTTGCCTTACATCATTTCCGATGTCTTGCAAAACAACTCCATCTCCAAAAATATCAGTATCGAAGGTTATCACATGACTCATTCCAAAGGTCTGAAGCCATCTGTTCAGCTGCGCCTGAATGTCTATGGAAAATCATACGATGCCACTGCAACAGGCGATGGTCAATATGATTCCTTCATGCGAGCCGTGAAAAAAATCTATAAATCGCTGAAAAAAGAACTCCCAAAGCTGATCGATTATAACGTTTCCATTCCTCCCGGAGGGAAAACCGATGCCTTCGTGGAGACGATGATCACCTGGGATTATGGGAAAATCTTTAAAACCAAAGGGCTTGACCCGGACCAAACAGTGGCTGCGATGATGGCCACAGAAAAAATGCTCAACATCATC
>JBILPR010000435.1:0-3397 GCA_044373795.1 Algoriphagus sp. | reverse complement strand
ATTGAAGAAGGTATCGAGGATATCCATGCCCCGATCCAGAACTACCTTGTATCTCAACCCTGTACCGGTATTGATCCAGGCAATACGGGTTCCTCTGCCGGGACCATTGTCCAGAACTGAGGTTTCGATTCCTCCCAATTGGTGAGAATTGGAGATTTTATTTTTCCATCTGGCTTCGCCTGAAAGATTCATTTTTGGGTTATTTGACGGGTGTGTAACCTATAAAAAAAGCCTTCTGAGACTGTCCTGCCCTATATGGGTTTCTAAGAAAAGCATGAAGTCAAGATAGGAAAATAGTAGAATCTTGCTTTGCCATTCCTCAAAAAAAATGATCCAAATCCGAAGACTTGAACCATTTAAACTTGAATCATTGAATATAATATCCTACATCAAGGTAATCTGAAATTTCACTTTCCCTTTTACTTGACCTTTGGGCTCGTATTTGAAATTAAATTCATTGGAATAAAATTCCCCTCGAATCAATGTATCTATTTTTCCTTGGGCTTTGATCTTATAGATATTTTGAACGCTTATTTCTCCATCCAATTCTCCTTGAACATTCAATTTATAGTAACTGATATCATCTCCACATCCCTCAAAGTTAATTTTTTCAGAATACGGGGCATTCAAATCAAATTGATCAAGTTCATAGCTGCAATCTTCACGAGCATAACATCCAATGCAGATGAAAAGCAAAATTAAAACTCTTATTTTTTTCATATCAACGCAAATCCAATCCTTTCAACTTAAGCCTGTTCGCAATCAGTGGTAGAATGTTACACATAACTCAAGTTCTCCTTTTCCGTTTTCAGGGTTTTTAATTAAATAAACAAAATTAGGACTATAATAATCAGTGGGACCAATGATAGTATCTACTATACCTGAATTTAGATCTGTTCCCCAAATGGTAATCGCCTCAGAAAGCTCTCCTTTAATTTCTAATGACACCTTATATATTCCGCTATCTATTTCTAAGCCGCTTTGGATTGAATCAAGGATATTTTCAGAATCAATGGAAAATGATTTGCATTCTTGGTTGGACCCCAAAGAGCAAGAAGAGAATGTACACAAAAGAATTATTATTATTTTTCTCATAATTGACAATTTGAAGAACCTATTAATTCAGAGTTTGAAGTATAATTTTTATCAGAATCCAAATTACTTATTACTCTCAACTCTCCATTATGGAGTGCTTCAAGAACTTCACTCCACAAGGAATTTGTAGAGTTAAAATTATATGATAACCCAATTCCCCTTCCAATTTCATTATTAAAGTAATCCATACCAACATCTAGGTTCGCAGTGGGTCTTTGGCATTCATGAGCTGTTGCAAAAATTATAGCATCAACATAATTAAGACTAACAACATTTAAAGCATTCCAATATGCATGCCGAAAGGCATCGGCACAGTCTCTCCAACCATTTATATTAAAAATTTCAATAGTTTTTGATTCTGCAATTTTTGCATTTGCAAATATTATTGCTGCCTTCGACCAGTTTCTAAGATCTTGCCTTATTAATAATTTTTCACATTCACTTAATGTAATATTATAACGTTGTGTCAAATAATCCATATATTCTTCAGGCGTCATTTCTTCCTCACAATCCACTCTCAACCCAATGATATTTTCATCAGTGATTTCACAAGGTTCCTCTTCCGGAGAAGTTTCGCCACCGCCTCCCATCCTTCACCTAAAAGCACAGGCGTTGCATCTTCTACATATTCGCATTCATATGTAATTCTAGTTCCTGTAACTTCGGGATCAGTACAGCCAAATGGATACATGCATGAATATTGATAAGTAGTTTCAGTTATTGAATAGCAAACAAGTGAACCTGTAGTTCTTGCATTAGATTGGCTATCGGTTTTGGATGGTTTGATTCTTTTGACCTTTTCACCATCCTTAATCCTCCAGCCACCAAGAGGATTTTCATTCCACTTGTGAAAAAAATATCTTCCAGAGAAATCACTGGGTATTTTCTGATATCCCCCTGACAAAAAATCAGTTAGCTTAAATTTCTTTTCCGGATCATCTGGATAAATTTTCAGGATATAAGGAACATAATTTCCATTGGGTTTAGCAAACAAGATTAAGGTATGAAGGATAGTCTCCTCAGAAAAAGAAGATCCTACTAAATGCTCAGGAACCTCTAAATCCTGATAATTCAGTTGTACTTCGATTACCTTCTTGCCATCTGCTTGGTGATAAGTCTTTGCACGATCCCAATTTACTTTTTTCCGAATTTCCTTCGCACTAATTCTGGCATTTTCAGACTGTGGTTCCCAAAACGATGATTCGTTGGACTCAAACCAGGTTTTAGCTTTTAAGACCTCCGATGAAATCGGGATTTCAAAATTTTCTGTTACATCCTCGATACAGGATGTCAGTATCAATGAAACGCCACAAAGGCATAAAATTTAAGTTAGAAACAATTGAATCAGAAAGCCGAGTTCAAGTAAAACTTAACCAAAGCCCAAAAGAGGGGGAATATATGAATGTTTAGAAAAGTTGGAAATTCTCTGGAATCTACACTTTACCCGCAGTTTTTTCCATTTATCTTTTTGAAGTCTTTGCCGACGTGAGTGTCTCGACTCCCGCACTTTAATTATGCCGGAGTGACGACACTTCCGGCGGCAAAGAATTAAGGCTATCCTATAATTCAATCCTTGCTCGCAGCTTTTTTCATCGTCACTTTTTGAATCCAAAAAGTAACCCTGCCACGGCAGGCAGGCAAAAACCTTAATGCCTGGTTATTTACTTCAAATAGTACGAGTTTAGTACTGGAAGAAACATTCTTGGCTATTTGATTTTTAAACATTGATCAACCCTTAAAATGGGTGAGTTTCCGAAGTGAAACGAGGGAAATCCACCCATTTTCTTAACGGCTCGATCTGCTGTTTTAAAACCGTAAATCCCCCAGGGCATTACCTCACCCGAAACTTTTCAACCGAATACAGCCCACCAATTCCAACATTTTTTATAAAGTTAACTTTCACTTGCTTTTGTGAGTTGTCAGAATACAAATAGCGCCCATACTTTCTGAATCTTAGAAATAAAGTCCTGAGATATTTATACTCTTTCCTAAAAAGAAAAAGAGCCTTTCGGCTCTTTTTCAGGGGTCTATTATTTGCACAAAAGTCTTTTTACAACTTCTTCAGCATGATATTCTTGAATTGTACTTTCATCGGCGGACCTACATGAACCTGGAATCCCATCAAACCTTTCATCATCCGGTTTTTGGTATCATCGTCCTGCACTTCGCTCATCAAAGTCCCATTCACATAGTGCTTCATCACGTTTCCTTTGACCACGAGGTGAATGTTATTCCATTCTCCCTTTTTGATCAATGCACCTAATTCATCACGGTTACCGAGTTCGCTCACGAGATTCAGACC
>JBILPR010000434.1:0-3404 GCA_044373795.1 Algoriphagus sp. | reverse complement strand
CATCGCCGATAGCACAGGAGACACACTATGATCCCTGGGGACTGGAACTGACTGGGATCGGGTTTCAGTATGGAGGGATCAAGGTGAATAAATTCCTCTACAACGGGAAGGAACTGATTGAGGACAACGGCCTTCAGTATTATGATTACGGGGCTAGAATGTATGATCCGGCTATTGGTAGATGGGGAGTAGTTGATCCGATGGCGGATCATATACTTCAAATTGATAAATCACCCTATGCTTATGGTTGGAATAATCCCATTAAGTATATTGATCCAAATGGAATGTGTCCTAATGGATGTAGTGAAAATGAAAAAAGAGGTGATATTTATGCTGAGGGAGCAGTTGTTCAAAATAGGTTTGGTGCTTCTCAAATAAAGGATGGAAAGTGGATAAAAATTTCAAGCTCCCCTATGACTGAAAATAGTTCTGATGGAATTAGGATGAATGGTTTCTTTGGGGGAGGATCTTCCGGAAATTTATATAATGGAAATTCGCTTGAAGCCGGAATTGGAGTTGATGTGTCGTTATCAATGTTGTCTACTGCATCTTATGCAACAGGTGTTTACGAGGACGCAAGAGCTACTCAAATTAGTAAGTACACCAGAGAATATTTGAAAGAATACAAAGCAATTAGGAGTTTCAATAAAGGTTATAAGACTGCTCGACAAGCAACTTTGGCCAGCAATATTTTAAAAAATGTGAACATGATGGAAGGCATGAAAGTTGGAGCTCGAAGGATGGCAGGTGTTGGTCTAGTACTAGGTGTTGCGGATATGGCAAATAATGACTTTTCTGGAGAATCAGTCGGTTGGTTTGCAGCAGATACCATTATGACTGGGGTGGGATTCACCGGCTGGGGAGCACCCGTATCGGGTGTTTACTTTTTAGGCAGATTTGCATTTGGAATTTATGACATGGCATCAAAAGAGGAAAATTAAGTAATGAATTTCTATCACTACATATTTGCATGTGCTTATTGGGTTTCAATAAAAGACTTAAATGAAAAGTCGGCACCTCAAGAATATGCGTTTCTATTTATTTCCATTATTGATGTACTGCTTTTTGTAGTAATAATGGGTTTGGTAAACATTTTAGTAGGCCAGAACCTGATGAATAGTTATTTAGTTATTATAATATGCTCGATGATCGCAGTAATTAACTACCTGATTTTTTTGAGGAGAGGAAAATATTTGCATCATATTGAAAAGTTTAAAGAAGTGGGTTCACAAGAATTTAAGATAAAAAGAATGAGGACAATAGTTTTAACCTTTTTGATTTCTGGGTTTTTGGCGATTGCAATTGCTGCACTAAATAATTTGAATATTAGAAATTGGTTAATGCAATAATTAGATTTTTTTGAGAGAAAATGCCTTAGGTCCCTATTTGGCAAATATTGAAAATTGAGCTGAGCGCAGTTTTTCTACCTTTGACTGAGTTTAGTCTCTATGCTATGCAGAACTATAATCTGAATTTGAAATTCAAAATAGATATTTGGTTATTAAACAAAGAAGAGGAAACCAAAACAAAGCGAACCTTAAAGACTTAACACCAAAAATGAGTTTATAGCCATGAAGATCCAATGAGACTTAGATATTTCCTGCTGACCGGATTTTTGATGTGGATCAATTTTCAGCCACTTCCCGCCCAAAGCATACCGGGTAAAATCCCGGCCATACCTAATCTTCCTTCGAGTCTCCCGGGGGGAAAAGCGACATCTTTTACCACCAAACCTGAAATCCCCTATCTCAAAGAACTTAAGCAGATTCAGTCCCTGAAGCAATCCTACGACTCGCTGAAATCTGAGTTGAAGGAAATCAAAGAATATGCGATGGACAGCACCCAAAGAGACAGCCTATTCATGGTCGCCAAGGAAAGGGGAAGAGAGGTTCTTGAAAACGAATCCCAAGTCTTAGAAAGCCTGATTGAAAGCGAGGAGATTCCCGGCGAAGAGATTAGAAATGCATCATCCCGGACGCTGGAAGGGGTAAATGCCTCCAAGGAAAAGCTATTAAAAATTCAAAACTTTGAAGGGCTCGAAGCATTGATGGACCAAAATGAAGAAAATCTCAAATCCCTTACCAATGAATGGATTATGCCTAAGGTTGAACAGGTTCTGTCTGGAACACTGGAAGGGACTTTGGATCCTACTCAGGCAAAGATTCCCGACTTCTATGGAAAGGGAGCATTGGAGAAATTGGTTCAGGATGGAGTTCCTACTGATGTTTCATTTGATCAGGCAAAATCCATGGCAAAGGAAAAAGCCCTGCATTTATCAGATTCCTATGTTGAAGAGCTGAATGGGAAATATTCTAAAGTGAAATTTGACTCAATGGGAAATATCCAGATCATTCAAGAGGCAGTGACCAAACGGAAATTCGTTCTCTGGGAAGAAAATGAATTGAAAGATGCGGCTATTCTGGAAAGAATGGGTTTGTACGCTTGGTATGATCCCTTGACCTCTTTCGGGGAGGGTATTTATGGAGATATTGGATTGACCTACCGATTTACACATCAGATGCAAGCCTTTGGAGGCATGGTTTTCAGAAGGGATTTTTCAGACAGCAAGGAACTTACCAGAACAGGTCAGGGAGCAAAACTTAGCCTACGATTTGCCAAAGGCAATTGGTTTGTCCAGACAGAGCTGGCACGGGTGAAGATGAAGATCGATTATCCGGTTGGGTTTGATGACAGGGATTTTGATGGAATGGTATGGACTGCCGGTTTAGGTTTTGGAAGGTTAATTCCGATGGGGAAAGGGATACAATCGGTGGTACTTACCACCTGGGATCCAACTTATAAAGAATCTAAAAGTCTGGCAAAATCTCCCTTTCAATTGAAAATAGGATTTGAATTAAAAGGGTTTACAGGTTTAAAAAAGAGTGAGATTGATTTGGAAGAGTCCAAAGAAAAAATTCCGACAGATAAGATAAGAAATAAACTCAAAAAACAAGGAGGAGATGTTCCTCCCAACTTTCGTAAATAATTATCCAAACAATTTTTCAAATCGATTTTGGATCATCTCTCTCATCAGTCTAGAAGGATTTTAACAGCCTATAATTTGTCAGCCTCTGAGAACAACTGGTTTACCGTCAACGGTATGACTTATGATGAAAACGAAAACATCCCCGCAGTGATTACGAAAAAACTTCAGGTATCCTGGGTGGATAGCGGTTCCTTTTACGAACAAAAAGGCAGCTGGAATTTTAATCCGGAATCAGGGATTTTGGAATTGCTCTTTGAGAAAGAAAGCCAGATGTATCAGGTAAATTTCTCAGAAAATGGAATGGTTTGGATTCCCAATAAGCAGGTTGACGAAAAAGAAATTCTCGGTGTGTTGTACTTAAGACCGCTGGGCAAATGAAAAACCTTTTTATGTTTCTTTTCTTTGGCTTTTTGGGAAT
>JBILPR010000114.1:0-11695 GCA_044373795.1 Algoriphagus sp. | reverse complement strand
ATTTTGAATTGGTTCATCAGCCAAGTTTTGGATTAAAGCACTCGATAGAAAATCGATTTTTTTTAGCTTATTATTAGAGTTATAAAAAGTAAAGTCTGCAGTTTTCTTGAAAAGTGATACCTGAATGTAAAGATGAAATAGTTGTAATATTTTGCTTTCTTTTGGTATTTTTTGCTGAAGTGAATTAATGTAATTTAACAGTTGAGAAAGATCGTTTTTGTTATATTTTGTGATAGTTGAAAGGGATTTAGTAATAATATCATCCAAATTTTTTTTAGTAGTATTCTGTGAGTCATAAAATAGTGAATCAGATGAATAGATGTTATTTAAATCTTCTTTCATCAATTCTAAATCAAATAGTATTTTTATAGATTCAAATTGTTCCTTCATTGATGAATAATCTAATAGAGAGTCTCTAATTCCAAATTCAGAATTTTTTATTTCTTTCCTGTTTGTTAATATTGAAGTTTCGTTTGGATTATTAAGTTTTAAATCAGACAGTTCCTTACGATTTCCAAGAGAGTTTAAAATATTTAATAATTCAATCTTATAATGAAATATTAATTTTTTTGACACATAAAACCATATCGATAAAATAAAAAGTATACTTAGAAGTAAAACAAATACTCTTGTCTCGAAAGTATTTATGGTCGCAATCATAAATAGTAATATTGCAGCCATTAACTGTCCTAAAGTTTTTCCAAAACCATCAGCATAGTTTTGGGTTAATGCTCTTTTTGTACTAGGATAGGCTTGATATAAGACATTAATAGTGGGAGCATAAATAGATCTGTACAACGATCGTTCAAAAACCTTACTCAATGATGCTACTATTAAGATCAGCCCGAAATAGCCAAAAAATAAGGAAGAAATTCCTATAATCGCTATAAATGCCAATGCGAAAATTAAGGTGGAAAGACTTATGAAGACTCCATATTCCCGAACAAGATATTTAGACACAAATGATTTTAAGATTAGTTCTAGAACACGCATTCCTCCAAAAAGAAAAGCAAAATATTTAGCGAGCTCTTTTGGATCTGACATCTGTTTTGCTGAAACTTCCATCAGGCTGAAGTCAATTAATAATTGTATAATTACTGCCAAAAATATAGATAAGAATATGAGCTGAAAATAGGGTTCTTTTACAATATTATTCTGGGATAAATTAGATGTTTTTACATGTGATTTAATTTCTTTTATTGGTTTTTCTTTAATGTTTCTGCCAAGATAAAAGGTTATCAAAGAGAAAGCGGCTATTCCGCTAAAGGATACTAATAATAATTTATCTCTTGTGAAGAAATCCAAATTAAGTAAAGCAGGAACCGATAAATAGGCAACAATAGCAGAGATAACTTCCCCTGTACTCATGATTCCATTATATTTTTTGTTTTCATGAAGGTCAAAAATATAACTTGGGAGTTTCCAAAAAATCAAAGTTGTAAAATTAATAGATACCCAAAACCAGGCATATGAAAAAAAGATTAAGATTTTAAGGTGTAATTCCTGGACATAGAAGGTCCATAGTATGTACATTACTAGTGCAAAAAACAAACAAAATAGGGTTGACGACTTGGCAAACCCCCATTTCTTTTCAGAAATATTAAAAAGCCAGGTAATTAACGTTCCTCCTAATCCGGAAAAAACATAGGCTAAAGGTAATTGGGATGTTCCTATTTCACTTATGAACAAAGCGTTCACAAATACAAAGAAATAGGAAATAAATATTCCCAAAGCAAGGGAAAGTAAAACCATCCAAATGAGGATGTAAAAACTCTTTGACTTTTTCATTGAGTATTATTAAAAAGCATATAGCTTAATTTGAGCATGTAGAATCTTGGTCTTTGTGGGACATAGGGAACATTTCTATCAGCGTAGCTTTTTCCTGGAATATCTCCAGGCATGTTGAAGGTGCCAGAAGCTTCTCTTGGTCCAGGGTGAAAATATTGTGAATTCATGTTATCCAAAACATTTTTGTTCAATAGATTTTCTACACTGATATCCAACCTTAAAAAAGGTATTTTTTGAATTTTAAACCCTATGTTACCGTTGACTAAAAGGTATGCTGGTATAGTGCCTTCTCCGTTTACACCAGGATTCAGGTTTTGTGTCGTTGTCGGTCCAATGGGCCGGTCAGTCACATAATTTGCTCTTAGATTAATAATATTACTTAATTGCCCGATTTGGTTTTTTCTAGTAATCGAAAAATTCACTCTGTGACTTGCAATATCTCCTAATCTCAAAGGCTTTGGAAGTTCAACAAGTGTTGATTTGATCAGTTCAGGATGGTAGAAAGTATGGTTTACCTGTATTTTCCAATTTTTGGATATTGACGAATAATGGAAACCTGACATCAGCCCCAGATTTCTATATTCTCCGGCATTGTAATTTTTTCTTACACCTAAAATTACCCCTGAGGCAACTGCATCCTTTATCAGATAACCAAAACCATTGATTTCCCAGCCAAAATTTCCGTTCCCAATTCGACCTAAATACTCTAAGTTTATAAAATCGATTGATTCAGTCTCTAAATTAGGATTGGGTATCCTTCCTCCTCCGGTTGAATATTTAGTCCATTGTGAGACATTTTGAAGGCCTTTAGAGTAGTTAAGTTTTAAAGTAGTGTGTTTGGTATTAAAAATTGCTGAAATACGGGGACTAAAAGCAATTCCATATCCGCTATTCCTTCTTATTTTATTGTAATCTATTCTATTGCCTCCGCTTAATATAAACTTATCTCCTAAATTGATCGTTATTTGGTTAAAGAAGCCTATGTCAATAATGGAAAACATATTACTTCCTTCTGCCTGGTTTTCAACAATTCCCTTTTCTCGGGCAAGGGAGGTATTGGACTGTTGGTTCTTGTATGCTTTAGAATTTTCTGCTTCAGTTTCATAATCCATGTAAATCAAATAATCACCTTGAGTTAATGTGCTTCTGAGGTCAATTCCACTTGATATTTTTACCTTTTGACTTTCATAAAAAAATCTGGCTTCATTTCGAAATTGTTGGGCCTCGTAATAATAATATCTGTTTCGCCAGCCGTTTTTCATCATGGAGTAATTCTGCATCTCCTGGACCTCTGTACCATAAGTATTGGCCGTGTTTTTCTCACTTTTCAAACTAGGAATTAGTTCGGTGGGACTCAGTAGATGAGCGAGATGGAGATTGCCTCTTGGATCCCCAAAAGCAATAAAATTGACCCGATTTGATTCTTTTCCCAGTCTATGCAACGCAAAATTCGAAAGATTGGAAATACTGATTTTATCATTTATTTCTCGGTCATATTGAGCATAAACAGTAGTGTTTTCCGGAGACCAGACTGAACCATTTCTCGAACCTGCGACATCTATGTCCTGATAAAAATTAAATCCTTCTGTTCTTTTCCAGTGTCTGATACCAAATAAAAAATTTTCAACAGTTACTTTAGCTCCAATAAAGTAATCTTCTGTGTGATTAGAATATCCGATTGGTTGTCCATTTACTTTTCCTGTATAAGAAGCCCGATCCAATTCTTTTGCCCTGTTGATTCCTTCAGTAGTCAGAAATATACTGTCTATGTTTCCTGCATCATTTTTAAGGACTTGATAGTAAGGATGTGTCAATGGTAAATTAAATTTTGTCATGTACTCATTCAGGGACGTTCCTCTCCCTTTCAGGTTCATTTGCTTATATCTAAAATGATCAATATCATCCGCGGAATAATCATAGAACTCCGTTCCGGAAAGGTCATGCTCGTCGGATCTATAATATCTGCCCGTTACCTGCAAAGCGGCAGCTTTACCTCTCAATCCCAATGTCATATCTGCTGAACGGGTTTTGAGATTCCCGATTTGTGTGTTACCATACAAGTAGAAAGGACTCTCCTTTTCCTTTGTGTCTGAAGACTTTCCAAGGTGGTCTATTGGTAATTCTTTTGGGGAATAAGTAATTACGTTAATGGCACCGACAAAAGCCCTTGGACCGTACATGGTGGATGAAGGGCCATATAGAATTTCTACCGCTTTAATGTTGGATAATGGATACTGTCTTGAAATGTATGCCCAGTTCAACCATAAATCATTTTCTTCCACTCCGTCTACCATGAATAATGTACGTTCTGTATTTTCCTGGCGGAAACCCATTTGATAAATATTGGCATAGGTAACTGCAAATGTCTTACTGATGTCAAAACCGGGTAAATCACTTAACAAATCGACCAAATCAACATAACCTCTATCCATAATTTCTTCTTGGTTGATTAGTTTTACTGTTGCAGGCGCGGTATTAAGATCTTCAGCCTTCTTTGAAACAGAACTAACCGTAACTCCTATATTTTCTCTTTTTACCTGATCAAAAATTAAATTAAATACTATGTTTCTGTAACTGGGTACGAACTTGCTATTACTTTTTACAATTTCCCCAATATAACTTTGCGCATCCTCTAACATGTCCTCAACGATAGCAGTTAAGGCCAATAATTCTCTTGCTTTATTTAATTCATCAGATGAGCTGAAACTTCGGTTTTTCACGCATTGCTCAAGATTTCTTTTTACACTGTCAAAGTCACCTATTTCATATCTGTCTTTGCTGTTTTCTAGGGTAATACTTGAGCAATTACCATTTTGTGCAAGTGTATCATTAGTACTTAGAAAAAGCAGAAGTATGATAACAGTAAATATTTTTTTCATTGGTCAGAGGTTCTATTAAAAATCTTTTAGTTTTTTTGAAGTAATTCTTCGATGGCCATTGGCCAAATTTTTAAACTTCTATCATTACTGATTGAATAGCCTAGTTTTTTTTCCGGATCTATAACAAAACCAGTTATCCAACTTCGATGCTCTGGAAAACTGATCCTCGAGGAAATACTGCCTGAAAACGGAAGGCTTTTATCCAAAACATATATGTAAATACTTCCGTCAAAACCTGTACTGAACATCAATTCGGTCCCATATACATAAGGAAGTATTTTTAGATTGCTTATTTGCGATCCATGAATTGCATAGGTCTCCATTGTACTTTTCTTCGGGTCTGGATGGATTACAACTAGCTGACCACTTTTTAAACCTGCAACCCAGCTTGCATGAATCTGAGACCAGGTAATGCTGCTTATCTCGCTGGGTGCAGTAAATAGTAGTTCTCCATTTTCATCTGCTATGCCAGAGGTAAAAAATTTGGTTCCTTCGGCCCAGGCAATTTGGTCTCTTTCGATGTCCATTGCTTGAATTTTAAATCCACTTTTCTCTTTTATTTTAAAAAAACCATCTGTCTTTTGGTAGTTCAATAAATCGACTTCCCCCTTTTGACTGGTTGCTATCCAAGTGTTATCTTTCCCCGGAATTTTCAGGAGTTCATTATTATTACTCTTTGATAATTTTTCATTAAATAAATCGGGTCTATCACTAATAATATCTATTGTCAATAAATTTCCATCCAGACTAGTAAAAAGAATTTGGGATCCATTTATAAATTCCATGGATTGGATATATCCTGTCTTTATTATTTTGCGTAAGACAAATTTTGGCTGAGTGGCATATATCCTTATTTCACCATTTATGGTGTAGACAGCTAATTGATCTTTGGATGTGGATAATGCGAGGAACTTTGCCGGGTGTTCCAAATCAATTTCAAGTTGATTTTCTTCCAAATTGAGTTTGCCATAAATCAATGCATAGAAAATGTCTGATTGTAGAGGGAAACCACCATTATTTATGTTTTTTTCGTAGGCAGCTTGAGAAAGTTTTATCCCTTTTCTGTAGTCTTCATTTGCGAAATACCCCATTGCTTCCAATGCGGAGCTTCTTGCCTCTTGCTGATTACGAAGTCGTTCACTGGTTTTGAAATTTACCTGGGCTATTTCTCGAGCCTCATTTGCAAGTTGCTCGTTTCTCTCTGCAATTTCTCGTGCTCCAGAGGCTTCCATTTCAGACTTTTTAGCCTTATCCAGCGCACTTAAGGCATTCTTTTTTTGGATTTCTTCTTGGCTTCTGGCTTCCAGTGCAAGTAATCTCTCAACTTCGGCTTTTTCCAAAGCTGAACTTTCATTTTGCCTTGCTTCTATGGCTTGGATTCTTTCATTTTCTGCAACCTTCCTGGCTTGGTCTGCCTCTTCCTTTGCCAGTATTGCCAGCTCATGTTGTTTGATGGCAGAATTTCGTTCCAGATAGGCAATTAATGCTGTAAAAGAAGACAATAAAAATGCTATGCTGACGGCAATACTAATGCGTATTGAATTTTTAAGAAGTCTTGACCTTTTCTTTTGCTGTTTTTTTAGAGTTTCCTCTAAGTTGTTTTGAGATAGTAATATATAGCTTGAAATTAGACCTGAGTCAAGCTTGTACTTTTGCTCCCAAGCATGTAGGTGAATTGTTTCAGCCTTCCAATTTAAAGCTTGTTCAATCTGCTCTTTGCTTAGCAGGGTTCCGGAGAACTCAAAATAATCGTGGGCCAGTGCTTCCAACTGGTTGTATTGCTTTATAGCAAATTCTTCATTTTTTATCCATCTTTTGAGATCACTCCATTCGGACAGATATTCCAAAACTTTAAAAGAATATAGAGTCTCCCTTTTGGTCAATATTTGAAACTGCGGCGATATAGCGAGTTCTATAAATTTATTTAAATCATCCGCAGAAGCCAGAGTAAAGGATGATAATTCCTCTAAGCTTAGTTTCAGGAGGGTAAAATCATCTTTTTCTATAAAAATGAATGCCCTGAATAAAGTCTCAATACTTTCCAATGAAAGGTTTTTTGACAGAGAACTCAAGAATTCATTTCCTTTTTCTTCGAGAAATTTTTCATCCAATTTTAATTCGGACTTGGCTATATAGTTTGCTTCTGTTATTTCTAGTAGTTCAAAACTATAGACTGATGCAAAAAAGATTAATTTACTCAGGCTTGTTTTTTTATTTTCAAGGTAAGGGGAAAAATACTGATTCAAGGGAGCGGTGATTTTCTTTCCAAGAATTGTATGTAAGGATTTTTTAAAAATAAATGGCCTCAGAAATTCTTGTTCTTCAGAAATAAAAATACAAGAGGATATGAAATTTTCTACCGACCCATGATCGAAAAAATTGTAAATAATGTGTTTAGGTAGAAAATAAACAACGCGGCTTAAATTTGAATTATTTGTATTCTTAAAGTGCTCTAATAATGTTTTAAGGAAATCTTCGTTGATTGTATGAATTTCTTTAAATTTATAAGAATTGTTTTGTTCATTTTGATCATCTGAATTGAGAAGTAAATTTTTTTCAAACAATTCATTTTTTAGAAATTCATCAAAAATATAGTCTTCTGTTTTAATCAAAAAAACAAATCCCCGATTATTGAGAAAGTTTAAAATTTTTAACCTTAATTTTTCCAATGAAACTTTCTCTTTAACCATCTTTGTACTTTAATTTATCTTTTGGTGAGGTTTAACTTAACAGTAATCTAGATTGTACTTTTGAAATAAAATTGTTTTCTACTTCAAAGTGTTCTTGTTGTTTTGAAATATTTCATTGTAAAGCATTTCTGTTCCTGTTTGCCAAGATTTTAATCCTCCATTTTCATCAACTGTTAATAAAATTTTTTCTTTCCCGTTTTTTACCATTCCAAAATCCCATACCCATTTGTTGAATCCCTCAATTTTTATAAGATTGTTGGTAATATAGCTTTCACCGAGATTGAGAAGAGATAAATCAAAAATATTTGCTTTTTGGTCTAAACTGGCAGTAAATAGTTTTTGTGTTTTACTGTCGTAATCCAAACTTGTAATTCTGGACAAGTGAGCAGGTAATATGAATTTGGTAGTGATTTTTATTTCATTTCCGGATAAAGTAGATTGACAGACATAAACATCTCCGTTTTCCATTCCAAAAAATATATTTCCGCCTGAGTTTATAGAAGTAGTTATTTGTTTTTTCTTTAGATCTGAATCAATTGTTTTCCATTGAAGTGTTGATATATCCAAAATTACAAGCTCAAGGTTTTGTCTTGATATCAACAGCTTATTATTGTTGAATTTAAACATTCGGGCTGCTTTTATTTCAGGCACATTTGATACTTTGTTTCCATCTTTCAAATTGATTTTTAATATTTCCCCGCCCCTCAGTGCAAACACACCTTCGTCTGTATGGATCAATTGTTCAATTATTTCGGTTGATTTACTTCCTACAAGAATGGGCTCGAGTTTATCGGCCATAGACTTTAAAAGGTAAATCATTCCATTTACGGTCCCGATTACCAAATCAGTTTGATTTACAAATTCTAAACTTCGAATTCGATCATTGTTTATTTTAAAGGTTCTAAATTCAAGTGGTAAATTCCCAAAGGGTTGTTTTGAATACAATAGAATTCCATCATCACCACCCGCAGCCAATATTCCCGAAGTCGAGATACTTATTTTTCTAAGTCCGTTTGGTAAGGAGCTTAGATCATTTGAGGGGCTATCAGTCATCTTTGCTCTAATCAAATCTTCTCGAACCTCCATAAGGACTTGGAACAGATCATTATTGGGAAGGACTAAACCCTTGAAGGCTAGGCTGGATAATGTATAGTTTTGATAAGCTAATTTCACCTCTTGCAGGAGCTGATTGATTTCTTCTTTTTGGTAATCTTCCTTTTGTAACTTATTTCTTAAGGACAAGATTCGGTTTAACGCCTCCTGATAAGCTCTTGCGCTTTCAGCCTCTTCTGTGGCTATTCCTTTCAGGGAGTCTGAAACTTTCAACTCTTCCACAGTTTTACCTAATTCTGCACTCTTTAGGTCTAGGGATAAAAATGCCCTCTGAATTTGTTGTTGTTGACTTTCGGCCTCTTTTCTTAAGAAAACAGCTTTTGTGAACTCGTCATCTGCTCGCCCTTTTTCAAACAAGGCTAATTTTTCACTTTTTTGAGCAGCCTGCATGGCATTCTGTGCCTCATTATATAACAAGTCTGCTCTTTCTGTTTCTTTTTTTGCCTTCTCAGTTTCTTCTACTGCTTTTTCCTTAGCAAGTGTAGCGATGCCTTCCTGTTTTTTGGCATCTAAAGCGAATCCGGCAATTATCAAAATAATTATGAAAGTGGTAATAGCTACATATAAACCAGTTTTACGCAGTTTTCTAATCTTCTGCTTCTGTAAGTTTTCTTTTTTTACTAACTCTTCTTGATGTTTATTTTTGCTTTCTAATAAATAATCGATTGCCTTTTTATAGTTTCCGTTGAATTGACTTGCCCAAAGTTCGTCCGGCTTTTGATCATGGTACCAGTTTAATGTAAAATCTAAATCAGGAGGTCTTAAGTAGCCCGTCAGATCCTGATCAAAAAGTTTTGCAGTCTCGCTTAGCCTTTTATAAATTTCCTGGGATTCTTTTTCTTGTTTGATCCATTCTACTAATCTCGGCCAATGAGGAATAAATTGTTCGTTTTTTATATTTATTACTGCATTTTCTGGTAAAAATGATAGATCTTCCGTTTCCAATCGTTCCTGATAAGGGAATACTATTTCTAGTACAAAATCTATTTCACTTTTATATTTTAAAAGAAGGGGTTTTAACTCACTAAATTCTACCCCTATTACTTTTAATAATGTCTCAATTCGAATGGGTTTCCTCTGGTTTGAGCCTTCTTGACTAATAGTAATTTGTTTAAAAACCTTTTCACTTATTGTTTTTTCAGATTCTGTACAAGAATTATAAAATGATTCTAATTTTTCAGTGTACAAACTATTAAATTCCACATCTTGTAAAATCTCAGTGTTTATCTCTTTGATGGATCTATCACTAGAAGGTCCTACAAACTTTTCTAGATAAAGTTTTAATAATTTTAGATTTTTAAGATCTTTTCCAATCTTGGAGTAAAGCAAATTAATCGCCTCATTACTTATTAATTTATTATATGGGGATAGAAGAGAAATAACAACTTCTTGGAATTCTGATCGTTTTAATTGCGGTATGCTATATTGAGACTTTGATAAAATTTCGTGAAAATTTCTATAATCAAATAAATTAGGGACAAAATCTGATCTTAATATAATAAGAAAATAAATAGGCACATCCGAGTAGGATGCACATTTAGTGATATTCTGAATGAAACTATTTAAGTTAGTTTTCCACTCTTCAGGATTATCGACAGTATCTTTGAAATGAAATAGGTCTTCAAAATTATCAATTATCAGAAGATAATTAAATCCTGTATTTTGATTTAGGAACTGTAGAGATGTGAGTCTTAAGCCATCATTATTGGATTTCATTCTGCTCGTAAGCAAGTATTCTTCTTCTAATTTTTGCTTATAATTCTGATCTATCAATTTCCCTATACTTGCAGAAAGATTTTCCAGGGGGGTAATTCCTGGTCTTATGGTTGCAGTTTTCCATTTTCTTCCTCCAATTCCTAAAAAACCCTTTTGAAGCTCGGGTATAAATCCTTTTTGAATAATGGTACTTTTTCCAGTTCCGTTTTCTCCAAATAAACCTATTATCTGTGATGACTGAAAAAGGGTTAGTATATCGAAAACCTGTCTTTGCCTGCCGGGTAAGTATTTAACCTTGTTTCCATCTGATAGTGGTAATAATGTTAAATCTTCCATAATTATTAAAATTGTACTGTTGAACTTTATTAAAAAGGAATGTTTTACTCATTAAATATCTTCCAACGTTTTAAGGAGTTAGATTTTATCAAAAGACCAAATTTAAATAAATAATAAACATCGGACTGACAGATTGTTTACATTATTTGTCATTTGATATAGGTGTTATGTTTTGGAACCTGATTGAAAACCTTATCACGGAGTCAAAGGCCATCCTTTATGTTTTAGATTTCAGTTACATCACCAATAATTATTGTTCCCTAATTTGGCAGTAGTGCTATAATAAAGGATTGAGGAGCGGACAAAAATTCAGAAAATAAGCCTTAGATTATTTCATCCAAGGCTTTTGATTTGTTGGCAGGAAGAGGTCCGATAATCACTTGAAAAATTATTTATTTAAATAATAGGTTAACAAATTATTTAAAAATAGAAGTGGGAATAATGAAAATATAAGACACTGATGAAAATTTTATATGATTAAGGCAATTAAGAGATTTTCCATCCATTTAATTTAATATGTGTATCCGAAAGGAAGCACGTGAATTAGATTTGGGTCAAGGGTATGTGGATACACGTCCACGGACGACTGTCAACAGTCCACAGCAATATTCGATTGGTGCTCAAGCTATTATTGATTTAGGTACGTGTTATTAACCGAATACACATATAATTTAATCAAAGGTATAGTGGTTAAACCTTTATTCTAGGTTTCTTTATTCTGTTAGTGTTGCCTTGATTTTTTGGGCTTCTTAAAGTATGGATACTATGAATCCCAGGTCATTTTTGATTTTTCTTATTTCAAAGGTCGATACAGAAATATTGGTTTTACAACCAAATTTTATCAAAAAAATCTAGTGGCATCCGAGTAAAATCTTGGATGCTAAATTCAGCATTCTCAGAATAGTACAAAAAGAGAAAAGCGGACCCCCCGATTTGGCAGTTTCCGCTTTTTGTGGGAAGTTGTTGTTACCACACAAGAACCATCCCGATGCAACATACAAAATTATCCGGACAGCCGATCCTTTGCCAATTGCTTTCTTTTATACCTCGGGAGTTGGTGGATCAAGCATCGCAAACTTTTAAATCTGATCATTACTATAAGACCATGAGTACTTGGAAACACCTTGTTTTCATGCTTTATGGGGTAATATCCAAAACCAACTCGCTGAATAG
>JBILPR010000433.1:0-3406 GCA_044373795.1 Algoriphagus sp. | reverse complement strand
TTCACTTTTCAGCACTTTGGCAGGATTCGTTCTGGCGGCTGCATAAGAATGAAGGCCGACGATCAGAAGGCAAATCACCATCACGCCAAGACCTGAAAGAACAAAGAGGAAATAGGGCATCTCAACCCGATATTGAAAGCCATTGAGCCAATCTCGAAGGAAATAATAAGCGGGGAAAATCGCCAAAAGAAAAGAGATCCCAACGAGCAGGACATACTCTTTGGTGATCAATCCAAGTATCTGTGCTAAGGTTGCCCCAAGTACTTTTCGAATGCTGATTTCCTTCGTGCGCTGCGCAATAGTAAATGATGAAAGTCCAAACAAGCCCATCGCAGAGATTAAAATCGCCAGTATACAGGCAGCTCCAAGCACATTCCGGATTTTGACGTCCTCAGCATAGAATCGGGCGACTTCTTCGTCCAGAAACTTAAACTCTGCTTCTTCATAAGGGTAAATCTCCTTGTATAATTTTTCCAGATCAGCTTTCACTACAGCCAAATTTTGTCCTGGTTCAAGCTTGACTGAAATGGTTTGGAAATAGTTTGGATTGATGGTCATAACTAATGGCCTGATTTCCTCACGGAGAGTTCTCGAATGGAAGTTCCCGATGACTCCCACAATTTTCTTCTCATCACCATTAAATTTAATCTCAAGATTAATCGCCTCTGCAGGATCCTCAATTCCTGCTTCTTTCAGAAAATTCTCGTTCACCAGAATTTCATCCTCTTTATTAGTGGAGCCATTTCCTGCCAAAAGTGGAATGCCATTCACAAATAGAAACGCTGAATCCACATTCATTACCTGAATATAAATCTGCTTCTCAGTGGTATCAACCGGGATATATGCGTCTGAGGTCCATAAACTGGTAGAAGAAGCCAAACTTCCGCTCAAACTCGCACCCTGAATCCGGCTATCCTGATTAAGTCGATTCTGTAGCTGAACCATCTTGGCAGGATCTGACATAAAGGGCAATCCGGAGTACATAACAGCTTTTGTTTCAAATCCCAATGGCTGACTCGAAACATATCGAATCTGATAATTAAGCACCAAAACCAGAATGATAAATGCGATCGAGGACGAGAACTGTAAGACTGTCAAATTTTTTCGCAGAAAGACTCCAATCGAAAATCCTTTATGCCCTGCTCCTTCTCCCTTTAATGCACGCTGTGGCTGGTATCCTGACAAGATCATGGCGGGATATATTCCAGAAATCAATGCGAGTAGTAAAGGAAACAGAAAGTAGAAACTCAGATTTACTCCGGTGAGATATTCTAATCTGAAGGACTTGGGCAAATAATCAGAGAAAACACTTCGGAGAATCTCCACCAATCCAAGCCCCAATATGGTAGCAAGGATCACAATCAAATAGGTTTCCGTCAAAAACTGAAAAATAAGCTGAAGTCTTCTTCCTCCCAGGGTTTTTCTGATCCCGACTTCTTTTGCCCGGCCGATTGCTTGAGCGGTTTCCAGATTGATAAAGTTCAGGGTAGCCAAAATCAAAATGATCAAACCCACATAAGTCAAACCGTTCAAAAATACTTTTGAAACAGTCGTATCATCGTAGTTCTGTCCAAAGTGCATTTCACTTATCGATTCGGCAAAGAAACTCGTCTTGCCATCCTCATCGGCTTTATAATTTTTGGCTACAATTTTCTCGAACCCTTTATTCATTTCCTCCACGGTCACGCCGGGTACCGTCTTAACAAAAAGCTGCGAACTCGAATTGACATTTCCCCAACTATGCAAACCATACCATTCCTTTTGCTTCTCCGTTTGGATTGTACTATAAGAGATGAAATCCGTAAAAATCAAATCTGTGTTATCTATATAATCTGCCACTATTCCTGTCACCTGAGCCCTTATGGTGTCCGCATCCACCCAAATCAATTCCAACCCTAACGCATTGGCAGGATCAGTTCCGGGGAAGTATTTATTCAGGCTTTTTTGGGAAAGCACTACTGATTCAGGGTTTACCAAGGCTGTCTCCGGATTTCCGGCAAGCCAGGTTCGGGGAAATATTTTGAAGAATCCAGGGTCCGCAAATGTTGCTGCTGTAGATCTTCCAATCACCCTGTTTTGGTCCGGCACTGCCACCAAGACTTGATACAACGTATTCAGCCTTCCTTTCAGCTCCACCCCGGACAACTCATCCTGGATCACTTCTCCCAATGGACCCGGCGTACCGGAATTTGGATAGGATCCTTCCGGTCCGTAATCAGTCAGGGTATTGATTCGGTAGATCTGCTCCAAATCCGGATGAAACTTATCAAAGCTGTTGGAGAACCAAATGATGTTGAAAATCAGAAAACAGATGGAAATCCCGATTGACAAACCCAATATGTGAATCCCTGCGCGCAGCTTATTTCTGGTCAGGTTTCTCCAGGCGATTATAAAGTAGTTTTTGAGCATGAGGTTTGGAAGTTAGGAAGTTGGATGATGGGAGGTTGGAGCCTATGAAGTTGGGTGGTTATTGAAATCCGAAATCGAAATCCCTCCTGCACAGGTCTGAAATCTCTTGGATCCTATCAGTTTTCGAATTTTTTAAAAGAGTCCTGAATTTCTAGTTTCCTTAGGTTCATTCATTTCTTATTCAGATTTTAAGATTTGCGAAGGATTGGACTTATACACTTTCCACAGTTGCGTGCTGACTGTCATGCCTATTACTGTTAATAATACAATTAATCCGGATCCAAGTGGGATCAGACCTACTCCAGAATGGAATGCAAAGAAAGAATCCAGGAAATTTTTTACAGCCAAATATGCCAAGCTACCGCCTAAAACAGACGCAACTCCCCAAATGACCAGGTAGCGCTTAAATAACCTTTGGGATAAATCTCCGATTGCCGCACCAAAAATCTTTCTCACACAAAAATCCCTGATTCTTGCATTTATATTCAGCGAAACCAAGCCAAACAAACCCATAGCAGAAAGAAGCAAAGAAAGAATAGCTCCAAATAAGATGATGTTTTGTATCCCCCTTACATCGTTGAAAGAATGATCAAATACCTCAGTCTGAAGTTTCCCTTCAAAAAGTCCCTTCGGGAAAAATTCCCGCCAGATTTCTTTGACCAAACCCATCGAAGACGCTGCTGTTCCCGGATTCAACTTAAGGGTTAAATAATTAAAGCCACTATCCATGCCGGATCGGATCACCATGGATTCTATATGATTTTGAAAGAAAGTGGAATGAAAATCTTCGACAACACCCACGATTTGGTAACTGACTGAATCAATGATAAATAAATCATCGGTAGGAAAAGTCAATCCCAATTTTTGAATAAATTTTTCATTAACCAGAATTGAATTCTCTGCGTCAGAAATCCGGTTTGGTTCGAGAAATCTCCCCTGCTTCAACTTTAGATCTAGAATCTTGGAATAGTTACCTTCTGCAATCAGGTATTCGATC
>JBILPR010000113.1:0-11714 GCA_044373795.1 Algoriphagus sp. | reverse complement strand
ACAATAAGTCCTACAAAATGGGAATTCTTCTTCATTTCAGAAGATTTTGGTACTTGTCTGGGAATAGGTCACCCAACTGAGTCAGTCAAACCCTATAATATCGGACTTGGGGAATTATTCGATCGCTCCGGAGATGAAAACGAACTGGTAGATTGTCTTTTAGAGGATAAGTTACTGGGATTCTGGGAATTTGATTACTACCAAAAAGCGGACAATATCAGCCAGGGATTAGCCCAAATGCTTGGTTATTCTCAAGAAGAAGCTGCCGAAAAAAAAGATATTTCGTGGCAAAACCACATCCATCCGGAAGACTATTTCGAATTGGTCAAGGAACTCTCTAAACACTTCCGGACACCGGGCAATCTGCCTTTAAGGAAGGAATTCAGAATTTTTTCAAAGAGGAATGAAACCTTTTGGGTCATAGGATACGGCAAAACTATACAATGGTCTGAGGAAGGTAAACCAATCCGGATTTTGGGCTGCATCCTTGATATCACCGAAAAAAAGAAACAGCAGCTTTGGTTGCTTGAGCATCACTTCTTTTTAAAAGACCTGGCTTTTCAGCAGTCTCATTCCTTAAGAGCCAGAGTAGCCAATATATTGGGCATTTTGGAAATTTTGGAAACTGATCACCAAAGCACAGAATCAAAAAAACTTATTCACCTAATCAAAAACGAGACAAGGCAGCTCGATGCAGCTTTGAAAAAAAGTATCAAAGAGTCTGTCCAGGAAAATCAATCATTTGAAAAAGATATCCTTTCGGAGTAAATCTCATTTTTTAAAAATGAAAAAGAGGCAGGAGCCTCTCTTTACAAGTTTCTGATTTTCCATTTCGCTTTCAGATAGCCCCAAATCACTCCGGGGCTCATCGCTTTTTTCCGCGAGATGCCTCCATCATATCCCACATTTCGTCAGGAATTTGATCCAGATTGTTAAACTCACCAGCACCTTTCAGCCACTCACCTCCGTCAATAGTCATTACTTCCCCATTGACATACGATGAATAGTCTGAAACCAGGTAAGCTGCCAGATTCGCTAACTCCTGATGCTCCCCTACTCTTCCCACCGGTACTTTTTTTGCCGGATCAAATTTTTTGACCAAGTCACCCGGAAGTAATCTGCTCCAAGCGCCTTCTGTCGGAAAAGGCCCAGGTGCAATGGCATTGGATCGGATTCCGTATTTGGCCCATTCCACTGCCAGAGATCTTGTCATCGCCAAAACCCCGGCTTTGGCTGCCGCTGATGGCACCACATATCCAGATCCTGTCCAGGCATAAGTTGTCACAATATTCAGGAAAGTGCCGGGCTGTTTTTTGGCTATCCAATCTTTCCCTGCGGTAAGTGTCACTTGTGAAGTTCCCTTGAGCACAATATCCAGAACAGTGTTGAACGCATTCGTTGAAAGACGCTCAGTCGGACTGATAAAATTACCAGCAGCGTTATTGAGAACCACATGGATTTGACCCAATTGCTCTGTGGCATCCTTCCACATCTTTTCCACCTGATCTATATCGCGGACGTCGCAGGCCAGAGGAACCACTCTTCCCCCTTTATGCTCCATCATTTCTTTGGCGGTGCCTTCCAAAACATCGAGCTTCCTGGAGGTAATTACCAAATTGGCACCCAGCTCCAAAAAATACTCACCCATGGATCGGCCCAGCCCGGTTCCCCCTCCGGTAATGATTATATTTTTCCCGTTCAAAGCTCCGGGTTTGAGCATTCCGTCGGTCATTATCATAAGGTTTTTTGTTTATCGTTAATTTCGAAGGTAGCCATTAGGCTCAGTATTTGAAAGAGTTTAGGTTATTGTCAAAAAGGGTAATTTTATCCAATCAATTTATTAAATGAAAAAAAGAGTCCTTTACATTTTCTTTTCTCTGATTTTCCTAGTCGCCTGCAAGGAAGATGAGGACAGAGTTATCAGCACCGATCTTCCGACCGAAGCTTCCCAGTTATTCGCTGTTTCCAATGCGTGGAGTGAAGCAGTATTTTTTTCGCAAATTTCTTTCGAGCAATACTCAAATGCCGATTCGCTCGATCTGCCAGGTTGTCCCGAGATCCTTATAGACAAAATTGCTGAACGTGTAACGCTGACTTTTGATCCAGAAACAACTTGCGAGCAAACCGGAATCTCTAAAAGATCCGGAAAATTAATCCTAGACCTGGCTCAATCTGATTCAGAAAACCCAGCCTGGTTTCTCGAATATGAGAATTACACTTTCGAGGATGCAGCTATCGATGGTATCCGCGCTTTCACCAAAAATTCATTGGGAGTGGTCAATGAGACTTTCGAAACCCTTACTCATAAAACCACAAATGAACTGACTCACCAATTTGGAGGAAGCCTTTCTCATACACTGAGTTTAGTCAATGGAGAAGTAATCGGATTTAATTCAAACGGGATCATCTATGGAAAAAATCCTGCTGGCAGAAACTTCACTTTTGTCTTCAACGAAAAGCGTGAATTACTCTTTTCTTGTTTTCAGGACAATCAGCTTTTCCCAATAGCAGGTAAAGAAATCTGGCAAGTTTCCAGAAGTGAAACAGCACAGGTAGTCTACAATCTTACCTATGAACCGAAAGAAAATTGCAAAGTTGAGGCCTATGTATTACTCCCTGACCTAAGGCGACTTCTCCTAAACCCATAAAAAAAGCCTCGAATCACTTCGAGGCTTTTACTTTTATCCAATTCAGATTAATACCTGTAATACTCCGGTTTGAAAGGACCCTTCACTTCCACGCCAATGTATTGAGCCTGATCATCAGAAAGTGTGTCCAATTCTACGCTCAATTTAGCCAGGTGCAGGAATGCGACTTTCTCATCCAAATGCTTAGGAAGAACATAAACTCCAGGCACATAGCTTTCATGGTTTTGCCATAATTCAAGCTGAGCCAAAGTCTGATTTGTAAATGAGTTAGACATTACAAAGGATGGGTGACCGGTGGCACAGCCCAGGTTTACCAAACGACCCTCAGCTAAAATCAGGATTTCTTTTCCGTCGATCTCATAAAGATCCACCTGAGGCTTGATCACATTTTTTGTATGACCATAGTTTCCATTCAACCAAGCCATATCGATTTCGTTATCAAAGTGGCCAATGTTGCAAACAATCGCCTTGTCTTTCATTGCCTTGAAATGCTCGGCAGTGATGATGTTCTTGTTACCTGTTGCAGTGACTACGATATCGGCTTCTTTGATTGCATTCACCATTTTCTTTACTGCGAAACCATCCATTGCAGCCTGAAGCGCACAAATCGGATCGATTTCAGTAACAATTACTCTTGCCCCTGCACCTTTCAAGGAAGCAGCAGAACCTTTTCCAACGTCACCATAACCAGCAACAACAGCTACTTTTCCAGCCATCATCACGTCAGTAGCACGGCGAATCGCATCTACCAATGATTCTTTACATCCGTATTTGTTGTCAAACTTAGACTTAGTCACGGAATCATTTACGTTAATTGCAGGCATCGGAAGAGTTCCGTTCTTCATTCTTTCGTACAATCTGTGGACACCAGTTGTAGTCTCTTCAGAAAGACCTCTGATTCCGGAAACAAGCTCAGGATACAGATCCAAGACCATATTGGTCAGGTCTCCGCCGTCGTCCAAAATCATATTTAGCGGCTGGCGATCTTCCCCGAAAAAAAGAGTCTGCTCGATACACCAGTCAAATTCCTCAGCGGTTTGACCCTTCCATGCATACACCTGAATGCCTGCAGCAGCAATTGCAGCTGCAGCGTGATCCTGAGTAGAAAAAATATTACAAGAAGACCAAGTCACTTCAGCACCAAGAGCTTTAAGCGTCTCGATCAAAACTGCAGTCTGGATAGTCATGTGAAGACATCCTGCGACCCGAGCGCCTTTCAAAGGCTGAGAAGGGCCAAATTCGGATCTCAAAGCCATTAAACCAGGCATTTCGGCTTCCGCCAATTTAATTTCTTTTCTTCCCCACTCAGCAAGAGAAATATCTTTCACCTTGTATTGAATGAATTTTTCAGATTTAATTTCTGACATATAATCGATTGTTAACTTATTGAATTCTTATAAAGTGGGCAAAGTTACCTCATAAAATTTAGAATCTAAAACCTAAGGCAAATCAAGAAAGCTAACCTCTTTCAGTCCAAATAAAACCTGATCACCATTTTGGAGACTGATTTCAAGCTTTCCTTCATGACTTATTCCTGTGATTATTCCGAAAAACTCTTTTCCTTCCGAAAAAAATTTGGAATAACGGTCTTTTAAAAAAAGGTTGTGCAGATATTCCGCTTTAATTTCTTTCCATTTACCTTTCTTCAATTGGATGTATCCTTGCTCTAATTGGGTAACCAACAACCGGAAAAGTTCTTCGAGGTTAAATTGGTTTCCTGTCAATAAGGAAAGGGAAGTTGCGCCTGAGGCATTAAAATTCGTTTGATTCACATTCAGACCAATTCCCACTACAGCATTTTCCCAACCTTCACCTGAAAATACATTTTCGATCAGAATCCCACCTATTTTCCCATATCCGGAAACCACCAAATCATTGGGCCATTTAACCTGTAAATACGGCGCGTATTCCTGCAAAAGCTTCCGGATGCTGTTTGACACAGTCATATTAAGATAAAACTGCTCAGAAATATCCAAAAAATTGGGTCTGAGAACCAGTGAGAAAGTAAGGTTTTTACCTGGTTCAGTTACCCAGGCATTTCCTCGTTGCCCTTTCCCCTGCGTTTGATTTTCGCAAATCACGACTGTCCCTTCTTTCGCTCTTTTCTCTCGGACCATCTTCAAAGCTGTGTCATTGGTAGAGTGACACTCTGGCAGGAAATGAACATCTTTCCCCAAAAAAATCGTATTGGCAAGGATTTTATACATAAATTTTGGATTCGCTTATCAGAGAAGATATTTATCAGGCGAAAGCAAAATTAAAACAATAATATGACAGCAGAACAGCTGAGCAAAGTGATCATCAAAGGAATGGAAGAAAAAAAGGCTTCCAACATTGTACTGATGGATCTTAGAAATATCAAAAACAGATTTACTGACTTTTTCGTGATTTGCTCCGGCACATCAGACACCCAACTGGACGCCATTTCGGATTCAATCGAAGAACAGGTTTCAAAAGCAGGAGAGTCAAAACCTTGGAGAACTGAAGGGAAAAGCAGTAAACAATGGGTTTTGGTAGATTATGTGAACGTTGTTGCACATATTTTCCTTAAAGATCAAAGAGAATTCTACGGATTAGAGGAGTTGTGGGGAGATGCAAAAATTACCCGAATCGGGTAAAAAAGTATCTCAAACTTTAAGAACATTAATCCGTTTTACCTTAAGTTTAAAGAATTACCAAATTAGCGATGGCTGAGAAAAATAAAAGCAAAAACTTACTCCCTAAAGCACCCCAGAAACCCAACTTCCAACTGTGGCTCATAATAGCCGCTGTTTTGGTTTTGATCGGTCTTACCTGGGTACAGCAGAGAGGAGCTGTAATCGATGTCACGAAGAATCGATTTGAAGAAATGTACAGGGCTAATGATGTAGCCAAAGTTGTCTTTATTAAAAATATGGATCGGGTGGATATCACCCTTAAGCCAACAGCGTTAACACTGCCAAAATATAAAGATGAATTGGAAGCTAATTCCACACTTTTCAATCCGGCTGGTCCTCATTACTCCTTGCAGGTAGCTTCTTCAGAGACATTTGCTGCAGATTTCGAAGCACTTGAACAGCAGATCCCTGCTGAAAACAGAATCGGTTATTCGGTGACCACGGAAGAAAACTGGAGTAGTTATTTTGGAAGCTTCGGATTCCTGATCCTTCTTTTTGTATTCTTTTGGTTTATGATGAGAAGAATGTCTGGGCCTTCTGGTCCGGGTGGACAAATTTTCAATGTTGGCAAGTCAAAAGCTCAGCTTTTTGATGCTGACAACAAAGTGAAAATTACTTTTGACAACGTGGCAGGCTTGGATGAAGCAAAAGAAGAAGTACAGGAGATCGTAGAATTTCTTAAAACTCCCTCCAAATTCACGAAGCTTGGCGGAAAAATACCTAAAGGTGCTTTGCTCATTGGCCCTCCTGGAACTGGTAAAACTCTACTTGCAAAAGCTGTTGCGGGTGAGGCAGGTGTTCCGTTTTTCACACTTTCCGGATCAGATTTCGTCGAAATGTTCGTCGGAGTTGGTGCAGCGAGAGTAAGAGATTTGTTTAAGCAAGCAAAAGAAAAAGCACCTTGTATCATCTTCATTGATGAGATTGATGCGATCGGTCGTTCAAGAGGAAAAGGTCAAATGCCTGGCTCAAATGATGAGCGTGAGAATACATTGAACTCCCTTCTGGTGGAAATGGACGGCTTTGGTACAGATTCGGGTGTAATAGTACTTGCCGCTACCAACAGACCAGATGTATTGGATAGTGCGCTCCTGAGAGCGGGTAGATTTGACAGACAGATCTCCATCGACAAGCCGGATATCAACGGTCGTGAGGCGATCTTTAAAGTTCACCTTGCGCCAATTAAAGTGGCGGATGACATCGATCCTAAGAAATTGGCTGCTCAGACTCCAGGTTTCGCTGGTGCGGAAATAGCCAACATCTGTAACGAAGCTGCGCTTATCGCTGCAAGAAGAAACAAGACTGCTGTGGATATGCAGGATTTTCAGGATGCTGTCGATCGAGTGATCGGTGGACTGGAAAAGAAAAATAAAATCATTTCTCCAGAGGAAAAGAAAATCGTAGCCTACCACGAAGCAGGTCACGCAGTAGCGGGATGGTTCCTGGAGCATGCTGATCCTTTGGTAAAAGTAAGTATTGTTCCTCGTGGAGTTGCTGCCTTGGGCTATGCTCAGTACCTTCCAAAAGAACAGTTCTTGTATCAAACAGAGCAATTGATTGACGAGATGTGCATGACTCTTGGAGGTCGTGCAGCTGAAGAAATCATCTTCAACAAAATCTCTACAGGAGCATTGAGCGATCTGGAGCGGGTGACAAAAATGGCCTATTCAATGGTCTCTGTCTATGGCATGAATGATAAAATCGGAAATGTTTCCTTTTATGATTCTAAAGCCGACGGATACAAAATGACCAAGCCTTACTCTGAAACGACTGCGGAAACCATCGATGAGGAAGTAAGAAAATTAGTCCTTTCAGCATATGAGCGTACCAAAGAACTGCTGACAAGTAAATTGACTGAATTGGAAACTCTTGCAAAAGAGTTACTCGAAAAAGAAATCTTGTTCCAGTCTGATTTGGAAAAGCTGATTGGTAAACGACCTTTTGAAAAGGAAACGACATATCAGGCGTTTACGAATAAAAAAGAATCTGCTCCGGAAGTAGTCACAGACAAATTAAGCACTCCAGAAATACAAGGTGAAGCTGAAGAACAAGGAGAAGCTAAGGTTCTCCCCGAAGAGAGCAATTCATAAAAAAATAAATATTCCTACCAAAAGCCCTGAAACTCTCAGGGCTTTTTTTATTTATACTCCCTGAGTTTATCTTTAGCGATGCATTCAAGCCCACCGGATTTTCCACTGAATGGAAAAAAGCTCTATTTCGCTTCTGACTTTCATTTGGGCGCTCCAAATCCAGAGACAAGCAAGCTAAGAGAGCGAAAGATCATCCGTTGGCTGGATTCAGTTGCAGACGATGCGGCTGCCATTTTTCTTGTCGGAGACATTTTTGATTTCTGGTTTGAGTATGGAGAGGTTATTCCAAAGGGTTTTATTCCCTTCATTTCCAAAATCTCCCAGCTACGCGACAGAAAGATTCCCATATTTTTCTTTACCGGAAATCATGATTTATGGATGAGGGACTATTTCACCACGGAACTCGGAATCCCTGTTTACCACAATCCCATTGAGCTTTCTGTGGAAGGGAAAATAATTCTCGTCGGTCACGGAGATGGACTTGGACCAGGGGACAAATCCTATAAATTCCTTAAAAAGGTCTTCACAAATCCTGTTTCTAACTGGCTTTTCAGATGGTTTCACCCTGATTTTGGAGTTAAACTGGCACGCGCTTGGTCTGCCAAAAGCAGAATTACCAATAGTGCAAAAGATGAAAGTCGTTTTCTCGGAGACGATGAGTGGCTTTGGCATTATTGCAAGGAAATAGAGGCAAGCCAACATCATGACTATTATATTTTTGGACACCGACATCTTCCTTTGGAATTGCCCGTGGGCGAAAAAGCGACTTATTTCAATTTGGGAGAATGGGTAAATCAGTACACTTTTTTAGAGTTTGACGGCAAAAAAGCAACCCTCAAAACATTTGAGAAATGAGGTCGACTTTACTTCTACTTTTTTGCCTGATCCGCTTTTCCGGATTCTCTCAGGAAGTCCAACTACTGGATAGACCGATTGCAGAGATTACTTTAAAAAACATTGACTTGGTTTCTTTGGACACAAAAGATCAGGTTTTCGCAAGCAACATCGCAGGGGATATTTATCTTTTTAGCGGGGAAGGCAAGCAGTTAAATCTATTTTCTCCGCCAAGGCAGGGGCGGCTTAATCAGCTGGAAGCAGCCTGGACTGTGAATATTTTCAGCTTTTCCTCCGACCTGCAAGAGTATCGGGTTCTCGATAGATTTTTGAATCCACTCACCGAAACTGGTTTTTTACTCACCGATGTCAATCTGGCAAAGGCAGCAACTTTCGGAAATAATAACGTGATCTGGGTTTGGGATGAGTCTGATCTCAGTTTGAAATCTCTGGATTACCTGCGCAATCTGGTGATTCAATCCCAACCTTTGAATCTGATATTGAATTCAGAAAATCTTGCTGTCTCTGAAATCCGGGAATTCAAAAATCGTGTTTTCATGAATGTGCCTGAATCGGGGATTTTTGTTTTTGACAATCAGGGAAATCTTCTTGAAAAATTGGAGGTGAAAACAACTCAAAGACTCTGTTTTTACAAAGAACATTTGCTTTGGATTAAACAAAGCAATCTGATGTCAATCTCACTTTCCACAGGTGAAACTCAAAAAATAGCTACTCTCCAATTTCCCGATTTACACTATTTGCAAGTCGGTCAGGAAAGAATGGCAATCGTCTCCAAAGACAAACTGACCCTTTATCAAATGCCTGACTGGCTAAAAAATATCCAATAAAAAAGCCCGGCTGACCGGGCTTTTTTATCATCCTAGAATTTTGACAAGTTCAATGTCGAAGATCAAATCCTGACCTGCCAACTGATGATTGGCGTCCAGCGTGATTTTTTCTTCATCAACAAAAACCACAGTCACCGGCATCGGTCTTCCGCTTTCATCCTGAAGCACCAAATCAAGACCAATCTCTGGCAAAATATCAGCAGGAACATGCGCTCTCGGCACATCGATCATCATATCGTCTTTTCGCTCACCGTATGCTTCAGCAGCAGGAATCGTCACAGTCTTCTTGTCACCGATGATCATTCCATAAACAGCAGCATCAAAGCCTTTGATCATATTTCCGTCTCCAAGTGTGAAACCAAGAGGCTCACGAGAAACAGAGGAGTCAAAAACGCTTCCATCTTCCAATCTTCCTGTATAGTGCACCTGCACTGAATCACCCTTTTTAGCTTGCATGTTTTTTTGATTTTGTGAAATGCAAAGTTATATAAAATCTCTCAAGGCTGAAAACACGGACAATAGTGTCCGATTTTAATATAAAACCGTACAATTACGGACACTTTTACTTGAAAAAGGGCTCAATACTGCCTAATTTTGGGTTGGCATCATTTTCCCCTAGTATATTCAAACAGTCAACCATGGAAACTCAAGCTTTAGGAAAAATTCTCATCATCGACGACAACGAAGACCTGCTTTTCGCAGCCAAAATGCTCTTGAAAAAGCATGCGAAAGAAGTCATGATTGAGAAAGATCCAAGAAGAATTCCTTTTCTGATCAGCAACAATAGCTATGATGTGATTCTCCTTGATATGAATTTCCGAGAGGATACCACTTCCGGTAAGGAAGGATTCTATTGGCTTAATCAGATCAAAGAAATCGATCCAAAGGCGGTTGTGATTTTGATCACTGCTTTCGGAGATGTGGAAATGGCTGTTCAGGCCCTGAAAGAAGGGGCTACTGATTTCATCCTGAAGCCCTGGCAAAACGAAAAATTGATCGCAACACTATCTTCCGCGATCAAACTTAAGGAGAGCTATAACGAGGTGGACAAGCTTCAGAAGAAGCAAAAACAGCTTCAAACGGATCTCAAGAAGCCTTACGCCGACATCATCGGTAGCAGTGCTTCGATGAAAAATATTTTTTCGATCATCGACAAAGTTGCACAGACTGATGCGAATATTTTGATCTTGGGAGAAAACGGAACCGGAAAAGAACTCATCGCCCGTGCAATCCATGACCGTTCACTTCGCAAAGATGAGATCTTTGTGGGTGTGGATATGGGTTCTATCACTGAGTCCCTTTTCGAAAGTGAGCTTTTTGGTCACAAGCGAGGAGCTTTCACAGATGCCAAAGAGGACCGTGCAGGCCGATTTGAAGTAGCGGATAACGGCACCTTGTTTCTAGATGAAATCGGAAATCTTTCCATGCCTTTGCAATCCAAGCTTCTAACCGTTTTGCAAAAAAGAGAAGTGACCCGAATCGGAACCAACAAATCCATTCCGGTAGATATTCGCCTGATCTGCGCAACCAACATGCACGTGCACGAAATGGTGATGGAGAATTCTTTCCGCCAGGATTTATTGTATCGTATCAATACCGTTGAGATTTTCCTTCCTCCATTGAGAGAAAGACACGATGATATTCCTGTGTTGGCAAATCACTTCCTGAAAAGTTACTCCCAGAAATACCGCAAAAACTTCTCAGGCTTTACTCCTGCCTCCATGGATTTGCTGCAGCGATACGGATGGCCGGGAAACATCCGTGAACTCCAACACGCAATCGAGCGGGCGATCATCATGGCGGAAGGCACTGAATTGGATTCTAGAGATTTCTTCTTCCTCTCTGCCAAGCCTGCTTCTGAAAAAGCTCCTACGGCTGTCACCTTGAATCTGGACGATATGGAGCGAAGTACCATCCAGCGTGCAATCGACAAAAACGGCGGAAATATCTCCAAAGCGGCCAAGGAACTCGGACTTACCCGCGCTTCCCTCTACCGAAGATTAGAAAAATATGGACTATAAAGTAGGCTTGCTCGGCAGAATCCTGCTGCTGGCCGGCTCCCTTTTTCTTTTATCCTACGCCATTTTTGATGCCTGGGGAGTCTTCATGATTTCCCTGTTTATCATTCTGGTGATTTTCCAGATAATTTTTATGCTTCGGTATTCGGAGAGTTCGTTCAAAAAAGTCCGGACCTTCCTCGATAATATCAAGCAGGACAAGTATAGCCAACTCTATCCGGTCAAGTTTGACGGGACGGAGACGGATGATCTGCACATTGAGTTCAATGCAATCCTGGCCAAGCTGAAAGAAGATCAGGCGGAGAAAGAAGCCAATTACCAGTATTTCAGATCCGTCTTCAAGCACCTGAGTATCGGCCTGATCACCTTTGGTGAAAATGGTGAAATCCAGATTGTCAACACTGCGGCAAAGCGGATTTTGGATGTGGAAGAATTGAAAAACATCAATCAAATCGAAGGAATCAACAAGGAGCTTCACCTCGCAATCCAAAATCTGCGGACAGGCGGAAGTGAACTTATCAAAATCGCGCATCCCGACGGGATCATGCAGCTATCAGTTTACGTGATTGAATTGCTGATGAGGGGAGAAAAATTCAAACTCGTTTCGCTTCAAAACATT
>JBILPR010000112.1:0-11729 GCA_044373795.1 Algoriphagus sp. | reverse complement strand
GGATATTTTCCGGCTCTCTCATGCCGCAGACTTTGATCTCCATCAGGCTTTGTTCAGCTCAGGTTCTTCAGCAAGCAACTTTCTATATTCCTTGATGAAATTATAGGCAGCCTGCTCCGGGCGACCGGATTTCATGAAATTTTCTCCGATCAAAAAACCGTCAAATCCTGCTTTTCTCAAAGAGACAAGTGTTCTAGGATCGGAAATTCCGCTCTCAGATATTTTCACAAATGTGGAAGGAATCTGGTCAACCAAACTCAATGAAATGTCCAACGAAACTTCAAAGGTTTTCAGGTTTCGATTGTTCACACCTACCAAATCCACTTCATCACAGAGCGTTATTTCGAGTTCCTCGCCGTCATGCACTTCGAGCAGTACTTCGAGTCCAAGACTTTTTGCAAAAGATGCCAAAGATTTCAATTTCGATGGCTCCAAAGCCGCTGCAATCAACAGAATGCAATCCGCTCCGATGGATTTCGCTTCGATGATTTGGTATTCGTCCACCACAAAGTCTTTCCGGAGAATCGGGCAGAAATTGAATTTTCGGGCGATTTTCAGATCCTCGTTGCTTCCTCCGAAATATTCTTTGTCGGTCAGGATGGAAAGTGCCGAAGCTCCGGCCTGCATGTATCCGATACTTACGGTTTCGACTGATGCGGATCCATTGATGATTCCTTTTGAAGGTGATATTCTTTTGAACTCTGCGATAATCCCTGATTTCTCCGGATTCGTCACATACTTTTTCATCGACACCACTTTACCTTCGAAATATGCACTCCTCTCCAGTAATTTCACCGGCACCAAACTGCTTCTTTCTGCCACTTCCTTGTACTTGCTTGCGATGATTTTTTCTAAAATATTCATAAGAACGATTATGCTAACGATACTGATGTTTTAGGATTGACCAACCCATTGAATGCCTGCAACGCTTTTCCGCTCAGCAATGCTTCCTCGGCAATTGCGACAGCTTCCGGAAAACTCAAACCTTCTCTTGCTGTGACCAAAGCCGCGGCAGCATTTGCCAGTACAACAGAATTTTGGGACAAAGTGCCCTTCCCTTTTAAAATACTTTCAAAAATTTTTGCAGATTCTTCCACAGTCTCTCCTCCCAAAATTGACTCTGGAGAAAGCTGAGCAAGACCGAGGTTTTCAGGATGCAATACTTTCTCTCCCACGTTTGAGATGATTTTGAAAGGGCCTGTGAGCGAAATCTCATCGTATCCGTCCAACGCGTGTAAAATCGAAAATCTCCCTTCCATCTCTTGGTATAAGTAACCGTACAAGCGCGCAAGTTCAAGACTAAAAACTCCCACCAATTGTTTCTTTGGGAAACTTGGATTGACCATCGGTCCGAGCATATTGAAGAAAGTCTTCACTCCAAGTTCCTTCCGGATAGGAGCTACATTTTTCATTGCCGGGTGAAAGAGCGGAGCATGGAGGAAGCAAATCCCCGCATCATCCAACCCTCTTCGAAGCTGACCTATTTCATTTGTAAACTGATAGCCGAAATAGGCCATCAAATTGGATGAGCCGCAGATCGATGAAACACCCGTATTCCCGTGCTTGGCTACATTTTGACCAGCTCCCGCTACCACAAAAGAAGCAAGAGTTGAGATATTGAAAGTGTCTTTACCATCTCCACCCGTCCCGCATAGATCCATTGCATCGTATTCAGAGATTTCCACCGGAATACACAATTCCAGCATCGCCTCTCTGAATCCGCCAAGTTCCTCCACCGTGATCGATCTCATCAGGTAAACGGTCATAAAAGCCGCGATCTGACTAATATTATAGGAACCCGTTGCCAGGTTTTTCAGGACTTCCCTTGCCTGATCCTGGGTCAACGTGCGATGCTCTATCAATTGATTGAGAATATCTTTCATCTGTTTATAATTTGTTTTTTAGCGGCCAGATAGCCTGTCCCGATTTTTCTTCGGGAGAATCTCGCATGGCTCATAATCATTATAGGGTGTGTCGCTTGCGTTGTGCTCGATTTCATATGATTATAACTTGATTTTAAAGGCCATATGGAATCTCGCACGCTAGATGATCATTTCTCATTTTGAGGTCTGCTCTATGCTCGATTTCATAAGATTTCGGGAAAATTGGTGGTCGTTTGGATTAATTCTCCAACCAGTTTTTCATGATTTGAACACCGTTTTCGGTCAGAATGCTTTCCGGGTGAAACTGCACACCTCTCACATCATATTTCTTATGCCGAACAGCCATAATTTGATTATCAGGGGTACGTGCTATGATCTCCAGATCTGGCGAAAGCGTGGATTCATCGATCACCCAGGAGTGATATCTGCCTATCTTAAAGGTATCCGGCACGTCTTTGAAAAGCAAATCCGGCTCAACGGTAACCGTGGAAGCGACTCCGTGAAGAACTTCTGAAAGATTATTCAGATCTCCTCCGAAAGCTTCACCAATAGCCTGATGGCCCAGACACACTCCCAATATGGATTTGGATGCCGAATATCTTTTCAGCAATTCGGGCATTATGCCTGCTTCTGAAGGAACTCCGGGTCCCGGGGAAAGCAGAATCTTGTCGTATTGATCCACATCTTCCAGACTGATTTTATCATTCCGGAAAATATCCATTTGATCTCCATACCCCAATTGGCGAATGATATACACCAGGTTGTAGGTGAAGGAATCGTAATTGTCAAGAACTAGTATTTTCATGTTAGAGATTTGAAAATTGAAATATTGGTAAGGATTAGGATTTGCAAGGTGGTAAAGTTGGAAAGTTGTAAGGTTCTCCAAACTCGGTCATTTCTTCACCATCTAATCTTGGATGTTGGTGAATTAACAAGTAATTACGTTTCATTGTCCAACCATTTTTCTATACTTTAATATTTAATCCTTTTTGTTTTTGAGATAGGTGATCAAAGCCTTAATCTGCCTTGAAAGCACAATTAATTCTTCTTTTAATCTCAGATATTCCTCTTTTGGCACCCGATTCACTTCTACCAATAGAGCCAGTTGACTTCTCAATTCACCTGCTGAGCCTTTTGCATATCCCAGGAGTTTAATGAACTGAACTCTGCTATTGTATTCAAATCCTTCTGCAATATTATTCGAAATTGAAACTGCTGAACCGATTAACTGATCTCTTGATTTGTAATCGTTTTTCAATGGAGTCTGATCCGCCAAGAGGTAAATCTTAACACCAATTTCAATTGCCTTTTTCCAAATCTGTAACTCTTCAAAGCTGTTAACCATCATAGACATTCTTCTTTAAGAGGTAAAGAACCATCACTTTATAGATCAACAATTGAGGTCCCAAAACTTTACAACCTTACAACCTTATCACTTTTCAACCGCAACCATAATTTTTCAATCTTAAAATTTTTCAATTTTTCAATTATCCCACTTAAATCCCTTCCGCCGTAATCAGCGCCACTCTGAGCGCTTCCAATTTATTGGCCACTTCCTGCAATTCGGAAGGAATGGAAGATTTGGCCACGACCCCGGCTCCTGCCTGGAATCGAAGTTGATTGTTTTCGGACACGAAGGATCGAATCAAAATGGCGTGATTGAAATCTCCATTGAATCCCAAATAACCAATCGCACCTCCATAAAACTGTCTCGAAACGTTTTCAAGTTCATCGATCAGTTCCATGGCCCGATATTTTGGAGCTCCCGAGAGTGTCCCTGCAGGGAAAGTATCCGCCACTAATTGCAGCGGATTTGCTCCTACAGGAAGCTCGCCAGTCACTTTGGAAACCAGGTGAATCACATGAGAGTAATATTGAATTTCTTTGAAAACCTCCACATTCACCATTACTGATGACCGGGAAAGGTCGTTTCTCGCAAGATCTACCAGCATCACATGCTCGGAGTTTTCTTTCGGATCGTCATAGAGTTTCCGTGCAAGTTCGGCATCATCGAGGTCATTGCCTGTCCTTCGGAAAGTGCCAGCAATAGGATAGATCGTCGCTTTGTTATTTTTCACTACGATCTGTGCTTCCGGCGAACTCCCAAAAACTTTAAATGAGCCATAATCGAAGTAAAAGAGATAGGGAGAAGGATTCACCGATCGAAGTGCACGATACACGTTGAATTCATCCCCTTTGAATTGGGTCGTAAATCTTCTGGAAAGCACAATCTGGAAAACGTCTCCCCGGAAGCAATGCTCGCGTCCCTGGTTTAGAATGGCTAAAAATTCCTCATCCGTGTAATTAGAAAACTCTTCTCCAAGTTTCTTGAATGAGTATGCAGGAATATTCTTGTTGTTGAGCAGGATTTCAATCTCCTCCATAAATTCCGGCTTTTCCGCTCCCTCCACCTGATTTTCGAAAAGATGCAACTCATTTTTATAATGATCGACTACGATGATATTCTGGTAAACAGAATACTGCAGCATTGGCACTTCATTCGGCTTTGTATTTTGAAGTTTGATTTCTTCAAAATAAGAAACCGTATCGTATTGGATATATCCAAAAAGTCCATTTGAGCTGAAATTGAACTTGTCAGGAAGCGTTTCAAACTTGTTCCCAAAAGCCCTGAGGCTATCTACCAGATTCTGCTCTTTGTTGACATCATAGACAATAGTCTCTCCAAATGGCAACTTCTCTTCTACTACCCCTGCGTTGAAAATGAAAGTAGCCAGCGGATTGAAGCATATATAAGAGTAACTGTTTTCCTGACCGTGATAGTCGGAGCTTTCCAGCAAGATTGGATTTGCAAAGCGATCACGGATTTGCAGGTAAATACTCACCGGAGTTATGGTATCAGCCAATCGCTTTCTGTATTTGGTAAGGATTGGAAATTTCACTTTGGTCATTTGGAGTCAATTTTATTCATGAAAAAAGGCTTACCGGAAAAATCCAGTAAGCCTTTTTACTATGTGATGCGCTAATATCTAGGCAACGGCTTTCTGATCTTTCCCTTGAGAAGAGTTAGAATGCCACCACCAAAACTTGTTTGCTATTGTTTTCATAAGAATGAGCGCAAATTTAGAAAGGGATTGGAATTAGCAAAACTTCTTTTCAAAATTTTCAGCTTATTTTTGAAATAATATTAAAATACAGCTCATGGCCAAAGCAATTTCACAGTATTTCAAGAGAGTTTTTGACGATTATAAGGTTTTGGTCCAAGTCAATCCGGATGACTTTTCTGGAATAGAATTGATTGTTCATCCTGACGGAAAGATCGAAAAAACTGAAATGGAGTTTGATGAGGAGATTTTTGAAGATTTGGCAGAAGATGAATTCAAATCGTGCGGAGCACTGGAGTTTCAGCTTCATTTGTCCAAGACGAAGGATTGATCCTTTTTAAATCTGGCTGAATAAATTATTTAGCTGATTCTCTGACTAATGCACCTTGACCCTCCTCAGAATCACTTCAATTATTGCTTTGAGTGAATTTTGCTTTATATTTGTAGCTAGCGGCACGACCAGCTCCTGCTGAATCCCCCAGGTCCGGAAGGAAGCAAGGGTAAGCAGTCGTAGCGGTGCGATGCCGCTTCTTTTTTGCCCATTTTTTCCAGCAAAGGCAAATCTACATTCCCCTAATCCTGAATTATCTTCTAACTTTGTCGACAAGCTTTTGTTAAATTAAAGCCATTATTGCCAATATTTCAGAATTCGAAAACCATTAAATCCTAACCAAAAAAAATACATGAAATTCTTTATCGATACAGCCAATCTGGCCGAAATCCGCGAAGCCTACGATCTGGGAATATTAGACGGTGTCACTACTAATCCATCTTTGATGGCAAAAGAAGGAATCACCGGCGAAGCCAATGTTCGGGCACATTATAAGGCGATCTGCGAAATCGTGGATGATAAAGTTAGTGCTGAAGTGATAGCAACAGATTTCGAAGGCATGATCCGTGAAGGAAAAGAATTAGCCAAAATAGATGATAAAATCGTGGTGAAAATCCCGATAATCAAAGAAGGCATTAAGGCTATAAAGTATTTCCACAGTGAGGGAATCCGAACTAATTGCACCTTGATTTTCTCAGCTGGCCAGGCATTATTGGCAGCGAAGGCAGGAGCATCCTACGTTTCCCCTTTCATTGGAAGATTGGATGACATCTCTTATGATGGGATGGAGCTTATTGCTCAGATCGTTCATATCTATCAGAATTACAGTTACCCGACAGAAGTTCTCGCAGCTTCTGTAAGACATTCTATGCACTTGATCAAATGTGCTGAAGTTGGTGCAGACGTCGTGACATGTCCGCTTAAAGTAATTACAGGTTTACTCAACCATCCGTTGACTACTTCAGGATTGGCTACGTTTCTGGCAGACCACGCCAAAGCAGCCGGAAAATAAAAAAGACAAAGACCGGCAATGCCGGTCTTTTTTTAATTTACACTTATGTATATAATTAAAGTAAAGGGCAAGGCAAAAATTCCGGATTACATTCAAATCCGGGACGAAAATTTCGTTCTTGTTGCCTATTTCCGGGCAGACAGGCCAATGAAAAATGTTGAGAAATTTGGGCTGGAAGGCAAGGAAGAAGAACTCGCTTCGTTGATTTCAGGCTTACCTTTTGGGAAACTTCAAAAATTAGAACTATAAGATGGATTTCAGTACGAAGCCTGTACTTCAGGTGAATCAAGCAACAATTTTCCAGGGAGTCGATCCCGTTTTGACCAATGTGAATTTTTCGGTTGAGCAGCATGAATTTGTCTTTTTGATCGGCCGAACCGGAAGCGGCAAGAGTTCATTGCTCAAAACTCTCTATGCTGATCTTCCATTGAAAAGCGGAATAGTAGAAATCGCAGGATTTAACCTCACAACAATCAAGACGAAAGAAGTACCCTATCTCAGGAGAAAAATCGGGATCATTTTTCAGGATTTCCAGCTTTTTGGAGACCGCTCCGTAGCTGAGAACCTTGCCTTTGTCATGAAAGCAACTGGCTGGACTGACATGGAGAAAATAAAGGAAAGAATGGCGGAAGTCCTCCTTTTGGTCGGACTGAATAATGCTTCCAGCAAAATGCCTCACCAACTTTCCGGAGGAGAGCAACAGCGTGTGGTAATCGCTCGAGCCTTATTAAATAATCCTTCTATCCTGCTTGCCGATGAACCGACTGGAAACCTTGATCCGGATGTGGCTGATGGTATTTTCAGGCTTTTCCAGGAAATTAATAAAAATGGAACCGCGATCCTGATGGCTACCCACAACCATGAATTGCTCCGGAAATATCCATACCGGGTTCTCAAATGCGAAAATGGATTATTGCTTGATAGTCAGACGCACGACGTTTCATACGGGTCCACGTTTTAATACCGGAATTATTCTAAGCAGAATCAAACAAGCCAGGAATCTTTGCGTTTTTAGATTTCGAATCCTACTCCTATGAAATCAACCCTAATTTCAAGATTCCTGATTCTATCCCTTTTATCCGTAACTCTTTTGAGTTGCCAGAAAGAGGAAGACACCTTACCATCAGTAGATCCCACTTCAAATGAGGCTGTCAATCGATGGATTCTGGACTTAATGAGTGAGGTTTATTATTGGCTGGATGATTTGGGAACTCCCATTGCTGAGACCTCTGATCCTGAAGATTATTTCGAAGCGTTGCTGAATCGTCCTACTGATAGATTTTCGGTCATCTATCCTGATTATGAGGAATTGATCAATGCCTTAAGCGGAATCTCTCTGGAAGCTGGATATGAATTTATCCTTTTTAAAGAAAGTGCAACAAGTGATAATGTAATTGCTGAGATCAGCTACATCAAAAATAACAGCCCGGCATCTGCTGCAGGACTGAGACGTGGCGATGTGATTCAAAAAATCAATGGCACCCAATTGACCGTGACTAATTACCGCGACATATTGGGACAAACCGATCAACAACACACCGTTTCCTTTATCAGATTCAATGACGAGGCAAATGGGTTTGTCGCCCAGCAAGACCTTTCTCTTAAGCCTGTTCAACTATCCGAGAATCCAAATTTCCTTGATTCTATTTACACAATCGGAAATCAAAAGATCGGGTATGTGGTTTATCATTTTTTTGCACCAGGCACAGGCGAGGGAAGTACTGCCTATGACGATGAAATGGATGCGATCTTTGCAAACTTTAAAGCAAATGACATTGATCACCTGATCGTAGATTTCAGATATAACAGCGGAGGCTATGTATCTTCAGCCGTTAATTTGGCAAGTTTGATAGGTCCGGGAGTAAGCCAATCTCAGGTTTTTTCGAAGACCAGATACAATGCCTTAGTAATGCGGGAAGTGCCTGAATTGAAAAACCAGCAAACTGCCTTTAAAACTAAGACCCAGAACCTGGGAAATACCCTTGCAGGAAATAAGGTTTACATTCTGACCTCAACCAGAACGGCCTCGGCCTCTGAACTCATCATCAATGGATTAAAACCTTACATGAATGTGTTCCTGATTGGTGATCGGACCACTGGAAAAAATGTCGGTTCGATCGCATTCGAAGACACAGAAAATCCCCAAAACAAATATGGATTACTTCCGATCGTATCTCAAAGCTTTAACAGTCTTGATCAGTCTGATTATTCCACAGGATTCACTCCCAATATTACCCTTAAAGAATCTTCAGAAAGACTTCGCCCGCTGGGTGATGTGAATGAACTCTTGCTTCGCACAGCACTTTCAGATATCACCGGAACCCCTCCTTCAGGCAGATTCCAAAAACTCGATAGGGTGGACATTGGTAGTACGATCGATACCAAAATCAGATCAGGGAAAATGGTCGAAACTTTGAAAATCAAGTAAATGAAAAAGGTCTCTTTCTAAGAGACCTTTTTCATTTTATGTTCATTACCAAATTGTTAAGCTTTTGCTGTTTTTTTTTATTGTAACCCGAGGATCCTACTTTGAATATTCAACATAAAAACCAATGGAAACCGTTGCGAGCTTTCTTTTTATACTTATTATTTATTTCCTGGGATGTTTATCCCTTGTACTCTTGTTTATTAGACCTCATAACCGAATGAGTAAAGAGGGAAATGCCAGTTTTTGGATTCCGGATCACATTAAAATAATCTTGATAAGTTTGGCCATTTCCCTAATCACAACCATTCTGGCATCTTTCTTTTTCGTTTTTGACTGATGATACTCCTAATAAATAAAGGGTTGAGAAATATTAAGATAAAAAAAAACGGCCATTTCTAGACCGTTTTTTTGACTTAAAGTAAGATCCTTATATCGCTTTTTTTAGATTTTCTTTCGCTAATTCAAATGTTGGTTCAAGTGCTATTGCTTCTGTAAATGCAATTTTTGCCTCAGCTTTTGATCCTTGCTCCAGGTAGATCATACCTTTCAGATTCAAGGCTGCTGCCTTCATATCCACTTGCTGAGTTTCAGTTGCCGATTTAGGAAAACCTATTTTTTCATCAGCCTTGGCATTTTTCACTAACATATTTACCGAATTCAAAGCCTCAGGAAAACGCTTCAAAGAGTATTGGATGAATCCCGATTTATAAAGACTGAAATTGTCTCCTGTCAGCAAATACAAACTTTCGAAATGCGGCAATGCCCTGTCTAAGGCTCCAACTTGTTCAAGGGAATAGGCTGCGATTTCCAAAGCGGTAGTGTTGTTTCCATTTCCACCTTCGATGATATCCAAAGCTACTAAGGCTGCAGAAGTGGATTGATTCAACTCAAAATAAAGGCTGGCAAGTAACTCCGCATAACGAATGTTGGTAGGATTACGAAGAAGCAAGTCGTACAACTTGACCTTTGCAACATCAAAATCATTGTATCGGATAGCCAGCTGATAGGCTGCCTGATCAGACAAGTCAAGAGCCATACTTGTTTTGGGATCAAGTTTGGCCAACGAATCAAGATTTTGGGAAAAGAGAGGGCTGGCACAAATGACCAGGAGCAGCATGAGAATTACGCGCTTCATTAGACGATTTAATTTATGTTATGATTTTGAGGGTTTGCTTGCTTTCAAGAGACCTTTGGACCGGGCAATCTCCAGCATTAATTCACGAGCCTGTTCGGGATTATTGTGAATTTTGCCCTCCAATATAGCTTCTTTAATTTCTTCTTTAATCTCTCCGATAACTTTTGAAGGAGGAATTCCAAAAGTTTCCATTATTTCTTCCCCTGAAATTGGAGGTTGGAAATTCCTCATTTGGTCTTTTTCTTCGACTTCCTTCAACTTTAGATCTACTTTATCGAAGTTTTGAAGGTAGCGTTTCACTTTACTGTTGTTCTTGGAAGTCACATCCGCCCTGCAAAGTTTCATCAGATCGTCTATATCGTCACCTGCATCAAAAAGCAATCTGCGCAAAGCAGAGTCCGTCACTTCATCTTTGACCAATGCAATAGGCCTTAGATGGAGGCGAACCAGATTTTGCACATATTTCATACGCTCATCCATTGGGAGTTTCATCCTTCGGAAAATCTCAGGAACCATCCTCGCTCCTTTGTCTTCATGCCCATGAAACGTCCAGCCCACTTTCTGATTGAATCTTTTGGTAGCCGGCTTGGCTATGTCATGCAAGATTGCAGCCCATCGCAGCCAAAGGTTGTCGCTGAGTAGACATACATTATCAAGAACTTGCAGCGTATGGTAGAAATTATCCTTGTGGGATTTATCATCTACCGAATCCACTCCTTGCAAATCTACCATTTCAGGAAAAAACTGATGAAGAAGCTTTCCCGCAAACAGCAATTTGAATCCGTAAGATGGTTTGGGTGTTGCTATGATTTTATTCAGTTCATCTATAATTCGCTCTGCCGAAATGATTTTCAGCCTGTCAGCATTTTCCGAAAGGGCGAAAAAAGTGTCTGCATCAATGTCAAAATTGAGCTGAGCAGCAAATCTTACAGCCCGCAGCATCCTCAGAGGATCATCCGAGAACGTGATATTTGGCTCAAGAGGCGTCCGAATCAGTTTTCGTTTAATATCTTTCTGACCGTCGAATGGATCCAGTAAATCGCCATGATTTGACGCATTTAGAGAAATAGCCATAGCATTAATCGTGAAATCTCTGCGCTCCAAATCCTCCTCCAATGTTCCGTTTTCAACTATCGGTTTGCGGGAATCTGTGCGGTAGGACTCTTTTCGGGCACCGACAAACTCGAGCTCGTAGTCATCCAGTTTCAGCATGGCAGTGCCAAAATTCTTGAAAACTGAAAGCGGAACGTGATACTCATATTGTCTTGCCACTTCTTGAGCAAGCTCTATTCCGCTTCCTACGCATGTAAAATCAATGTCTTTACTAGGCCTGTTCAGGACAAGATCACGGGCATAACCTCCAACGACATAAGCTTCTAAACCCAGTTTGGCGGCAGCTTTCGCCACTTTTCCAAAAACCTCATGCTGGTCCAGATGGGATTTGAAATTCATCCTTTCAAAATTTTGATATCGCCTTCCGGTCCCAGGTAGATTTCTTTAGTTCCCGGGCTGTAAAGAGGAAAAAGCAGATCTGTAACTTGGGTTGAGTTCTCGGTAGATTCAAGACTAACCAGAACTAGAGAATTGATTTGAAAAAGAAGTTTATTCCAATTAGGATCTCGAATCAAAGAAAATTTCAGGACACCCCCCTCCATTGGTCCGTTTTCTAACAGCTTGCTTGCCGGACTATGATAGATGGTTGGTTTACTGGCAAATTCTACCACATCGAGTGAAACCTCTGAAAACTGCCCACAGATGGGTCTTATTTGAAACAAATCAAAAAGCAAGTAGATCCAATTATTGCCAAACTCAGGCTGCCAAAGTTCCGGTTTCATCAGAGTCAACGTTTTCCCGTTGCCCTCCTTAATCAGGAGCACA
>JBILPR010000111.1:0-11757 GCA_044373795.1 Algoriphagus sp. | reverse complement strand
GCAGCCAAGCCCGAACTTGCAAACTCACTAACCGATTTCCTTTCCCGGTATTTTCCCTCAGTTCCTATTTTTGTTCCTCCACATTCTCAAATGGAGTATTTTGCAAAGGAGAAAAATCTGAAATTCAGGCTTGAAATATTTGGGGATCGAGCCTATGAAGATGATTTTAGCCTTGTCTCCCGAGCCAAATCAGGCTCCTTACTCACGAGTTCGGATGCTATTATCAGGCATTTAGAACCAGTTTTCAATAGAAGTGAATTGATTTCAATTTCCGGGAATTCCCTGCCGGTAAAGACTGACACGGTATGCTTTCATGGAGATAATCCTGGCCTGTTTGAGTTTTTGCCCATCATCAGAAACTGGTTTTGGAAATGATCCCCGGCTACAAACTCATCACACCCAACTTGGGAGAATTCTTTTGGGATGAAACCATTTCCGATGAATTGCTCCGTTTTCAACTCGCAATAAAAACTCAAGTTCTGGAAGATCTTGGAGATAAGATTCTGGAAACAAGAATCGGATTTCAGACACTTTCGATTGTCTGGAAAATTGCTGTTCCTGCCTCTAAAGTCATTTCCTGGCTGGAATTGATGCCGACAAAACTCATGCTAAAATCCCTTTCCGAGGATTGCTGGAAGGTTCCGGTTCGCTATTCTTCCTCCACCGGAAGAGATCTGGAAACGCTGGCTGAAAGTAAGAATATCTCAGTTTCCGACTTGATTTCGTTTCACTCTTCAGTTGAGTATCGGATTCATTTCTTCGGGTTTTTACCAGGATTCATGTACTTGAACGGACTTCCTGAAAAGTTGCACACTCCCAGAAAGCGAGTTCCCGATCTAAGTGTTCCGGCAGGATCGGTTGCCATCGGAGGCAGTCAAACAGGAATTTATCCTTCGGAAAGTCCGGGCGGTTGGCATTTGATAGGGAGATCTCCACTCAGCTTTTTTGACCCTCAGTTGATTCCGGCTGTTTGGGCAAAACCCGGAGAGAAATTGCTTTTTACACCTATTTCCGAAAAGGAATTTGATTTACTCATTCGTCATCCAAAACTTCCCGAACTGCGATGATTAAAGATCCTGCCTATTTAAAAATCATGAAAACGGGTCCCGGAACTTCCATCCAGGATTTGGGAAGAATTGGGTTTTCTCAATTCGGAGTGCCCTATTCCGGAGCCATGGATCTTAAGGCCTTTTCCTGGATCAACCATTTGCTGAAGAACAAAGCCGATGACGCGGTTTTGGAAATCAGCCAACCCGGATTCAAAGCTGAATTTGATGCCCCGACATTGATTTGCCTTGCCGGTGCCAAAGCCGATTGCAATCTGAATGCAAAACCCGTTTCCTCTTTTGGTTTGATCCCAATTCAGGAAGGTGACACAATTGAAATCGGAGGCTTACTTCTTGGGTCGATTCTATATTTGGGAATTAAAGGAGGATTCCAAACAGCAGAAATTCTGGAATCCAAAAGTTGGTACCAGGGAATTACCGCTGAATCCACCGTCCGGAAAAACGCCTTAATTCCATATTTTACCTCTCAGGAGATTCCATCCTTTACCAATTCCAAAGCAAAATGGAATACAAGCCGGTTTGAAACAGAAACCATTAAAGCCTATCCCGGACCGGATTGGAAATTGCTGGATGAAAAATCGCAAAAACAGCTTTCCGAAGGGAGTTTCACAATTTCCAATTTGAAGAATAGAATGGCTATCCAATTGGAAGAATTGCTTCCTAACTCATTGCCTGAACTGGCTACTGCACCCGTTTTCCCCGGAACAGTTCAATTGACATCCGGGGGAAAACTGATAATCCTGATGCGAGATGCCCAGGTGACGGGCGGCTATCCGAGAATCCTTCAGTTTCCGGAAGAATCTTTGTCAGTTTTAGCTCAGAAAAAGCCCTATCAAAAAATCAATTTCTCTTTTCTAGAAGTTTGACTAAACTCAAATGGAGTTGGAAAATTTGAATTCAAATAATTATTCAAAAAAATAAACTTTTAACTTGAGCAAAGTCAGTTTGGCTGCTATCTTCCCTTTTTTCACGAACAACCCAAAGACCCATGGATTCAGGTTTAAAATCAAAAATTTTAGCCCAAGGCATGTCTCCTGAGACAGTTGCCGAACAAATTGATAATTTCAAAAACGGTTTTCCATTTCTCACCATCACCGCTCCTGCCATTCCGGGTGATGGAATCAAAGTTTTGCACGATAAGGATTTAAGACACTTCCTCCTCACCTATCCGGAAAAAGCTGCCCAAATCGAGGTAGTGAAATTTGTGCCTGCAAGCGGAGCCGCCTCGCGGATGTTTAAAGACCTTTTCTCATTTGTAGAAGGGAATGGAGATATCAGCAAAAGCGCTTTCGTGCAAAAATTCATGAACAACATCGAGAAGTTTGCTTTCTACGATGATCTTGATTCAGTACTGATCCTCCGAGGAACTAGCATTGCACAAAGCATCGATTCCAAAGATTATAAAGGAATTTTGGAAGCGTTACTTTTTGACGATGGATTGGGATATGGAAATCTCCCAAAAGGCTTGCTCCGATTCCACTCGTATCCGGATGAGCGCAGAACTCCCGCTCACGAGCATCTGATCGAAGGAATAGAGTATGCAATCGGCGAAGGAAATACCGTGAAAATTCACTTTACCGTTTCCCCGGAGCACGATGAGAAATTCAAGGCAGAAATCGCCTTGATCCTGCCCGGACTAAAAAGGGAATTTGGGGTCAACTTCGACATCAGCTATTCTCATCAAAAGAAATCAACCGATACGATTGCGGTCAATACAGATAACAGCCCTTTCCTCGAGGAAGATGGAAGTTTGCTTTTCAGACCTGCCGGACACGGAGCCTTGCTTGAAAATCTGAATGACATTCACGCAGATTTGATCTTCATCAAAAACATCGATAACGTCGTTCCGGATCGTTTGAAAGAAGAGACCAAAAATTACAAAATCGCAATCGGAGGTCTTCTATTGGAGATCCAGGAGAAAATATTCCACGCTTTGCGAAATCTGGACAGGACTATTGACCAGCAGTCAGTGCGTCATGCTGAGCATGTTTTTACGCATGATTTGGGTGCAAAACTGCCCGATGATTTCCACACTCACTCCATCGATTACCAGGCTTTCTATCTGAAAACAAAACTTGACAGGCCGATTCGTGTCTGCGGAATGGTGAAAAATACGGGTGAACCTGGAGGCGGACCTTTCTGGGTCAAAGAAGAAGATGGTTCCCAATCACTTCAGATTCTCGAAACAGCTCAAATTGATTTGAATGATCAGGAATCCAAAAAGCATTTTAATGCGGCAACCCATTTCAATCCTGTTGACCTCGTTTGTGGAACCAAAGATTACCGAGGAAGACCTTTTGATTTGTTGAAATGCCGGGATATGAAGACAGGCTTCATTACCGAAAAATCAAAATCAGGAAGAGAACTGAAAGCGTTGGAATTACCCGGACTTTGGAATGGGGCGATGTCTAACTGGAACACGATGTTTGTGGAAGTTCCCCTGATCACCTTCAATCCTGTGAAGACAGTGAATGATCTGCTGAGAGACGAGCATCAATGAAATTAAGAGGCAAGAACCTAGATACAAGAATCAAGAACTTTGGATTTAGGATTTATGACTTAAGATTTTAGATTTAAGACATAAGACTTGAGAAACAAGAACCGAGATTCAAGAACCAAGAACTTTGGAAATGAGATGTAAGATTTAATACATTAGAAGCAAGAAACCCCGGTTATTTCCATGATTGGAAAAATTAACCGGGGTTTCTCTTTTTTTTAAAATCATAAATCCGAAATCTTTCAGCCTTCCTTCTTCCCTTCGTACATATCGTATCTCAGCAACCGGCAATCAATCGTACCGTTCCAGAATTCAATTCTTCGGCTTGCTTTTAATCCTACTTTTTTGGCAAGCTCCATATTTCCGGTAAAAATATAACCCCGATAGCCTGCACATTTCTGCTTCATGAAGTCACCCATTCGCTTGTACGTGATCTCGAGCTCGTCATTTTCACCCAATCGCTCTCCGTATTCGGGATTGAACATGATCACTCCTCTTGGCTTTTCAGGTATCTCAGTTTCTGCAAAATCACAAACCTGAAAATCAATCATATGATCGACACCGGCATAGACAGCATTCTCACGGGCGAAAGAAATCGCCTGAAGGGAGATATCTGAAGCAATGATTTTGACTTCCGGGGTCTCTACGATTTTGGATTCCAGCTTTTTCTTTTTCGCCAGATAAGCTTCCTCCTTGTATCCCAAAATATGCTGGAAGGAATAATGATCCCGATACAAACCAGGATAGCGATTGGTCGCCATCAAGGCTGCTTCGATCGCAAGCGTTCCGGAACCACACATCGGATTTACAAAAGGAACCCGGGTATTCCATTCAGTTGCATAGATTGTAGCAGCTGCCAAAGCTTCCATCATCGGAGCTTTTCCGGGAATCTTGCGATAGCCGTGCTTGGCAAGGGTTTCCCCTGAGGTGTTGATGTAAAGAATCGCCTGGGTTTCTTTCCAATACATTTGAAAAACCAAACCATCGAAATCAGAACCTGAATCAGGCCTTCTTCCTTTCAAATCCCGAAATCTGTCCACAATCGCATCTTTAATTTTCAGATTGACGATCAGCGGAGTGGTGATGCTTTCATTTTCAGCAACTGAATTGACAGAAAAATAACCATCCACATCCAAATAATCTTCCCAAGGAATTGCTTTGATCCGTCGATAGATATCGTCGGCATTTTGCAGGTAAAAAGATCGGATCTCATACAGCACCGAAGATGCAGTGCGCAGGTAAAGGTTCAGGTCCATGCAGTCTTCCAAACTCGCTTTGAGTTCAAGCCCTGTTCGGGTGACGGATTCCGGCACAAAACCGAGTTCACGAACTTCTTTCTCTAAATAAGTAATGGAGCGATCCTTACAAGTGATGAAAACTTTTCCTTTTTGGTTGAAATCAAGCATGCGCAAAAGTAAGAAAGATCAGCAGGATTATTTCCCGCAATTATAAAAGGGCATTCCGATCATCAATTTGCTCAACAATACTCGCAAACGATTGCGTAACTTAGGAATGGATCAATTTGACTTGATCGGCTTTAATCCTGAATTTAGAATATTACAAAAACCCTCTATAAATGAAATCATTTCTCAAATCGACCTTATTCCTTTTCTCAATCTTACTGATTATCAGTTGTTCACCTGCCTCAAAAGAGGCTACGGACGGATGGAAAAATCTATTCAACGGCACTGATCTGACGGGTTGGAAGCCTGTCGCTGGCACTGCAACTTTTGAAGTGGTGGACAGCACAATCGTCGGAACCTCGGTAGCTGGATCTCCAAATACATTTCTGGTTGCCGACGGGATGTACACTGATTTTATCCTTGAATTGGATCTGAAAGTTGAGCATACAACCAGCAACTCCGGCGTAATGGCTCGTGGTCAGTTTGACCCGGCAGCAAGAGAAGGAAAAGGGTTGGTTTTTGGCTATCAAATCGAAGCAGATCCAAGTGAAAGAGCCTGGTCAGGAGGAATCTATGACGAGGCAAGAAGAGGTTGGCTATATCCACTTGATATGAATCCGGAAGCGAAGTCTGCCTTCAAAGTTGGTGAGTTCAACCATTATAGAATTGAGGCAATCGGAGACGAAATCAAAACCTGGGTCAATGGGCAGGAAATAGCCTATGTGGTGGATGATATGGACAGCATAGGTTTTATCGCGCTTCAGGTTCACAGCGTAAAAGATTCTACGGAAGCAGGAAGAAAGACCTACTTCAAGAATGTAAAAATTCAAACCGAGAACCTGACTCCTCAGCCTTTCAGCAAAGAGGTATTCGTAGTCAATAACAGCTTGAATGCATTGACCGAATACGAAAAAACACAGGGTTGGAGATTGCTTTTCAACGGTCAAAACGCTGATGGCTGGAAAGGTGCTTACAAAGATTCCTTTCCTGAATTCGGTTGGGGAGTAAATGAGGGAATCCTTACAATCGCCAAATCCGGCGGAGGAGAATCCACCAATGCAGGTGATATTGTCACTATTGAGAAATTCAAAGCATTTGATCTGGCTTTTGATTTCAGATTGACCGAAGGTGCAAACAGTGGTTTGAAATACTTTGTGACGCTTTCCGAAGGAAATAAGGGATCTGCGATTGGTCTGGAATATCAAGTCTTGGACGATGAGAAGCATCCCGATGCCAAAATGGGAATTGAAGGAAATCGCACACTGGCTTCACTATATGATTTGATCAAGGCTGAGAAGCAGCCAAGATTCCTGAAGCCGATCGGCGAATGGAACAAAGGCCGTGTGGTAGTAACTCCGGACAACAAAGTGACCCATTATCTGAACGGTGTGAAAGTATTGGAATATCAGAGAGGTTCACAGGAATTCCGTGATCTGGTAGCCGGAAGCAAGTACAAAATCTGGCCAAATTTTGGTGAAGCTGCTGAAGGTCATATCCTGCTTCAGGATCATGGCGATGAGGTAAGCTACAAAAACATCAAAATAAAGACGTTGAATTAATCTCCCAAAATGAAATATGAAGAATAACCGAAGGGAATTTATTAAGAAATCAGCAGCAGCGACTGTTGGTATCTCAGCTTTGGGTGCGATTGGTTTTTCACCAAAATCCTATGGAAGAATCATTGGTGCCAATGAAAGGCTGAATGTGGCAATCGCAGGTTTGGGCAGGAGACTGGGAGCTTTTTACGAGCCAATCGGTTTGGCATCAAGCAATGTGAATCTGATGTACATCTGCGATGCCATGAAGTCTCAGATGCCAAAGGCTGCAAAAAACTTTGAGAAACACATCAGCTATGCACCGAAGCAGGAGCAAAATATCATGAAAGTGCTTGATGACAAAGATTTGGATGTGCTGATCAATGCAACTCCGGACCACTGGCATGCGCCGGGTACCTGGCTTGCACTTGAAAGAGGAAAACATGTCTATGTTGAAAAACCCTGCTCCCACAATCCACGAGAAGGAGAATTGCTGATTGCACTTCAGAAGAAATACAATAAAGTAGTACAAATGGGTAATCAGCAGCGATCCGCTCCTGAAAGCCGGGAAATTATCGCTGCCATTCACAATGGCGCGATTGGAAAAGCATTCATGGCAAAAGCTTTCTACAGCAATTCCCGTGGAGTGGTCCCAAATCCAAAAGCTGCATCTGCGCCTGAAGGATTAGACTGGGAACTGTTTCAAGGTCCGGCTCCGCGCAAACCTTATATGCATGATACTTGGGATTACAATTGGCATTGGTACGGTTGGGATTATGGAACAGCCGAAACCGGAAACAATGCAACCCACGAACTGGATGTGGCTAGATGGGCACTTCAAGTTGATTATCCAAGTGAGGTGCAGGTAGTTTCAGGCAAATTTCACTACCCTGAAGATGGATGGGTGATGTACGATACAATGGATGCTACCTTCAAATTTGGAGACAATAAAATCATCCAATGGGATGGGAAAAGTCGAAACAACTACAGAACATACGGAACTGACCGGGGGACCATCATTTACGGAACTGAAGGTTCGGTGTACGTGGATCGCGATGGATACAAGCAGTTTGACCGTGCCGGAAAACTTGTGAAAACCAATATGGGTGGCGGTTCGGAAGGCGGTACACAGCTGGGTGGCGGTGGTGACATGAGCACGACGCACATCGTGAATTTCTTCAATGCTGTTCGAGGAAAGGAAAAGCAAAACTCCAATATCGAAGAAGGTGCAGTAAGTACATTGCTTTGTCACCTGGCAAATATCAGTTCCCGCACCGGAGAGAAATTAATTTGTGATCCTTCAAACGGACACATTACCAATTCACCAAAAGCCATGGCACTATGGACCCGGGAATATGAAAAAGGCTGGGAGCCTCCGAAAGTATAATCATAAAATAAAATAATAATAAACACCTGTTTTCTTTATGAAAGCAGGTGTTTTTCATTTTTTGTAAAGCACACATTAAATAGACATTCATTACCGATATTTCAATGAAATAGATGGTGCATTAATCTTTTTTCAGTAAACCGTTCTGTTTACAATTAACCCTACTTGTTTTACAATTAATTGATTTTTTGGTTGTTAACTACGCAATCGATTCCGTATTTCCCGCTGACCAAGTCTTGACCTTGATCCGCCATTCATCTACCTTGAATTATGAAAATTCAGCACAAATGGCCACTCATACCAAAAATTAAAAAATCATTTGTAAAGGAAATTCATCAAGTTAATCATCAATCTATCTATTAACATTAACCCCAAAACTTATGCGTCAAAAATTTTACACTTACCTAACGGTAGTGCTATTCATGATGCTGAATGTGAGTTTCGCATTTGCTCAGGAAGCACAGGTGGGAGGTACAGTCTCGGATGAGACAGGTGCTCCACTACCGGGTGTCACAGTCCTTTTGAAGGGGACTACCAAAGGAACAACCACAGATCTAGATGGTAAATATTCCATTACTTCTGCTTCCGATGGAGTACTCGTATTTTCATTCATTGGTTATGATCCAATTGAAGTGACAGTCGGCAATCAATCCCAAATCGATGTCTCTCTTAATCCGGATCTTTCGGATTTGGACGAAGTGGTTGTCGTTGGTTATGGAACTGCGAAGAAAAGTCAATTAACCGGTGCGATTTCCTCAGTTGGATCCAAAGAAATCCTGGAATTACCGATTACAGATGCCCGTCAGGCCCTTCAGGGCAGAGCCGCAGGTGTGGATGTGACTCAGGCTGGTTCAAAACCGGGTTCAGCTCCACAGGTTCGTATCCGTGGCCGTCGTTCTTTCAACGCATCCAATGAGCCACTTTATGTAATAGATGGTATTCCTACAGTAGGTGGACTTGGAGACATCAACCCAAATGACATCACCTCTATGGAAGTCCTAAAAGATGCTTCAGCTACAGCCATTTATGGTTCCAGAGGATCAAATGGTGTAGTTCTCATCACAACCAAAAGAGGGACCGTCGGAAAGACAGTTGTTTCACTAGACTCTTATTATGGTATCAGTCAGGAGTTGGGTAGAATTGATGTTTTCAACGGGCCTGAATTTGCCGAATACAAAAGAGAGTCAAGAAGAGCAACCGGTAGATATCCTGCTGGGCCCGCTACACCTGAAGCAGATGCCAAGATTTTTGAACCTATTGAATTGGAAAGTATTGGTTTGGGAAGAAGTACTGATTATCCGGGAGGCTTGATCAGACAGGGCAGTATCCAAAGTCACCAAATCGGTGTCAGCGGAGGCAGTGATAAAACTACCTTCTTTATCTCCGGAAACTACTTTAAAGATGAAGGTGTCATCTACAATCAGGATTTTACCCGCTACACTTTCCGTGTCAATTTGGATCACCAAATCAATAAAAAAATTAAAATAGGAACTTCTACACTTTTCACCCGAAGTGATAGAAATGGTGAGAACTTCAATCCGCTTGGAGGAGCCCTTGCCGAGAATCCACTTGGAAAGCCTTACGATGATGAAGGTAATCTTATCTTCACTCCCACCACAGATGGTTTAAGAACAAACCCGTTTGCGGAGATCGTACCGGGTGCAATAGTTGATGAAACGAGAAGATACAGAGCATTTACAAGTATTTATGGAAGTTGGGAAATCACCAAAGGTTTGACTTACCGTTTGGTATTTGGTCCTGATTTGAACATCAGCAGATATGGCAGATTTCAAGGTTCTCAGACAAATGATCGAAGAGGCGGACCTCCTACCGGAAGTGTGGACGATCGATTCAATCTAAACTACACGGTTGAAAACATCCTGACTTATAACAAAACCTTCAAAACTAATCACACCATTAATCTGACTGCCTTACAGTCTTTCCAGCAGGACAGATTTGAGCAAAGCTCGATCAGCGTACAGGGAATCCCTGCTCCATCCCAACTTTACCATAGACTTGGAGATGCTGCACAAATCACCGGTGCAAATACCAACCTGGTAGAATGGTCGCTACTTTCTTACATGGCCAGAGTAAACTACGATTTCAAAGGCAAGTATCTTTTGACGGGTACTATTCGCGCTGATGGTAGTTCAAGGTTCGGAGAAAACAACAAATTTGGTTATTTCCCTTCAGTCGCTTTGGGCTGGAATATGCACCAGGAAGATTTCCTGAAAAACTCTACCAAAATTGATTTATTGAAGCTAAGAGTAAGTTATGGCTCTATCGGTAATCAGGCGATCAACCCATATCAAACTCAGGCATTATTGGGTAGAACTTCTTACGCTTGGGACAATACAGCGGCATTTGGCTATCGACCAAATACGATTGGTAACCCCGATTTGAGATGGGAAACTTCCACCACATTCAACTCCGGAGTTGACTTCTCATTCTTCAGAGGCCGTATATTAGGTAGTTTGGAATATTACGTGACCAACACTTCTGACCTCCTCGCTCCACAGCCTCTTCCTAACTCTACAGGTTTTGGTGGATACATCACAAATATCGGAGAAACACAAAACAGAGGTATCGAACTTTCACTTTCTACTCTGAACATTGAAAGCGGTGATTTCACCTGGTCAACAGATGTGATTTTGACCAGAAACCGGGAAGAAATCATTTCTCTTCCGAATGGGGATGACATCGCGGCAGGAAGATTTATTGGTAAGCCTTTGACCATATTTTATGATTTGAAAAAGGTGGGAATCTGGCAGACTTCTGAGAAAGACGTTGCAGCAGGATTTGGTGACAAGCCGGGCGAAATCAAGGTGGAAGATTTGAACGGAGACGGAAGAATTAATTCATTAGACCGTCAATTCCTTGGTTCAGCAGTTCCAGATTTCTCTGTGGGTATGACTAATCGATTCGCTTACAAAGGTTTTGACTTCTCCTTCTTTATATTCGGAAGATTTGGATCCATGATCAGATCTACCTTTCATACAAGCACAAACAACTTATTTGGTCGATACAATAACCTGGATGTGGATTACTGGACTCTCGACAATCCAACCAATGCATATCCCAGACCTAATGAGAATCAGGAATTCCCTAAGTACAGTTCTTCGATGCAATACTTTGATGGTACTTTTATTAAAGTCAGAAACATCAACTTTGGTTATACCTTCAATGATGTGACTTTGAAAAAGATCGGATTCACCAGCCTGAGATTATACACCAGCATTCAGAATCCATTTATTTTCTCTAATTACCGATCAGAACACAAGGGAATTGACCCTGAAACATTCATTGATGGTGAGCAGGGTGTGGAATCCGGTGCAATAACCGCTAACGTGGCACCTCCTGTAGTTCAATACACTTTTGGTATCAACGTGAAGTTTTAATCTCAAAGCAATTCAACGATGAAAAAAATATCTAATTCTACTAAAATGAAATCCTGGTTTAAATCAGGCGCTTTGGCATTGTCACTTTCAATGGTGTTTTCTTGTCAGGATGCACTTCAGGAAGATGTAATCTCCCAGATAGGAAATGACTACCTCAATAGCCCAAAGGGATTGGAGGACGGTGTAAATGCCGCCTATTCTTCTTTACGAACATGGTATGGTACCGAGCGTGGTCATAATTTGACTGAGTTTGGTACAGATATCTACACAAATGGTGCAGATGGTTCCTGGAAATTCATGAATACTTATACCAATGAGTTTGACTCTCAAAATGGCCATGTCCGCGAACTTTGGGATGATTTGTATCGGGGAATCAATACCTGTAACGCGGTAATTGAGCGAGCCGAAAGTGTGACAGGCGTGAGCGAAACCATCAAAAAGCAAAGAATCGCTGAGGTAAAGTTTATAAG